>JAEWZB010000121.1 GCA_023395515.1 Bacillota bacterium
GTGCAACCGTAGTTACTAAATATGGCCCGGTCAAAACTGATCATGTTTTATTTATCGCAGCAGGAGCTTTTCATATTAGCCAACCTTCAGATTTGATACCTGAACTGCAAGGGAGATTCCCTATCCGCGTAGAGCTTGAAAGTCTAACTAAGGATGACTTAAAAAGGATATTAGTCGAGCCGCATAATGCTTTAACTAAACAATATACTGCTCTGATGTCGACCGAAAATGTTAAAGCATCATTTAGTGATGATGCCATAGATTATATAGCCGAAATGGCTTGGAAGGTCAATGATAAAACAGAGAATATCGGGGCTAGGAGACTACACACGGTAATGGAAAAGGTTTTGGAAGATTTATTGTTTGATTCTCCTTATAGGAGCGGAGAAGAAGTAGTTATTGATACCAATTATGTTGCTAGTAGACTAAAAAAGATAGTAGAGGATGACGATCTAAGCAGGTACATTTTGTAGGAGGTATATAAATGGAAAAGACTTTGCTTGAAAAATCAAGAGCCATTAATAAGATATTACGGAAAATTGGTGGTAAACCGGTAGATTTTTTTGAAATTTCTGAGGTTTTATCTAAAAGTTTGGATTGTAGTGTGTTCGTGGTGGGACGAAGAGGGCAAATCGGAGGCTATGCTTTTACAGAGGAGGCTTTTTGTACTGAGATCGAACAGCTTATGAGCCATTCGGAAAGATTTCCAGAAAGTTTTAACCAAGAATTTCTGAACATTACCGAAACCAGAACTAATATTATTATAGAGGATGGTAGGAAGTGTCTATTTAACCCTAACAATGTTTCCTGCAATTGTGCCACTAGAATATGGTCTATAACTCCCGTTTTTGGGGGTGCAAGAAGAATTGGCACTTTAATCTTAATGAGAGAAACCCGGGAATTTACCGATGAAGATATTGTATTAGCAGAGTATGGAGCTATAGTTGTGGCTAATGAAATAATGCGTATGCGTTCGGAGCGGGTAGAGGAAGAAGCACGTAAAAAAGCTTCAGTACAGATTGCTTTAGCTACTTTATCTTATTCGGAAAAAGAAGCTATTGAACATATTATGGCTGAATTAAACGGTAAAGAAGGTTTACTGGTAGCCAGCCGTATTGCGGACAAAGTAGGAATTACCCGTTCGGTTATTGTAAGTGCCTTACGTAAATTTGAAAGTGCCGGGGTAATTGAATCAAGATCACTAGGAATGAAAGGTACCTATATTAAGGTTTTAAATGACTATTTATTTGAGGAACTAAATAAACAGAGTTAAGGTTAAGTAAATTTTTTATTACTTGAAATTAACAAAATAACCTTTGATTGCAGATTTTGTCAATGTAATTAGAATTTTAAAATTAATGGAAAAAATATGACTAACTATGAAGTTGGTCATATTTTTTTTTAGGATAAAAAGTATATTTTGTTAACAGGTCTAGTTTTTGACCTAGTGGTATATATAATGATTATCATGGAATCAAATAAAAATATTCAGAAAAAATAGGTCTAAAATGACAAAAAAAGCTACT
Source organism: Bacillota bacterium (assembly GCA_023395515.1). GTDB lineage: Bacteria > Bacillota > Syntrophomonadia > Syntrophomonadales > Syntrophomonadaceae > JAAYRQ01. The sequence goes on from JAEWZB010000121.1 coordinate 1,527, forward strand.
TTAGAGCAGGAAATATGTAAATATAAGTAGAAGTAAGCAGAATAGTAATTTGTATATTTATATTGATGGGAGTGTTTTATATGCTGGGAAAAATCTTTGATTCTCCCGCTTCCGTGCTTTTAAATAAATCAATGGATGTGGCCAGTCTGCGCAATACCGTAACGGCTAATAATATTGCTAATAATAATACGCCGGATTTTAAAAGAAGAGAAGTTATTTTTGAAGATAAGCTGCAAGATACCCTATTAGCTAACCATAAGCCTTTAAACATGAGGATTACTAATAATCGTCATATTTTAATCCACTCCAATCATAATTTAGTTAATATGGAGCCGGAAATTCAGGAAATGAATGATCTTAGTTTTAGAAATGATGGCAATAATGTTGATATTGATGTAGAATCAGCTAAGTTAGCCAAAAACAAGATATATTATGATTCTTTAACGCAAAGCCTGAGTAATGAATTTAGATTACTCCGCTTAGCTATTACAGGAAGGGGTTAAATATATGCGGTTTCTTAATTCTATCGATATAAGTGCTTCCGGTTTAACTGCCCAAAGGCTGCGGATGGATACTATAGCTAATAATATGGCTAATGCTGAAACAACCCGCACTGAAAATGGGGAAGGACCATACCGCCGCCAGGTAGTAGTATTCGAAGCGCGTAACCCAAATAGTAAGAAAAGCTTTAATACCGTTTTAAAGGATAAACTTGCTTATAATCCTCAAGGAGTCCGGGTCAAGGAAATAAGAAGCCTGGAAGAAAATGAATTACCCTTTAGGAAAGTATATGATCCCTCTCACCCTGATGCAGACCAACAAGGCTATGTTAACTATCCTAATGTAAACATTGTGGAAGAAATGATAAATATGATTGCTGCCACCAGGTCTTTCGAAGCTAATGCTAAAGTTATTGAAGCCACTAAAGGTATGGCCGTAAGGGCCTTAGAGATAGGTAGATAGGAGAGGAAAATCTGTGAAGATTAATACGCTTACTGCAAGTTTACCTCTTGATAATACAATAGTTAATGATAAAGTAACCTCAAATAATAAAGCTAGCTTTATGTCTTATTTAAAAGATGCTTTAAGTGAAGTTGATTTACTCCAAAAAGAAGCATCTGTTAGTGCTGCCCAACTAGTTTTAGGGGAGGAAGAATATTTGCATAACACAATGATTGCTTATGAAAAAGCTAACCTGGCATTACAACTGACTATTGAAGTCAGAAATAAAATTGTAGAAGCATACCAGGAAATTATGAGAATCCAAATGTAGATTTAGGAGTTAAGTAATGGAGAGTTTTGTAAATAGACTAAACCAGTATGCAACAAATATCAAAGAACTTTGGAATAAGCTGTCATTAAATCAAAAAGTATTAATTGCCGGCGGTGCAATGCTAATTATTGCTACCTTAGCCGTGTTGACTATTACTAGTGATCCTAACAGCGGTTATGAGGTGTTGTATACAGAGTTAGATGATAAAGATGCAGCAGCTATGGTTGAGAAGCTAAATGAGGATAAGATTAGTTATAAGTTAGATGATAATGGCACCACTATTTTAGTACCTGCCCAAGAAAAGTATAAGGCCCGCCTTAATTTAGCCAGCCAAAATTTACCCCGGGGTGAAGCAGGGTTAGAATTGTTTTTGGAAAGTAGTTTTGGTGAAACCCAAACTGATAAAAAGGTAAAATATCAGTCTGCCTTGCAAGGTGAATTAGCTAGAACTATTCAAGCCTTAGATAAGGTAAAAGCAGCTAAAGTTAACCTGGCCCTGCCTGAGGAATCTCTTTTTTCTGAAAAAGAAGCCTTGCCTAAAGCTTCTGTAGTTATAAGAACCCAGGATGGAGAAAGTTTGAACAACCGGGAAGTACAAGCAATTATTAACTTAGTAGCTAACAGTATTGAGAAATTAGAAGCTGAAAATGTGGTAATAGTTGATCAAAATGGTACTCTTTTATCAGATAACCTATCCTCTTTACAGGCTAATAGTACCGAGCAAATTCAACTGCAAATGGCTATGAAAAAGCAGTATGAAAGGGAAAAAGAAACTGCTATTCAAACTATGCTGGATAAAACTATAGGTCCTGATAATGCAGTGGTACGGGTGAATGCTGAACTAAACTTTGATGATAGAGAACAAGTAGATGAAAAGTATACCCATGACCCGGAAGGTCCTTTTGTTAGAAGTGAGCAAGTACTTAAAGAATCTACCAGTAATACCCAAAATCCTAATCTGCAAATACCAGGAACTGATAATAATATTCCCCAATATCAAGAAGTAGAAGGTCAAGGGGCGGGGGAATCTGCTTCCAACCGGAGTGATAAGACTACTAATTATGAGATAAATAGAACTGAAACCGTAACTAGATTTTCCCAGGGTGAAGTTAAGTATGATTATCTAACCGTATCCGTATTAGTAAACAATTCTGCCGTGGCTAATTCTAACCTGGGCCAAACCGAAGAAGCAAGAACAGATACAATTCGCAGTATAGTTGCTACTGCCTGTGGGTTAAGAGAGGATAGGTTCCAAGAAAATGTCCGGCTGGAAGATAATATTTCGGTGGCATTTATTGATTTTTTTGTGGAGCCGGTTCCCGAACCTAATCCTATCGGCGGACTCCAGGGTATATTAGCTTCGCCGTTAACTCCAGTTTTATTTGGAATCTTAGGCGTAATAATTGTGCTCTTGGTCTTCCTGTTAATGCGCAGGAAACGGCAAACAGAAGAGCTGGCAGCAGAAGCAACCGGCTTTGAAGCGGTGGTGGAAGAAGAAATAAATTTAGAAGAATTAATTGATAAATCATTAACTCCGGAAGAAAAAGAACTGCAAAAGATTAAACAAGAAATTGATAAACTGATTAATAAAAACCCGGAAGATGCAGCCCAAGTACTGAGAATCTGGCTGGCGGAAGATATGAGGTGAGAAGATGGCAACTGCAACAAAAAAAGCGTTAAACGGTAAACAAAAAGCTGCCAATTTTTTAATTTTTCTAGGTCCGGAAAAGTCAGCCGAAATTTTTAAGCATATGAATGATGAAGAAATTGAACAGTTGACTTTGGAAATAGCTAATGTCAGGCAGGTGTCAACCGAAAAAGCGGACGAAATATACCGTGAATTCTTTGAAATGTGTATTGCCAGCCAATACATAGGGCAAGGCGGTATTTCTTATGCTAAAGAGATTTTGGAAAGGGCTTATGGCCAAGAAAAAACTATGGAGATAATCGGGCGTATTTCAGCTTCTCTGCAAGTCCGCCCCTTTGATTTTATGCGCAATACCGAACCTTCGCAATTATTAAATTTTATTCAATCCGAACATCCACAAACTATTGCTCTGATACTAGCTTATTTAGCTCCGGAAAAAGCTTCGATTCTTTTATCAGCTCTGCCCCCGGAAAGGCAATCCGATGTGGCTAAAAGAATAGCTATTATGGATACCACTTCCCCGGAAGTAATAAAAGAAGTGGAGCGGGTTTTAGAGCGTAAGCTGTCCTCCTTAGGACCTCAAGAAATGACAGTGGCGGGTGGTATAAAATCAGTAGTTGAAATAATTAACCGGGTGGATAGAGGAACTGAAAAAACTATCATGGAAGCCATGGAAGTTCAAGATCCTGAACTAGCCGAAGAAATTAAAAAACTGATGTTTGTATTTGAAGATATAGTTATTATTGACGACCGTTCTGTACAGCGGGTACTCAGAGAAGTTGAAAGTCAAGATCTGGCTTTAGCCTTAAAAGGAGCCAGCAATGAGGTGGCCCAGAAGATATTTGGCAATATGTCGCAAAGAGCTTCCGATATGCTGAAGGAAGATATAGAGTTTATGGGGCCGGTTAGACTGCGTGATGTAGAAGAAGCGCAACAAAGGATAGTAAATATAATCAGACGGTTAGAAGATACCGGAGAAATTGTGGTAGCCAGAGGTGGAGGAGATGAAATAATTGTCTAAAATTATTAAGAATTCATCTTTATCATCCAAACCTAAGCTTATTGAACTTACCGATTTACAAGAACTAAAAAAAACTTTAACGGCTAGCTTGGCTAGCCATGATAATAATAATTATTTAAATGAAATAAACGCGTTAAAAGCCGAAGGTGAGCAGATTCTAAAAGAGACTGAACAAATGGTTTTTGAGCTTCTGGAAAGGGCCCGAGGGGAAGCTAAAGAAATAATACTAAATGCCCAAGAAGAAGCTGATGTTATACGCAATGAAGTTTTTCAAGAAGTTAAATTACTAAGAGAGGAAGCGAAGACTTCCGGGTACGAAGAAGGATTAAAACTAATTCATGCCGAGATTGAAGCTGACCGGCAAAGAGCCCTGGAACAAAATGAACTTATCATAGAGGAAGCTCGTCAAACTAAGTTAAGCATGCTAAGAAGTGTGGAAGCGGATATGGTCAGACTAGTTATAGCTGTGACTAAAAAGGTTATAGCTAATGAGTTATCTACCAATCCGAATTTAATAATAAATATTGTCAGAGATGCGATTAGTTATTTAGATAGTCCTGAAAATATAAAGGTTTATGTTAATCCGGCCCAGTTAGATAATTTATTACGATTAATGGAGGAAGAGACTTTAACTGATATTGGCAGTAAGGAGATTAATGCCGAAGCCAAAGGGGATGCCAGAGTTTCTTGCGGCAGTTGTCTCATTGAAAGTGATAATGGATCTGTTGATGCCCGTATAGAAACTAAGCTGGATATTATTGAACAAGGTTTACAGGAAGTATCAGGAGATGAGTAAAGCGGCTGAAGTGAAAAATTTCCATAAATATTTTGAAGTTTTGGACCGTATATCGGCTTGCCAACTGAAAGGCAAGATTTCCCAAGCTATCGGGCTAACTATCGAAGCTACCGGATCCCGGGTGAGTTTAGGTGAGCTTTGTTTTATAAGAACAAATTTTGCGGATAGAAAAGAGATACCAGCCGAAGTAGTAGGCTTTAAAGATAATACTATTCTGTTGATGCCTCTAGGTAATCTGGAGGGAATAGGGCCGGGTAGTGAGTTAATCGCTACGGGTACTACCCTAAGAGTTAATGTGGGACTGGAACTGCAAGGCCGGGTTCTGGACGGTATGGGACAGCCCCTAGATGATAAAGGCCGAATAAAGACTAATATTAGTTATCCGGTCATGAACCAGCCCCCTAGTCCTTTAAAGAGAAAAAGAATAACTGAAGTGCTGCCGGTAGGAGTTAAAGCTATAGACGGGCTTATTACGGTGGGCAGAGGTCAAAGAATAGGGATTATGGCCGGTAGTGGGGTAGGTAAAAGTACCCTGATGGGTATGATTGCCAGAAATACTGAAGCAGATATTAATGTTATAGCCCTAATCGGGGAAAGAGGCCGAGAAGTCAGAGAATTTCTGGAAAGAGATTTAGGTGAAGAAGGACTGGCTAAATCAGTAGTAGTTGTAGCAACTTCTGATCAGCCGGCTTTAGTTAGATTAAAAGGGGCCTTTGTAGCTACCAGTATTGCTGAATATTTTAGGGACCAGGGTAAGGATGTTCTGCTTTTAATGGATTCCTTGACTAGATTTGCCTTAGCTCAACGTGAGGTAGGTCTGGCGATTGGTGAACCTCCGGCTACCCGAGGTTATACCCCTTCGGTATTTGCTTTATTACCCCGTTTATTAGAAAGAGCAGGTACTTCCGAACAGGGTACAATTACCGGCCTATACACAGTTCTGGTTGAAGGTGATGACATGAACGAACCTATTACCGATGCGGTAAGAGGTATTGTTGACGGGCATATTGTTTTAAGCCGCCATATGGCAGCCATGAATATATATCCGGCCATAAGTGTAAATGACAGTATAAGCCGGGTAATGATAGATTTAGTTCCCGATGAGCATTTGCAAATAGCTAATAAATTCAGAAGTGTTTTAGCTACTTATGAGGAAGCTAAAGATTTAATTGAAATAGGGGCTTATAAAAAAGGTTCCAATCCCCTGATTGACGAATCAATCACTTTAATCGAAAAATGTCGTAGTTTTATTAAACAAGAGGTTTATCAGGAGGCTAAGTATAATGACACCTTGGAATTTTTAAAACAAGCAACCAGCAGGTAGGGATATAGATGCATAAGTTTGTATTTAAGCTGCAAAGAAAGTTGGATATTTCTAAACGTCAAGAAAAGATGGCCAGTGAGCATTTGGCTTTAAGGATGCAGGAAAGAAATGCCATTATAGATAATATTAATACCCAACTGGCTAGATTAAATGGCTTTGAAACCTCCATAAGAACATTACCATTTAAAAAAACTTTAGTTATTAAAGATTATCTGCCGGTCATAAGAAATCATATAAAAGATTTGCATATAGAACTAGCCAAAGCTGAGGAAAGAGTGGAAACGGCCAGAAACATTTTACTGGAATGTAAAAAAGAAACTAAAACCTTGGTTAAATTACGAGAGAATGAGTGGAAAAAGTATTTGCAGGAACTTAATTTAGAGGAACAAAAAGAAATAGATGAAATAGCTATTAATAATCATTTTAGAAGCAACTAACCTGACATTGGGGTGTAGATAATGGGCAACCTGCTTAAAATTTTAGTATCGATCATATTATTTTTGCTTTTAGCAGCAGGAATTTTATACTTATTATTTTATCTTGATATATTAAAGCCACCGGCTTTTTTATCCGATATACCTGTGATAGGAAAAATAATTACTACTGATGAAAAAAACCAGCCACCACCAAAACCAGATAAAGAAACTTTAGTTCAACAAGAGAATAATAATTTAAAAGAGACGGTAGAAAAAAAGAATGAGGAACTAAAAGAGCTGCAATCAGAAAATCAAGAATTAGAACAACAACTGCAAACCTTAGCCGAAAGCGAAGATAAACTAAAAGATGAAATAGTGAATTTGAATGAACAATTAATTGACCTTAAGACTTTAAAAGATAATCAAACTGCTGCTTATAAAGATATGGCCAAGTATTATGCGGAAATGAATGCTAAAGATGCGGCTGATATTATTTCCCGCTTAGAAATGGAACATATTATCGGCATACTTAACCATATGAGTGCTGATCTGGTAGCAGATATATTACAAAATATGGACAAAGATAAAGCGGCCGAAGTAACTAAAAAAATGTTGGTAGTCAGTCCCTGATTAAGCAGATGCAATTATACACAAGGGGCTAAGAGTAAGGATTTCTAAGTCCTTACCCTTAACCCCTTGTTAAGGGAGATTATGTAAAGGAGGTGAATTTGAAAGTGGCAATGAATATGTTTGCATCTGCTAATTATGAAGTACGTCCGGTTGCGGCAGAACCTAAACCTGTACCCGCTCCGGGAAAGCCTAAAGCTAATTCTAAATCTAATTTTGAAAGCCTTTTGCAAAAGACTAACCATAAAAAGGCGGGGAGTCAAGATACTTCTGCAGCAGAACCTAAACCACCTGTAACCACAAATTCTGAGGACAATCAACTGATCATGTTATTAACTGATTATCAGGAGCAATTAGGATTACTGCCAGATGGTGAGGTTAATCAAGAGCAGCTATTGCAACAACTAAGCATGCTTTTAGAAGCAATGGGCAGCTCTGATGTAAAGGACCTGGATGCTGAAGGACTGGATGTTTTAAAAACCAGATTAGCTGAGCTAATTAAACAAAATGGGACTATTATTCCTCCCCAGGATATGAAAGGGGAGACCCAGCCGGAAATACCCCCCCAGCTCTTAACTGGAAAATCGGATTTAACCTTAGATAATCAGACCAGAGTTAATGATGGGGAAAAATTTACGGCCCGGGCCGTTCAAGACCCGGTTAAGGCCGAACCTCTAACTAACCTAGTAAAGCTGGAGACTAAACCGAAAAAAACGGAAGGAAACCGGCTAGCTGAAGATAAAGCCGAGGTAAAAGCTGAAAACCAAAACTCTACCGATATTAAAAGGTTAATGGCGGCAGAAGCTAACCGGTTTAGCGGGGTAAGACCATCAGCAACTACCGGGAACAGTTCCTTAATACCTGAACAAACGGCCGAGAATACCAATGAAGACGAGGGTATGCCGAACATCAATCTAAGTAAATTAGAGGCAACTGCACCGAAGGTAGATAATCGGGTTTTTACTATGGCTAATAATAAACCTCTGGAAGCTAAAGAGCTTATTGACCAGATAGTTAAAAAAGCCGAGATATTATTAAAACAGAATGCTTCCGAAATAAAAATTGACCTTAAACCGGAATTCCTCGGTAAAATGACGATTAAAATTGCCGTGGAGGAGGGCATACTTACCGCCAGGTTCTTGACTGAAAACCATCAAGTCAAAAATTTGCTGGAAAGCAACTTAAATACCTTACGGCAATCTTTAGAAGCACAAGGAATAAAGGTAGAGAAAACCGAGGTTAATGTGCAGTTAAATAATGGTGGTTTGTTTGACGGTTCTGAAAATGGCAGGGAATCTAAGTGGGAAAGGCCTAATTACGTGATCAATTACCAATCCCAGGAGCATGACGAGGATTACCTTCCAATAACAACTGATTTAATTAGTCCCGATAACCGCTCTGATGTAGAAGCTTACCAACCTTATGAAAATGCGTCCCTAAGTTTTCTGATTTAGGAGGTGAAAAAATGAGTACTAATCCCATATGGGCACCGGTACCTTGGGGTACTAATCAAACCAACCAAGTAAACAGTCAGAAGGTAGCTAACGAGGATAAGTCTATTTTAGGTAAAGATGATTTCTTAAAAATACTTATAACCGAGCTAAAATACCAAGATCCTTTAGAGCCTATGGATACTAAGGAATCTATAGCTCAAATGGCTTCCTTTTCTTCCTTGGAGCAGATGCAAAACTTGAATCAGGGTTTTGAGAATATGGCCAACAGTATAATGAATCAGCTAGTTCCCAGCTTAATGCTGCAGCAAGCCAGTACCATGATCGGCAGAGAGGTTGCTTATGTAAATCCAGATTTAAATGAAGATACTCCTGAAGATGAAATGGTTTTAGTTGGACGGGTAAGCTCAGTATCAATAGTTGATGGTCAACCGGTTTATATTATCGGCAAGCATCAAGTGGCTTTTGGGGATATCTTGGAAATGGGGCAGCCTTCTACTAATGATGATGCTTTAGCCAAGATATTAGAAAAGCTGGATAGCTTATTGGCCGCCTTAAAACCGGGGGAAGATGAACCAGGGGAAGGTGAAGAAGATGCAGAATAAAGTGTATTTTCCTCAGCAGCCCATACAACCCATAACTCCGAAGAAGAGTGAATCTGTTTCTAAAACAACGGCCGCTAATACCACCAGCTTTGCCCAGGTATTAGATAACCAGTTAAATCAGGAATTAAAATTCTCCCATCATGCTAAAGAAAGGCTGAAAAACCGTAATATTGAGCTAAGTGAAACTGATCTACTCAAGCTTAACGATGCCGTAGCTAAAGCCCGGGAAAAAGGTTCTCGTGATTCCTTAGTTCTTATGCAGGATTTAGCTTTAGTAGTAAGTGTTAAGAATAATACGGTTATAACCGCAGTAGATGGGGAAAGCCTCAAGGAAAATATCTTTACTAATATTGACAGTGCGGTAATAGTTTAAGGCTGGACCTCTGAGAGGAAGCCTTAAGGTGCGGAATGATGGAAGCACCTTAAACTAATTAAGCTAAAAAGGAGGTCATATACAATATGATGCGTTCAATGTATGCTGGGGTTTCGGGTTTAAGAAACCACCAGACCAGAATGGATGTCATAGGTAATAACATTGCTAATGTTAATACCACCGGCTATAAGAAAAGCCGGGTAGTTTTCAAAGATACCTTGTATCAAAGTGTGCGGGGAGCTTCCAGTCCTACTGATGCCCGGGGGGGTACTAACCCTATGGCCATAGGCTTAGGTATGACTATCAGCAGTATCGACCAGATTCATACCCCTTCCCCGGCTGCTGCTACTAACAAGACTACGGATTTGGCTATTGACGGGAACGGCTTTTTTATCGTAGATAATGGCGGGCAAAAGTATTACACCAGAGCCGGTAATTTCGATTTTGACGAATGGGGCAATATGATAAGTCTTTCCAACGGTTACCGGGTTCATGGCTGGACCGCCGATCAGGATTGGAATATCGATACCTTAAAAGCTACCGGTACTATAGATATATCCGGTTTTAAAACTGTGGCACCCCGGGCCACTACGCAAATGAGATTTGAGGGGAATTTAAACTCCACTACTCAGGTATCATTAGCTGCTGGTACTCCGCCCGTGCATTTTGGGGCTGATATTAACAAGGGTACAAACATGCCTGTAGCAGGAGATGAGCCGGAAATAATAACCCCTAAAGAGGTTTATGATTCCTTAGGCAATAAGCAGATATTATATTTCAGGTACTTTAAGTATGAGGCTGCGCCAGGTAATCCAACGGCTACCCCGCCTGTTCCTCCTACAATTCGGTGGGCGTGTGATATTTGCAAAGACCCGGAATTTGAGAATATGGATGGTTATCAAGGCCATGAGGGTGATTTTTTCTCGGCGGTAAATATAGAAAATGGAACGGTCGATGGAAGTGGTAAAGGCTTTGTAAGAGTATATAATATCGAATTTAATGATCAAGGCTTAATTAATAATCCCAGTAATGCCAATTATACATTGGTTATTGACCGCAGTGCCCATGGAGCCGAAGAAATGAAAGTTGATATAGACTTTGCGGCTCTTACTCAATGGGAATCAAAGTCCTCGGTTAAGGTACCTTATCAAGACGGCTATACTATGGGGAACTTAACTAGTTATACGATAGGTATTGATGGAGTTATTCAAGGGTTGTATGATAATGGAGAAACTAGAAATTTAGCCCGGGTAGCTTTAGTTAATTTCCAAAATCCCTCCGGTTTACTTCAAGTCGGCAGCAGCTTATACCAAGTCTCTAACAATTCCGGTGATCCTTTTGTGGGGGCCCCGGGTGACCAGGGGATGGGAGCTTTAATACCGGGCAGCTTGGAGATGTCTAATGTAGATTTATCCGAAGAATTTACCGATATGATTATAACCCAAAGGGGATTCCAGGCTAATTCAAGAATAATAACTACTTCCGATGAAATGCTGCAGGAGTTAGTTAACCTTAAGAGGTAAGTTGTTCTTAATCCGGGGAGTTAACTCCCCGGATTAACGGAACTGAGGTGAATATATGATTTATGTAACCAGGTTAAATGGGGAAAAAATCGCGGTTAATATTGATTTAATAGAAATAATGGAACAAACTCCCGACACTATAATTACTCTTACTACCGGTAAAAAGTTTGTGGTTAAAGAGGATATAGAAAAGATTCGGGAAGCAGTTATTAACTACCGTAAAGCTATTAATACCACACTTAAAAAGTAAGGTAGGGGAGGGAAAACTTTGGCTGAAGATAAAACATTGGAAGAGAAACCGAAATCAGGGTTTGATTTTAAGATTATAGTAGTGGGATTAGTCATTTTCTTGATAGCTATGGGTGCTACTTATTTTATGATAAAAAGTCTGATGACGCCTCTTTTACCTAAAGATGAAACTGCCCAAGCAAAAGAGGTTTTAACAGGAAATTTATTAGAAGTTGGCGAATTTACAACTAATATTGGTGACATAGCAGGAAGTAGATTTGTAAAAGTGGAAATATTCTTAGAAGTTACCGGTAAAAAAGGTAAAGAAAATACGGGAGAATTTATGCCTATTATAAAAGACAGCATTTTATCTATATTGTCCTCTAAAACCGTTGCTGATCTGGATGTAAGAAATCGCGAGCGCCTTAAAGAAGAAATAAAAAGTGACCTTAATGCCAAATTAGGCCAGAACACCATTAAGAGTGTATATTTTACCAGTTTTATTATGCAATAGTACCTCTTTATGAGGAGGGTTTATAAGTGAGTGATGTTTTATCCCAGAATGAAATAGATCAGCTATTATCTGCCTTAAGTAGTGGATCAGTAGATGCTAATGAATTAAAAGAGGAAGAAACGAAGAAAAAGGTTAGGGTTTACGATTTTCGCAGGCCTAATAAGTTTTCTAAAGATCAGATTCACACTTTGCAGGTTATTTATGAGAATTATGCCCGTTCCTTAGGTACTTATTTATCGGCTCAACTGCGGGCCCCTATTCAAATGGAAGTTTTATCGGTTGAACAGACTACTTATGAAGAGTTTGTACGTTCAATTCCTAATCCGACCATACTTAATGTATTTTCCATCTTTCCTCTGGAAGGTAGTGCTATAATGGAAATTAACCCTAACTTGGGTTTTGCCATGATAGACAGATTGTTGGGAGGACCAGGGCATGCCCCGGAAAAGATTAGGGCTTTAACCGAAATTGAACAAACCGTTATAGAACGTATTGTTCAACGTATGTTAGATTATTTGCAAGAACCATGGGGCAGCATTATTGAAATTGAACCGTCATTAGATAGGGTGGAAACTAACCCCCAATTTACGCAACTAGTTTCCCCATCTGAAATAATGATTATTGTATCGCTGGAAACTCGTATGGGTGAATTATTAGGAATGATTAATATGTGTATTCCTTTTTTAGTTCTAGAACCGATTTTAGATAAGTTAAATGTGCATTTTTATTATGCATCATCCAGCAAACAATCATTACCGGAAAATGTTGATGCCATAAAAAATAAACTGGAGAATACTTATGTTCCGGTGAAAATACTGTTAGGCAAGACCATTATTACGGTAAAAGATTTGTTAGAATTATCTGTAGGTGATGTAATAACTTTGAATAAGAATATTCGTGAAGAGCTGGAAGTGGTAATTGGCCAAAAAACTAAGTTTCTAGGTAAACCGGGTATTTTTAGCAATAAATACTCAATTCAGGTTTCCCGGATTGTAGAGGAGGGAAATGAAGATGAATGACGGCATTTTGACCCAAGAAGAAGTTGATGCTTTATTAAAAGGGGAAAGTAATATAACTCTTTCCGATAATAATGAAAAAAATATACCACCAACTGGCAGTATTACTGATTTTGAGAAAGATGCTTTAGGTGAAATAGGCAACATAAGTATGGGTACATCAGCTACTACCCTTTCTACCTTATTAAGACGTAAAGTATCGATTACTACACCTAGTGTTTCCATTACAACTAGTGAACAATTACGTTCCGACTATCCTTTACCTTATGTAGTTGTTGAAGTTAGTTATACTGATGGTTTACACGGGACTAACGTTTTAGTAATTAAAGAAGAAGATGCCTGTATTATTGCAGACTTAATGATGGGAGGAGAAGGCAAGTGTGAAGATACCACGTTAGATGATATCAAATTGAGTGCGGTAGGAGAGGCCATGAATCAAATGATGGGTTCTGCTACTACCAGTCTTTCTTCGATGTTTAGTACCAGAATTGACATTGCTCCTCCTAAGCTAACTGTAATGGATTTTGGTAAAGAACACCTGGAATTGTCAACTGATTACCATGATATGGTCAGTATTAAATTTAAAATGGAAATAGAAGACCTTATTAATAGTGAGATTATGCAGATTATCCCTATGGAAGCAGTTAAGCATATGATTAGTATGCTGATGGGGAATACCATTGAAGAAACCACCATTGAAGCGGTGACGGAAGTAGCGGCCCCACCTCCGGTAATAGAAACTGTACCACCGGTCCGGGAAAAACCTCCGGAACCAATTATGCAACCGGCAGCGTCTCAAGATATGTGGAGTCATGAAGCTTATAACAGCATACCTACTAATTTAAAAAGAGGTGAACAAGTTACAGTACAGCCGGTGCAATTTGCTCCCCTTAGGGAAAGTGACAGTATCCAGACTCCTCAAAATATTGGCCTTATAATGGATGTTCCTTTAGATGTTACCGTAGAATTAGGCAAGACCAGAAAAACCATAAAAGATATATTAGATCTTCATCAAGGGGCCATTATTCAATTAGATAAAATGGCCGGAGAACCAGTAGATTTAATGGTTAATGGTAAACTCATTGCTAAAGGAGAAGTAGTAGTAATAGATGAAAGCTATGGAATTAGAATAACTACTATAATAAGTCCTTTAGACAGAATGAATAAACTTCAATAATATTTAGGAGGTTTATGATGGGAAAAAAGATATTGATTGTAGATGACGCAGCTTTTATGAGAATGATGATTAAGGATATTCTCACTAAAAACGGTTATGAAATAGTAGGAGAAGCAGAAAATGGGCAGGTTGCAGTAGACAAATATAAGGATTTAAAACCTGATTTAGTTACCATGGATATAACTATGCCGGAAATGGATGGAATTGCCGCCGTAAAAGCCATTAAATCTTTGGATTCCGGAGCATGTATAATTATGTGCAGTGCGATGGGACAACAATCTATGGTTATTGATGCAATTCAAGCCGGGGCTAAGGATTTCATTGTAAAACCGTTCCAACCGGAAAGGGTATTAGAAGCAGTAGGCAAAGCACTTGACTAGTTTGATTTTTGGAAGTGATATTGATGCTTGCCTTTAAAAGGTATCATTTTATTGTTATTTTAACCTTAATTTTAATTTGTTCATTATCACTTAATGTTTTAGCCGTTGATATGGATGATTTAAATGCGGAAATGGATAAGCAAGAACAAAGTCAAACCCCTAATTCCGGTAATATGCTGTGGTTGGAATTTTTAAAACTAGTAGTAGTTTTAGGTTTAATAGTAGGGGCGGCTTGGTCAATAATACGCCTTTTTAGCAAGCAGGTAGCTAATAAGATGCAGGGAACCTGGATTCATGTAGTAGATGAAGTAGCTTTAGGTCAAAATCGGGGTATAGTCCTCTGCGAAGTGGGAGAAAAATTATATGCTATAGGAGTTTCTGATTCCAATATTAATCTTTTGTTTGAAATTAATAATCCTAAACTTCTGGAAGAGATTAACTTAAACGACAATATAGAAAAGCCCCCATCTAAGGATTGGCATGAATTTAAGAGCTTAATTAAAGACAAGCTGATACCTAACCGGTCATCAGCCTCAAATCCCGGTAAAAAAGAGTTTCATTTCTTAATGAATGAGCAAATACAAAGAATGGAAAAATTATCTGATAATCTGGGCAATAGTGAAATGAATATTAAAAGAAGTGATAGAAATGATTAGAGTAAACAGGACCAAAGCTATTACCATCATTATTATTAGTCTTATTTTTTTAGCCTTATATTCACCTACGGTTTTAGCTGACCCGATTCAGTTGCCTAATATTAATTTAAGTATTGGCGGAGAGGAAGAGGGCGGCCAAAACTTATCTTCAGTAATACAATTACTGATTTTATTAACTGTTTTAACTCTGGCCCCGGCGATAGTTATTTTATTAACTTCTTTTACCCGCATAGTGGTAGTTTTGTCCTTTATCAGAACTTCTTTAGCAACCCAACAAATGCCCCCTAATCAAGTTTTGATTGGGTTAGCGTTGTTTTTAACCTTTTTTGTTATGGCGCCAACTTTTCAGCAAGTCAATTCCAATGCCTTGCAGCCATTTATGCAAGGTGAAATAGGGCAAGAAGAAGCCTTCCAAAAGGGTATGGACCCTATGCGTGCTTTTATGTTTGAGCAAACCCGGGAAAAAGACTTGGCTCTTTTTGTGAAAATGGCTAATCTGGAAAGGCCCAGGAATTTTGATGATATTCCTAATTATGTTCTTATACCTTCATTTGTAATTAGTGAATTAAAAACAGCCTTTCAAATAGGATTTATTATTTTTATCCCCTTCTTAGTCATTGATATGGTAGTAGCTAGTGCTTTAATGTCCATGGGTATGATGATGTTGCCTCCTATGATGATATCATTACCCTTTAAAATATTACTATTTGTACTAGTTGACGGTTGGAATTTAGTTATTCAATCACTTTTACTTAGTTTTAGATAGGGGAGAGTAGATTTATTTGTACGAAGATATTGTTTTAGGAATAGCTAATGAAGCCGTTTTAACGGTTTTATTAGTATCTGCTCCGGTTCTGGGAGCCGCCTTATTAACTGGTCTATTAATCAGCATTTTACAAGCTACTACGCAAATCCAGGAAATGACCTTGGTATTTGTACCTAAAATTGTGGTAGTGCTGTTGGTAATCGTAATTTTTGGACCATGGATGTTAGGAATTGTTACCACCTTTACGCAAAACTTATTTGCGGCTATCCCTACTCTCCTTGCTTTATAAGGATAGGTAGCAGATATGCCCTTTGCATTAGAAACTTTTTTGCTAATTTTCGGCCGGGTAACCGGGTTATTTTTAAGTGCTCCGATTTTCGGCAGCAGACAGATTCCGGCTAGAGTAAAGGCATTAATTATAGTATTGCTGTCTGCCACTTTAGCCTTTTTTATTCCGGTTCAATATGGACAGGAAATATTAAATCCTATCCATTTTTTAGCGGCGATTATTATGGAAATTTTAATTGGTTATACTTTAGGATTTGTGGTTTACATACTTTTTGGTGCTATTCAGTTAGCCGGGCAGCTTATGGATATGCAAATGGGTTTCGGTATTGTAAACGTGGTTGACCCCCAAACGGGTGCTCAGATACCATTATTAGGCAATTTAACGCAAACTTTAGCCTTGTTGATCTATCTGGCGGTAAATGGACACCATTACTTAATACAAGCTTTAGCCCAAAGCTATAAAGCTATACCGGTTTTGGGCTTTAATATAGATGCTAGTTTTTCCGGGTTACTAATTGAAATAACTGTGTATATGTTTATTCTGGCGGTACAAATAGCGGCACCTATAATAATTGCAGTATTAACAACTGATATTGCCATGGGATTTATAGCCAGGACCGTGCCCCAAATGAATGTTTTCATAGTAGGGCTGCCCCTTAAAATATTAGTAGGGCTTGGTGCACTTTTTTTGATGTTACCTATTTATGTGTGGATATTTAGTGTGTTGTTTGCTCGTTTTTACGAATATTTAGACCGTATTATACTGTTAATGGGGTAATAAGCTTATGGATAAACAATATGAAGAAATATTTTTATTACCTTTAGATTTACAAATATTTGCTGATGAGAGCACCGGAGAAAAAACGGAATCAGCTACCCCGCGCAAACGGGAAGAAGCTAGACAAAAAGGACAAGTTTTTAAAAGTACCGATTTGAATTCAGCCGTAATTTTATTAGCCGGGTCGGTAGTATTGTTTGTGACTTTTCCTTATATGGTAAATCTGTTAAAAGAATTTACTACTATGTATATTTTAGATCGTACCTTAAGCAGCTTTTCTAACCAGTATGCTTATGAATTATTAATTGAAGTTTTGCTTTTATTAGGGAAAATACTGTTTCCCGTATTATTAACCACCTTTATTACGGCTTTAGTTATAACTTATCTGCAAGTAGGATTTGTCTTTAGTTCCGAACCCCTGAACTTTAAATTAGAAAGGTTAAATCCTCTGGAAGGATTCAAAAAAATCTTTTCCAAAAGAGCCTTGGTGGAGTTAACTAAATCTTTACTTAAGGTATCAGTAACCGGTTACATAGTATATACGGTATTTAGAAAATACTTATATGTATTTCCCCGTTTTGTGGATATGGAATTGGCGGCCACCCTAATAGCTTTAACTACTATCGTTTTTGAAATTGCCCTTAAAGTAGGGGTCTTTTTTATAATTGTAGGGGTATTGGATTATATCTACCAATGGTATGAACACGAGAAATCCTTAAAAATGAGCAAATACGATATTAAGCAGGAATATAAGCAAATAGAAGGGGACCCCTATATTAAGTCCCGGCAAAGGCAAATTCAAAGAGAAGCGGCCATGAGAAGGATGATGACCGAAGTTCCTAAAGCTGATGTAGTAATAACTAACCCTACCCATTTTGCGGTAGCTTTAAAATATGATGCTGATACTATGGAGGCTCCCACCGTAGTAGCTAAAGGACAAGACTTAATAGCTTTAAAAATTAGGGAAATAGCAGAATTAAATAAAGTAGTTATTGTGGAAAATCCCCTTTTAGCAAGAACTCTTTACTATGCTTTAGATATAGGTACTGAAGTCCCGGAAGATCTTTATCAAGCTATAGCAGAAGTGCTGGCCTTTGTTTATAAGCAAAAACAATTAGCTATGTAGTTTCTAGGAGGAAAACGATGGAATTTAGCCCCGGCTGGTTAAATAAACTGCAGGAAAAAAGCGATATATTAATAGCAATTCTGGTTATCACTATTGTTTTGATGATGATAATCCCATTGAAGCCTGCTCTTATAGATATATTACTAATATTTAATATTAGTTTTGCCTTGATAATTTTAATGGTGGCTATGTTTAATTCAGAGCCCTTGGAGTTTTCCGTATTTCCATCTTTACTTTTAATAATGACTTTATTCAGGTTAGCGCTTAGTATTTCGACGACCCGCCTCATTTTGCTTTATGCCGAAGCTGGCGAAGTAATACAAGCCTTTGGTTCTTTTGTAGTCGGGGGAAATATGGTAGTAGGGTTTGTAATATTTTTGATTCTGGTAGTTATTCAATTTATTGTAATTACCAAAGGTGCGGAGCGGGTATCGGAAGTAGCCGCCCGCTTTACCCTTGATGCTATGCCGGGCAAGCAAATGGCTATTGATGCCGACTTAAATGCCGGGTTAATTGATGAAAGAGAAGCCCGCACCAGGCGGGAAAAAATCCAAAACGAAGCTAACTTTTACGGTGCTATGGATGGGGCCAGTAAGTTTGTTAAAGGGGACGCTATAGCCGGAATTATTATTGTTATAATTAATATTGTGGGCGGGCTGATCCTAGGTATGGCTCAAAGGGGCATGGATTTGTCCCAAGCTGCCCAGACCTACACCATTTTAACTATCGGCGATGGTTTAGTAATTCAAATACCGGCTTTACTAATTTCCACCGCTACCGGCATAGTAGTTACCAGAAGTGCTTCCAAGTTAAGCTTAGGCAAAGAAGTAGGAAGCCAGCTCTTTAATCATCCCAAAGCTTTGGGTCTGGCGGCAGTAATCCTTTTAGTATTAGGCACCATCGGGTTACCTAAGTTGCCTACCTATTCTTTAGCCGCTTTTTTTGGCATGTTATATTTTTCCTTTAGGTCATCCCTGGTGGAAGAAGTAGAAGAAGTCGCCGGTGAAGATATGCAAGAAGCTGAAGAAATAAAGAAACCGGAAAATGTAGTAGAACTTTTACAAGTGGAAAAAATGGAAATGGAATTAGGTTACGGATTAATTCCCTTAGTAGACACCGAGCAGGGTGGAGACTTATTAGATAGAATTGTAATGATCAGAAGACAATGTGCAGTAGAATTAGGGTTTATTGTACCTCCTATCCGTATCCGGGATAATATGCAATTAAAACCTAATTCCTATGTAATTAAGATTAAAGGCATACAAATAGCAACCGGGGAATTAATTCTGGACAACTATTTGGCGATTGGACCTGGTATTGAAACTGACCTGAATCTAAGCGGAATTGATACGGTGGAGCCAGCCTTTAACTTGCCGGCTAAATGGATAGATACCAAAGATCAGGAACGGGCCGAACAAGAAGGGTATACCGTAGTTGATCCGCCTTCAGTTTTAGCCACCCATTTAACTGCTGTTATCAAGAACCATGCTTTTGAATTGCTGGGCCGACAAGAAATTCAAAATACTATTGATTTTGTAAAAGACAGTAATCCTGCGGTAGTCAATGAGCTTATTCCTGACTTGATGAATATTGGGGATATACAGAAAGTATTAAGTAATTTATTAAAAGAACAAGTTTCTATTCGGGATATGGTTACTATTCTGGAAACTTTAGCAGATTATGCAAAAATTAGTAGGGATAATGATGTTTTGACCGAATATGTTAGACAATCTTTAAAAAGACAGATTACTAAACAGTATCTGGATAGCGATATGAAGTTAACGGTATTAACCTTAGATCCCAGTTTGGAAGAGCAGCTTAGAAATTCAGTACAACAAAGTGAATTTGGCTCTTATTTAGCTTTAGACCCGGAATTGGCGCAAAAAATGATTGATAAATTAACCACATATTACGATAATCTTACTAATCAAGGAATTACTCCTATAGTATTATGTGCCCCGGTATTAAGAATTTACTTTAAGAGGCTTCTGGACCGTTTTATTACTAATATAGTGGTTATTTCCTATAATGAGGTAGATAGTGAGGTTAATGTTGAAGTAATTGGGATGGTGTCATAATGAAGATTAAGAAATTTATCGCCAAAGATTATAAAATGGCTATTAAACAAGCTAAAGAAGAAATGGGCAGTGACGCCATTATCCTACAAACTCGCCAAATAAAAACCGGGGGATTTTTCGGCTTATTTGCTCGGGCTCAAGTTGAGGTAACCGTAGCCATAGATGACACTTTACAAGTAAACTTGGACCGGCTGCGTAAAGCCTCTTTTAAAACCGAAAGTTTACCCGAAATAGCTAGTGATGCTGAAAAAGATAAAGAACCTGTAGATTTAACCATGCTGGAAGAGTTAAATAGTCTTAAATCGATGATGACGGAAATAAAAATGCAAATGTATGACATAGAAGTAGTTAAAGGGATGTCCTCGGATGTACGTAAATTTTATGAAAAGCTGGTCAATAACAATGTGGATAAGGACATTGCCTTAAAAATAGCTAATAGTGTAGAAAGCAGGCTGCCCCAAAATGGATTAAGTGATGAGAAATGGACTAAAGAGGTTTTGCTGCATATTTTACAACAACATATTGAAGAAGTTAAACCTATAGAAATTAAAAGTGATAAAAAAGGTAATGTAATATTTTTTATCGGACCCACCGGAGTCGGAAAAACTACCACCATTGCTAAGCTAGCGGCTAATATCTCTTTTATTGATAGAAAAGAGGTATCTTTAATTACTTTAGATACTTATAGAA
Organism: Bacillota bacterium; assembly: GCA_023395515.1. Classification (GTDB taxonomy): domain Bacteria; phylum Bacillota; class Syntrophomonadia; order Syntrophomonadales; family Syntrophomonadaceae; genus JAAYRQ01. The sequence continues at coordinate 22,281 of JAEWZB010000121.1, forward strand.
TTTCGGCTGCTGAACAATTAAGGACTTTTGCAGAAATTATCGATATCCCCATAAATGTTGTTTTTGAACCCTTGGAATTGCAGCAGGCAATTATAGAACAAAAAGATAAAGATATTATTTTAGTAGATACCGCTGGACGCAGTCCTTATAATGATCAGCATATGGAAGAACTTAAAAAATTTATTGAAATTGCTGAGCCTGATGAAATAATTCTAGTCTTAAGTGTAATTACTGAAAGTAGTGATTTAATAAATATTTACGAAAGATTTAGTATATTTAGTATAGATAAGATAATTTTTACCAAACTGGATGAGGCTCATAATTATGGACAAATTTTAAATGCCATATATGAAATTAAAAAGCCTATAGCCTATTTAACTAATGGCCAAAATGTACCGGATGATATTGAAATCCCGGATTCTCTTTATCTGGCTAAAATGCTTCTGGGAAAGGATGAAGCATAATGAAAGATCAAGCGGAAAAATTAAGAGCCATGGCTTTAAAAACCAGGCTCAATATAGAAAAAGAAATGTTAAATGACTTTAAACAAACTAAGGTTATAGTAGTTAGCAGTGGTAAAGGCGGGGTGGGTAAAAGTACCTTAGCTTTAAACATGGCTATTGATTTGTGCCGCAAAGGCAAGAAGATACTACTTTTTGATGCTGATTTAGGTATGGCTAATATAGATATAATGTTAGGCATAATTCCTCAGTATAATTTATACCACGTGACTACCGGCAATAAATCTATACAGGATATTACCCTTACTATAGAAGAAGGGTTAGATATTATTCCTGGTGGCTCCGGTATTTATGAATTAGCCAATTTAAGTGATGAGCGGCTAAAAAATATTTTAGTGCAAATAGGAAAATTAGATGGTATTTATGATTACATGATTATTGATACCGGGGCCGGAATATCTAAGAGTGTGATAACCTTTTTACTCGCCGGTGACGATGTAATAGTAATAACTACTCCTGAACCAACCTCAGTTACTGATGCCTATGGTATTGTAAAAAGCCTAAATAAAAGTAGTTTTAAAGGCCATGTTTATCTAGTAGTTAACCGGGTGGTTGATGGTAATGAAGGTATTATGGTAGCAGAGAAATTTAAGCTGGTATGTAAAAAGTTTTTAGAAATTGATATAAAGTTTTTAGGATACATAATTAACGAACCATTAATCAGTGAGGGAATTAGAAGGCAGGAATCTTTTATTAAGCTCTTTCCTAAAAGTGTGGCCGCTAAAAATGTCAGCGGGATTACCGACCTCTTATTGAAAGAAGGCCATGGGGATAATGCTGATAATGATGAATTAATAACCCCGCCGGCCCAAGGCAGAGGTATAAAAAACTTTTTTAAGAAGTTAGCCGGTATTAGTAAATAGTAGGAGAATGATAAATGAAAGTTGATGATATTAAATTAAATCAACTGGTAGAAATAGAATATGCCCTAGACCCTGAGAATACAGAGTATCTTCCCAGCCGGGTAGAAGAAAAAACAGAAAAATATTTATATTTAGCCGTGCCTATTCGCAAAAATGAGTTGGTGCCATTTAGAATAGGTACTAAAGTTAGGGTAGTTTTTTCTACTAAGGATAATACATATGCTTTTAATACGATAATCACCGGACGCCAAAGAGAACCTATACCAGTTTTACAGGTTACTAAACCCGAGGAATTAATTAAAATACAGCGCCGCTCCTATTTTAGACTGCCAGTTAATTTAGAAGTTATTTTTACTGTACATCATGATATAGTAGAACAAAAAGGCATGACTTTGGATATTAGTGGCGGGGGTGTATTGATTTTAACCAAAGCTAACTTGGCAGCCGGTCAAATTTTAAATTTGATATTAAATTTACCTAATCGGGAGCCCATTTATTGTAAGGCTACGGTAGTAAGAATCTTACAAAAGGCTAGAACTGCTGGGGAAGATAACAAAGTAGCTATCAACTTTTTAGATATCAATGAAGCTAAACGAGATAAGATTTTTAACTTTATATTTGACAAACAAAGGGAATGGATTCAAAAAGGCATTTTAGAATAAAGGGGTGATAATATGCCGAAGACTAGAGTTTTAGTGGTAGACGATTCTGCTTTTATGAGAAAAGTTATCTCTGATATAATAAATGCTGATCCTAACCTGGAAGTAATCGACAAAGCTCGAGATGGGATGGATGCAATTAAAAAAATTAAAGAGCTTAAGCCGGATGTGGTGACCATGGATATTGAAATGCCGGGAATGGACGGCTTATCGGCTCTGGCTCAAATAATGAGAGAGACCCCCGTACCCATAATAATGCTAAGCAGCCTCACTAAAGCAGGTACCGAGCAAACTGTTAAAGCATTAAGTCTGGGGGCAGTCGATTTTATTCCTAAGCCTTCGGGGCAAATATCCCTAGATATTGATAAAGTTAAAGACGAAATTATAGGAAAAATAAAAATCGTAGCAGGTACAAAGAAAAAACTGAAGAACTATAATAGTATAAGTCAATTTGTGGAACATAAGGTAGCTAAAGGTGATAAAATTGTCGATAAGTTAAAGCCTTTACAAAACTTGATCGCCATAGGTACTTCAACAGGAGGGCCTAAGGCATTACATCAAGTTATACCTAAACTGCCTGGTTCTATTAACGCGGCTATCTTAATTGTGCAACATATGCCGCCGGGGTTTACCAAGTCTTTAGCGGAAAGGCTGGATTCAATTTCTAATATAAAGGTAAAGGAAGCTGAAGATAACGAATTGATTATACCGGGGTGTGCATATATTGCACCGGGAGACTTCCATTTAACGGTAAAAGCTAAGCAAATGACTAATAAAAATGAATTATATATATCATTAAATCAATTACCGCCTTTTGGTGGTCATCGCCCTTCCGTAGATGTGATGTTTAACTCGATTGTGGAAGAATTCCAGGGACGGGTAATAGCTACAATTATGACTGGTATGGGTTCCGATGGAGCGGAAGGCTTAGCTAAAATTAAAGATAAAGGCGGCTTGACTATAGCTGAAGATCAATCATCTTGTATTGTATATGGAATGCCCAGGGCAGCCATAGAAAAAGGCAAAGTTGATAGAGTAGTTCCCCTAACTAGTATAAGTGATGAAATACTACGATTGCTATAAGAAGTCATAACCGCATAGAATGTAATTTTGTAGAGAGGTGACCAATATGAATATGGATATGTCCCAGTATCTGGATGTATTTCTAGAAGAAAGTAAGGAACACCTTGGCAGTTTAAATCAAAAACTTCTGGATTTAGAAAGAAACCCTACTAATTTAGCGGCATTAAATGAAATATTCAGAGCTGCCCATACCCTTAAAGGTATGTCATCAACCATGGGATTTGAAGATCTGGCTGATTTAACTCATCATATGGAAAACGTTCTGGCCGATTTAAAAGAAGGAGTATTAATAGCCAACTCCTCGGTTGTAGATGTATTATTCGAATGTTTTGACCGTATTCAGCTAATGGTGGAAAACATTGAAACAACTGGGTCGGGCTTTATGGATAATAGAGATTTAGTGGAATTATTAGAAGGTATAAAAAAAGGTGAATTAGTTAGTGCGACTCTGGAAGCAGATCTGCCCAGCAGTTTACCTTATTTAGAGACGGTAAACCAAGACCTGCAAAATAATTTTCAGTTTAATGACTATGATATTACTATTTTAGAAGAAGCCCATAGCCGAGGCTTTAATGTTTTTCGCATTAAAATTTCTATTGATCCCAGTTGTTTAATGAAAGCAGTTCGTGCTTTCATGGTATTTAAAGCAGTTGAAGAAGAAGGAGAAATTATAAAATCTATACCGGCCGCTCAAGAACTTGATGAAGGCCGTTTCGAAAACGATTTCCAAATATTTTTAGTTACCCATCTTGACCAAGGCCCTATTCAGGAACTTATTACAGGTATATCCGAAGTTAAGGTGGATTTTATTGAAAAAGTTAATATTGAATTATTAGTTGACCATAATACTGTTTTTGATATGGCCAATAACCTTGGTAATGAAGAAAATAACCTGGCTGGTGAAAATAATGGGGACGATATTAGAAAAGCTCCTAAAGTAAAACATACGGTGCGGGTTGATATTGAGCGGTTAGATAATTTAATGAACCTGGTAGGCGAGCTGGTAATGCACAAGGGCAGACTTGAACAAATCGGTGCTACTAGTAAAATAGGTGATTTAAATGAAACTATTGAACAAATTGACCGAATCAGCAGTGATTTACAATCAGTAGTCATGAAAGTAAGAATGGTGCCTATTGAGCAAGTGTTTAATAGATTTCCCCGTATGGTAAGAGACTTAGCTAAAGAACTTAATAAAGAAGTAAACTTCATAATAGAAGGCAAAGAAACTGAATTAGATAGAACCGTTATTGATGAAATAGGTGACCCTCTAGTTCATTTATTAAGAAATGCAGTTGACCATGGTTTGGAATCTACTGAACAAAGAATTAGCACCGGTAAAACAACTTATGGGACGGTGGTCCTGCGGGCCAGACATGAAGGCAATAATGTTTATATTGAAGTTGAAGATGACGGACTGGGGATCAATGTTAAAAAAGTCCAGGAACTTGCTATAAACAAGGGGTTAATAACTGCGGGGGAAGCGGAGAGAATGTCCCACGAAGAAGCAGTTAGTATATTATTTTACCCTGGGTTTAGCACGGCCAAAGCGGTAAGTGATGTATCAGGACGAGGCGTAGGACTTGATGTGGTTAAATCAAAAATTGAAGCCTTAAATGGAGAAATATTTGTTGATTCTAAAGAAGGTACCGGAACAAAATTTAGAATCAAGCTTCCTTTAACTTTAGCTATAATTCAGGCTTTGATGGTTTCCGTAGGAGACGAAATTTATGCTATACCCTTAAGTTCGGTAGATGAAACTACCATGATTACTAAAGAAGATATTAAAATGATTCAAAATCAAGAAGTGATGATGATGAGAGGCAATGTGCTTCCCATCTACCGCTTGAGCTCTCTTTTAGAAACCCCTAATTACATAGAAGAACAATCCGAAATGTATGTAGTAGTAGTGCGAAAAGCTGAAAGACAAATTGGCCTGATTGTCGATACCTTAATTGGACAGCAGGAGATAGTAATTAAGTCATTAGGCAAGATACTGGGAGGTATACCAGGCATAGCAGGTGCTATTGTGGCTGGTGATGGTAATGTTAGATTGATACTTGATATCGCTACATTGTTTTAGTGAGGTGACAAAATGCAAAATGTTGTTAATCTAAATATAAGTACTGCCGATTATTTGAGTGAAGAATTTCAAGTTGTAGCCTTTAAGTTAGGACAAGAGGAATACGGAGCCGATGTTTTAAATGTCCAGGAGATTAACCGTCCCTTAAATATTACCCGGGTGCCCCGGACTCAAGAATATATCGAAGGGGTAGTAAACCTTAGGGGTAATATTGTTCCGGTTATTAATCTGCATACCAAGTTTAATATTAAAGGCCAGGGCTCGGAAGATGATAAGAGAATAATAGTTTTTCAGTTTGACGATCTGAAGGTAGGCATTATAGTAGATGAGGTATCTGAAGTAATAAGGCTTAAAACTAGTGATATAGAAGAAACGGCTAAGGTGTACAATGCAATGACTGTTGAGCATATTAAAGGCATTGCTAAAGTTAATAGCAGATTATTAATTCTGCTGGACTTACCAAAGATATTAGAGGTATAGGGTGGGTGGTCTTTAGTGGCTCATGATTTTATTGAACTGTCATCTATACAAATTGATGCATTAAAAGAAATTGGAAATATCGGGGCTGGCAATGCTGCTACCGCATTAGCCCAGATGGTTAATACTAAAATTGACATGGCTGTACCCCGGGTAAATATTCTTCCTTTCTCTGAAGTACCGGATTTAATAGGAGGAGCCGATTCACATGTGGTTGGGATATATCTAAATGTAACTGGTTCTGCACCGGCGAATATTTTATTTATTTTACCCATAGCCAAAGCTTGTGCACTTTGTGATATGCTTTTTGCCAGAGATATAGGTCACACTTTGCCGGAAGATTTCGGGGAAATGGAAATGTCAGCTATGATGGAACTGGGAAATATTTTAACTGCAACTTATTTAAACGCTTTATCCATGTTTACGCAACTAACCTTTATGCCTTCTGTGCCTGGTTTAGGTATGGATATGGCCGGAGCAATAATTGATGCTATATTAGCGCAGTTTGGAGAAGTTGCGGACTATGTTTTGGCCCTGGAAACCGATTTTAGAAAGGAAGACATGGATGTAGTAGGGCACTTTTTCATGTTGCCTGAACCAGGCTCGCTAGATACGATTTTAACTGCGCTTGGGGTGAGTTATTAAATGGGCAAAATTATTCAAGTAGGAATGGCTGACTTAAAACTAGCTGCAAATCCAGACAAGCTTTTGACGGCAGGACTGGGGTCATGTATTGGTATATGCCTTTTCGATAAAAGTGTGGCTAAAGGTGGATTAGCCCATATTATGCTTCCTTCCAGTACTTTGGCTAAAAATGCAGTTAATCAAGCTAAATTTGCCGATTCGGCCATAATTTTATTAATAGAGGAATTAGAAAAGTATGGTTGCAGTAGAAGCCGGCTGCAGGCAAAATATGCCGGTGGTTCGCAAATGTTTAAGTTTTCCGGTGAGAGTGACATTATGAAAATAGGGCAAAGAAATGCTCAAGCCGTAGAAGAAAATTTACAAAAACATCGTATCCGGGTATTGGCTACGGATACAGGAGGTAATTACGGAAGAACTATTACATTTGATCCGCAATCTGGTGATCTACTAGTTAGGACAATTGGACATGGGGAGAGAATTATTTAATGACCTCTGATTTACATAGTTTCTGGGTTCAGTATAAGGAAAATTATTTAATAGAGGCTCGCGATGAATTAATAATTCATTATTCCCATCTGGTTAAATATGTGGCCAATAGGTTGGCTATCAATTTGTCCTCGGTAGTAGAAGTTGATGAATTAGTATCCTATGGTATTGAAGGTTTAATTGATGCTATAGAAAAATTTGATCATAAGAGAAATATTAAATTTGAAACTTATGCTCTTACTAGAATAAGGGGTTCTATGATTGATGGACTTAGATCCATGGATTGGGTACCCGTTTCGGTGCGCCAGAAAAGCAAGGAATTTGAAAAAGTGTATGCCGCATTAGAAGCTAAACTGGGCCGTGCGGCTACGGATAGCGAAGTAGCAGCAGCCATGGGCATAAGTGTTAATGAATTAGCTAATATCTTAAAAGATATTGCTTCTACGACAATAATTTCATTAGATGATTTTCTGCCCGGTGATGATTCGGGGGATAAGAAAAAACGAATAATGGATGTTTTGGAGGATGAGAGTAATCCGGATATACTTGAACTTCTAGAAATATCTGATACTAAGAATATCTTAGCTAAATCGATTGCTAAATTACCTGAAAAAGAAAAAATGGTAATCTATTTTTATTATTATGAAGGCTTAACTTTAAAAGAAATTGGGGCCGTTCTGGGTTTATCTGAATCTAGAATATCACAACTTCATACTAAAGCTATACTAAGGCTTAGAGGCAGTCTAAGCAAAAAGAAAAACTTAGTGATGTAAGAAGCAAGATTTATATATAAGGGGGGAATTTAATGCTGGAGAACCAAATAAGTAAAGACGGAGAAGTCAGAGTAGCTTTTGATAAAGATAAGCTCAAGGCATATTTGGAAGTAGTTCCCCCATTAGGTGATGGCAAACCAGTTACTAAACAAGATATTGAGGCTACCCTTAAAGAACAGCAAGTTGTACAAGGAATTAAGGCTAATCAGATTGAAGAAGCTTTAAAAGAGCATAATTGGGGAAAAAAGATTCTTATTGCCGAAGGTCAACCATCAGAGCATGGGCATAATGCCCAAGTAACTTTTAAGTTTCCTTTGCCCAGTGAAAGGGTGGGGCCTAAAATTGATGAAGAAGGTACTGCAGATTATCGGGATTTAGGACTTATTTATAACGTGAAAATGGGAGAGTTATTAGCCGAAAAGACTCCTGCTACACCTGGTATACCGGGGGTGGATGTAACTGGTAAAGCTATACCGGCTAAACCGGGGGTGGATTTACGTATTCCCAAAGGGAAAAATACTTTTAGCGATGATAAAGACACCATGGTTTTAGCCGCCATAGATGGTAATGTAACTATTCGGGACAATAAAATTGTAGTTGATCCCGTTTATGTTGTTTCCGGTGATGTGGATTTCTCTTCCGGGAATATAGAGTTTGTAGGAAACGTAGTCATTAATGGTAATGTTAATTCCGGCTTTAAGGTCCATGCGGGTGGAGATATAGATGTTATGGGCTTTATTGATGGAGCGGAAGTTACCGCAGGTGGCAGTATTGTGGTTAAAGGCGGTATTAACACTGGCAACAAAGGATTAGTAAAAGCTAGTGGTGATATATGTGCCCGTTTTGTGGAGAATTCCCGTATAGAAGCTGGCCATGATATATTAATCCGGGAAGCTATAATGCAATCTTTAGTTAGGGCCGGAGGCTCGGTAAGGGTAAGGGATAAAAAGGCTATCATACTAGGCGGAGTAACTCAAGCTTCGGTAGAAGTGGAATCACGGGTCTTAGGTTCTCAGCTGGCTACGGCTACCGTAGTAGAAGTAGGCGTTAACCCTCATTATCGTGAAGAATATTTGCAATTGAATAAATTAAGGAAAGAAAGAAAGCATACATTAGAAAATCTGAATCATAACTTACAAGTTTACCAAAAGAGTGGGGTAGCACCTGAAAACTTATCACCCCAAAGGAAATTAGCTTTAATTAAAACCTTAGATGATTTCAAAAATCTAAGAAAAGAAATGCAGGAAATTGAAGAGCGGATAATTTTTTTAGAAAACGAGTTTTTAAATAGTTATAATGCCAAAGTGAAAGCCCATGACATAGTATATCCTGGGGTTAGAATAACTATAGGGCAATCTATATATATTGTTAATGACCCTATAAAATATAGTGCTTTTGTTTTGGAGGATGGGGAAGTAAGGATATCGTCTTTACGCTAGGAGGGACTATAATGACTATTAGAAGTATAGATATGCAAGTCCTGGTACAAAAAGCAACAGATGTGTCCAAAATTCAGCATACTCAACAAATCCAAAATGCTGGTAGACAGCAAGAAAATGCGGCTCAGATTATGCAACAAACTGAGGTTATTTCCAAATCGGTTAATCAAACTAAAGAAACTGAAGCTAAGCGGGTACATGAGGAAAAAGAGAAGAAAGAAAAAGGAAAAGGAAAACGGGGCAAGTCATCTCCTGCCCCAGAAGATAGCAAAGAATCTGGTTCAGATCATCCCGGAATTGATATTATAGCATAGGTGGTGATTTTAATAGTAACTTTTATAGTTGCGCTGGCCTTTCTTCTAATAGTAATAGCAATTTATTATATAATAAAGCAACAAAATATGATGGAATCATTTTCCCGTGAGTTTGCCGATGTGTTAAATGAAGCGGAACAATTAAAACAAGATTTAAATATTATGATGGAAAATGCTCTGGATATCTCCCGTTCCTTAGTAGATGATCTGGATGCCAAAGTAAATATAGCTCCACCTAGTGATGAACAGATAACCGAACTTATGTTGCTGCCTAATGCCGGGGATAGTATTAGGGTTTACGAACTAGCTAAACAATTAGATATTGACAGTCAGGAATTGATTAGCCTTTTAGCTAAATGGGGCTATAGATATAATAACCAGATGAATACCTTAGACCTTGACATAGTGGCCAATATAAAAAGATTAGTTCTTGAAAATGGGCCTCCCCCAGTTGAAATCTTTAGTAGGAAAGAAAAAACCCAGGTTACAATGGTTCCCGAGGATAATGAGGACAATTTCAATCTGGAACAAATAAAAAAAGCTCATCCTTACTTAGCCGTGGGCATACTGGCTGAACAGGGTTACAGTATTAAAGAAATAGCTAAATTACTGGGACGGGGACAAGGTGAGATAAACTTAATACTAAGCTTATCTAAAAAAACTAAAGTTATATAAAGCGAATTTAACTAAATTCGCTTCAGAGCGTCAAAAAAGCCCAATAGCTGCGTTGTTAAGGTCAGCCCGTTCAATCGACGTACCTATGTACGCCTCAATCACGGTCTTCCCTTAACGCCTTGCTCTTGAACTTTTTTGCTCGCTCTGAAAATGCATACTTTTTCAATAATCTCCAGCGAATTTACTTTAATTCGCTTTTTTTACGTCTTTTGGGGCACAATAATTGATAATACTAAAGGATTCAAAAGCTTAGAATCTTGCAAAACGTATAGCCGTTATGGTATATTAATTTTTGGTAATTACACACGCTAAGGTGACATTATAAATAGTGCTGAGTATCAGTTTTTATAATGGATGAAGCTAGCGGAGGAATAAAACTAAAGGAGGTATATAATTATGTCAGTAATTACTATGAAACAACTTCTTGAAGCAGGGGTCCACTTTGGACATCAAACCCGTCGGTGGAATCCTAAGATGGCAACTTATATCTATATGGAGAGAAATGGTATTTATATCATTGATCTGCAGCAAACCGTGAAGAAATTCGAAGAAGCTTATGAGTTTGTAAAAAGTGTAGCTGTGGACGGAAAAGGAGTTCTTTTTGTAGGTACGAAGAAACAAGCTCAGGAAACTATTAAAGAGGAAGCTATCAGGTCTAATATGTACTTTGTCAATCAGCGTTGGTTGGGTGGCATGTTAACCAACTATAAGACGATTAGAAAAAGAGTATTAAGGTTAAAACAGCTGGAAAAAATGGAAGCAGAAGGAGCTTTTGACGTTTTAACCAAAAAAGAAGTGGCAAAACTTATAAATGAGCGGGAAAGACTGGAAAGATTTTTAGGCGGTATTAAGGATATGGAAAAACTGCCCGGAGCTATTTTTGTAGTTGATCCCAGAAAAGAAAGAATTGCAGTAGCTGAAGCCAGAAAACTAAATATTCCTGTAGTAGCTATTGTTGATACTAACTGTGATCCTGATGAAGTAGATTATGTTATCCCCGGTAATGATGATGCTATCAGAGCAGTAAAGCTTATAACTGGAAAAATGGCAGATGCTGTTCTGGAAGGCAGGCAAGGAGAACAAGTTACTGCTTAAGTGATCAACAAGGGGTGGATTTTTACTAAACACCCCTTTTTTGTACTATCATTAAAAAAACTGCCTATTGCTAAGGCAAAGGGTTAATTATAAATACATAGGAGGTTATGAACTTGGTAACTGCTGCAATGGTAAAAGAGCTGCGTGAAAGAACTGGCGCAGGAATGATGGATTGTAAAAAAGCTCTGGTTGAAACTAACGGTGACATTGAAAAAGCCATAGATGAATTAAGAACTAAAGGTTTGGCTAAAGCGGCCAAAAAGGCTGGTAGAGTTGCAAGTGAAGGCTTAGTTATATCTTATATTCATGGTGGCGGGAGAATCGGGGTATTAGTTGAAGTAAACTGTGAAACTGATTTTGTAGCTAAAACTGATGAGTTTAAACAACTTGCTTATGATATTGCTATGCAAATAGCCGCCTCTAATCCTGAATATGTTTCTCGTGAAGAAGTTCCGGAAACAGTTATTAATCACGAAAAAGAAATTTTAAGAGCGCAAGCTTTAGAAGAAGGCAAACCGGAAAAGATTATTGATAAAATGATTGAAGGCAGAATTGAAAAGTACTTCAAAGAAAAATGCTTGCTGGAACAAGAGTTCATTAAAGATACCGATAAATCCGTTCAGGAATTAGTACATGAAAATGTGGCTAAAATTGGGGAAAATATTACGGTGCGCAGGTTTGCGAGATATGAAGTTGGAGAAGGTATTGAAAAAGAAGTCGTAGATTTTGCTACTGAAGTTATGTCGCAAATTAAATCTTAATATTAATAATAATAGCGTCTGGGAGGTAGTATTTTGCAACAACCCAAGTATAAACGAGTCGTCCTAAAATTAAGTGGAGAGGCCCTAGCTGGAAATGACGGTTATGGTATAAACCATGAGATAATATCTTCTATTTCTAAGCAAGTGGTAGAAGTTGTTAATTTAGGAGTACAGGTTGCAATCGTAGTAGGCGGAGGAAATATTTGGCGTGGTGTAGCAGGAAGTGCCCGGGGAATGGATCGGGCTACTGCTGACTATATGGGCATGCTGGCAACCGTAATTAATGCCTTGGCACTCCAAGACGCTCTGGAAAATCTTGATATGGGAACTAGAGTTCTATCTGCTATAGAAATGAAAGAAATTGCCGAACCTTATATTAGGCGCAGAGCTATCAGACATTTAGAAAAGGGTAGAGTAGTAATATTTGCCGCCGGAACCGGTAACCCATATTTTTCTACGGATACAGCCGCAGCCTTACGTTCAGCCGAGATAGAAGCTGATGTTATATTAATGGCTAAAAAAGTTGATGGGGTATATGATTCAGATCCGGTTAAAAATCCCGATGCTAAGAAGTTTACGGATTTGGAATTTATTGATGTCCTTAATAAAGGGTTGGGTGTGATGGATTCAACGGCTGCTTCCTTGTGTATGGATAATAAAATACCTATTATTGTTTTTGATTTAACCCAGAATGGTAATATACTAAAAGCAGTATTGGGTGAGGATATAGGAACCTATGTAGGGAGGTAATAAAGTGGTTAAAGATATTTTACTTGATGCTGAAGATCGCATGAAGAAATCTATTGAGCATCTTAAAACCGACTTGGCATCCTTAAGGGCGGGCCGAGCAAATCCGGCCATGTTAGATAAAATTATGGTTGATTATTACGGAGAGCCTACCCCCATTAACCAATTGGCTAACATAACGGTACCTGAGGCTAGATTACTGGTAATACAACCATGGGATAAGTCCAGTATAGCGGAAATAGAGAAAGCCATTTTAAAATCCGACTTAGGGATTAATCCTAACAACGATGGTAATGTTATTCGGATTGCTATTCCCCAATTAACTGAAGAAAGACGAAAAGATTTAGTTAAGGTGGTCAAAAAGAGAGCCGAAGATAATAGAGTAGCTGTTCGTAATATTAGAAGAGAAGCTAATGACCTGTTAAAGTCCAGTGAAAAAGACAAGTTAATTTCCGAGGACGAAAACAAAAAGGGCATGGAAGATATTCAAAAACTAACTGATAAATACATCAAGGAAGTGGACAATATCTTACAAGCTAAAGAAAAAGACATAATGGAAGTCTAATGATTTATATTTTTGATTCGGGATATACCCCCTTTTAGGGGGTTTTTAATTTATACTATCAGATCAGTATAAAATGAGAAGAGGGGTATTTTGAGTAAAAGCCAACTAAACTATAAAAACTTGATTAATCCCCAAAAACTACCGCGCCATATTGCTATAATTATGGATGGCAATGGCAGATGGGCTAAGAAAAAATTTATGCCCCGTACTATGGGACATCGAGCCGGTATGAGTTCCTTGAAAAAGGTAGTTACCGCTTCCTCACAGATGGGCATATCCATTCTTACGGTTTTTGCTTTCTCAACTGAAAATTGGAAAAGACCAACTGAAGAAGTAAACTTTTTAATGAATTTATTAGTTGAATATTTACATAAGGAATTAGATGAGCTCCATGAAAATAATGTCCGGATTAATATGTTAGGAGACCGGCAAACTTTACCTTCAATTTGTCAAAATGAAATAGATGCTGCTATTAAGAAGACGGCTAACAATAATGGGTTGCTTTTTAATATTGCTCTAAATTATGGGGCGCGGGATGAAATGTTGACGGCCATGAAAAGTCTCTTTAGCCAAGCCCAAGCTAATGAGATTTCCCTGGATAATTTAACTGAAGAAATGTTCTCCAGTTTGTTGTATACTAAGGATATTGCCGATCCGGACCTGTTAATTAGAACAGCGGGGGAAAAAAGAATAAGCAATTTTTTATTATGGCAGATAGCTTATAGTGAATTATGGTTTACCGAGGTTTTATGGCCTGATTTTACGGAACAGGATTTATGGCAGGCTATTTATGATTATCAGCAAAGAGACCGCAGGTTTGGCGGATTAAGTCCAAAATGACGGGATGAGATATTTTAATGTTAAAAGAAAGAATTATTAGTACAATAGTAGGTGTACCCTTAATAGTAGCTATCCTATATACCGGGGGAGTATATTGGATAGTGTTTTTTGCTTTACTAGGTCTAGGGGGACTTTATGAATTTAATAAAATGATTAGCAAAGAATATCAACCCATGTGGGTTTTCAGTATTTTATTAATGTTAATTATAATGTTTCATAGCTATAATGATTTATTAATTCCATCCTTAGTTCTTTTTATGTTTATAATAGTTATATACTTAGTAATAAAGTTTCCGCAAACTACTATAATCGACATGGCTCTCAGCTTATTGCCTGCATTATATTTAGGCTTTTCTTTAAGTTTTGCCATACTGCTCAATAATCAACCTCATGCTTTTCTAATCATGCTAGTTTTGTTTTTATTTACTTGGAGTAGTGATGTAGGCGGCTATGTTTTTGGGAGGTTATGGGGAAAACATAAATTAGCCCCTCTCTTAAGTCCCAATAAAACTTGGGAAGGTTCTATGGGAGGCATAGTTTTAACTATTATTGCCGCAGTACTTCTTTTTAATGGGGCTGGACTGGGCCATCAAAATATAGTTAGTATAATTATTCTAGGTATTTTATCAAGTATTGCTGCGCAATTAGGAGATTTATTTATGTCGGGAGTAAAACGGATATTTTCCATAAAGGATTCCGGTAATTTAATTCCCGGGCATGGTGGAATTTTGGACCGGTTTGATAGTTTTCTATTGGTTTTACCTATTGTATACTGTTGTATTTATTATGGTAAAATCTTATAAAGAAGAATTGGCTGGTTTTAAATAATTATTAATTCTTATTCTGCTGCAAAAAGTTATTATTCGTTAGTTGAATGTATAAATATTCCGTCACCAGACTTCGCATGGGGAAACACCAACTGCTTGTCTCAAGAATAAAGGGGTACCGGGCCAAAATCACATCCTTAATGGTGAACGATAGTGAACATCGGGAGTGCCCGTGAGTACATCCTGTTCAGTGGCCCGCTCACCTCGTCCATGAGGTTCGCCCCCTTTCTTCTTGAGCCTTCGCAGGGTGTATCCGCCATGCTGCGTCAACGGCTCCTACATATTTATACATTCAACATGATAAATTAAGGTTAATTTAAAATTAAAACTGATGGGTGAGGATAATATGGATCCTGAATTAACTAGATATTTAAAAACTTTAACTAAACTGGCCATCTTGGTTATGGCGTTAGTGGCTATTTATTTGTTGTTTACTTATGTTTTTCCCATAGCCGGTAAAATGCTGTCATATTTACCGTCACTGCTGATGCCCTTTATAATTGCGGTTCTTTTGGCCATTATAATTGAACCGGTAGTAGTATTTTTTGAAACTAAAGCTAGATTAAAAAGAAGTTGGTCGGTTGCGCTTAGTTTAACCTTAGTAGTAGGTGGTTTTATATATTTAGTTTCATTATTAATTGCTAAGATAATGCAAGAAATTTCCGGTATGACTCCTCAGTTAATAAAGTATTCTGATGGAGTAGTACAAAAGATAATAGCGGCAGTCAGTGATTTTAGAGTGCTTTATTTGAAATTAAACTTACCGATTGAAGTGCAAAATGCTATCCAGGATAATTTGCAAAATTCCATAACGGTAATACGTCAATTCATGGAAAGCAGTGTTAACTCTCTAGCCAAGTTATTAACCGTATTACCCGATATGTTTGTAGTTATTATGATTGCTACCGTAGCCACCTTTTTTATCATTAAAGACCGGGCGTTACTTAAAATTTTCTTTTTACAGCTTATACCGGGCAATGCCAGATCTAAAACTAGAGATGTTACCACTGAGCTTTTTAAATCCTTTATCGGTTTTCTGAAAGCCTATAGTATTTTAATTACCATAACTGCAATAGTTACTATGATTGGCCTTAAAATCCTGGGGGCTAAGTATATACTGACTATCGGTATTGTAGTGGGCCTTTTGGATATTTTACCTATTTTGGGTCCGGGAACCTTTTTTATTCCGTGGATCATCTGGGAATTTATTTCCGGTAACACCGGCTTCGGAATTAGTTTAGTAGTTTTATATGGAATCATCTCAGTAGTAAGGCAATTTTTAGAACCGAAAATAATTGGAGATAATATAGGCTTACACCCTTTGGCCACCTTGTTTTCTTTATATGTGGGGTTAAGGCTGGGAGGAATTGTGGGCATGATTTTAGGTCCCGTCTTAATTGTTATTATCATGGCCAGCTACCGGGTAGGTATTTTTGATGGTATCAACTGGAGGAAGCGTTAATGACGGCTCAACAGAATATTATAGTTTTGGGCTCAACCGGTTCGATTGGAACTCAAACTTTAGAAATAGTAGATAATTATCCGGAAAAATTTAAAGTAGTTGGTTTAGCCGCTAAAGATGAAGTGGCAGAGCTTAACCGGCAAATAAAAAAATATAGGCCGGAAATGGTAGCAGTAGCAACTGAGGCAGCTTATGGGGAGCTGCAAAGAGAATGGGGAAATCAGATCAAAATTGGGTTAGGTACTCAGGGTTTATGTGAAGTTGCGGCATTAGCCGCGGCTGATACTGTATTAGTGGCTTTAAGTGGGGCAGTAGGTATTTTGCCTACTATGGCGGCCATTAAAGCTAAAAAACGTATTGCTTTAGCTAATAAAGAAACCTTAGTAGCGGCTGGTGACATCGTAATGGAGGAAGCCAGGATTAATCAAGTAGAGTTGCTTCCGGTAGATAGTGAACATTCGGCAGTTTTTCAGTGTTTGCTGGGTGAAGAGAAGTTTTTAGAAAATATTTGGCTAACTGCTTCGGGAGGGCCTTTTAAAAATTACTCTTTAGAAGAATTGGAACAAGTTACGGTAGAAATGGCTCTCAAACATCCTAATTGGAATATGGGCCCTAAAATTACTATTGACTCTGCTACCCTAATGAACAAGGGTTTAGAAGTGATAGAGGCTCATCATTTGTTCAATGCCCCTTACGAAAATATTAAAGTGGTTATTCAACCGGAAAGTATCATCCATTCCATGGTGGAGCTTAATGATGGTTCTTTTCTGGCTCATCTGGGCACTCCCAACATGAAAATACCTATCCAATATGCTTTAACTTACCCGGAGCGAATAAATACCGGGGTCGAAAAACTTGACTTTTATAAATTAGGGGAGATACATTTTAAGCGGCCGGATATGACCAGATTTCCCGCTTTAAAATTAGCTTATGAAGCAGGTATAACCGGTGGCAGTATGCCCACCGTACTTAATGCAGCTAATGAAGTAGCAGTTAATTATTTCTTAGGTGGGGTAATTAAATTTACCCAGATACCGGTTATAGTTGAACAGGTGATGCTAAAACATTCGGCTATGGCAACTCCTGATTTATCAGCTATATTAGAAATTGACCAATGGGCCAGAACCAGATGTAGTGAATTAATTGCTAAGGAGGTTAATTAATGTCAGTTATTATTACGCTTTTAATAATAGCAGTTCTTGTATTAGTTCATGAATGGGGGCATTTCATAACTGCCCGGCGTATAGGAATACCAGTACATGAATTTGCTTTAGGTTTTGGGTATAAGCTTTTTTCTATAAAGAAAGATGGGGTTGAATACTCGATTAGACTTATACCTTTAGGCGGATTTGTCCGCATGGCCGGAGAAGAATTAGGCGATCTTAGTGAACCGAGCGGCTACAGTAATAGGACTCCCTTGGAGAAAATAAGGGTAGCTTTCGCCGGTCCTTTTATGAATTTTGTTTTAGCTGTACTAGTTTTTATTTATATTTATACTTTTATAGGTATACCCCACTCTACTGATGAGCCTATTTTAGGCAAGGTGATGGAAGATAAACCGGCTTATGCAGGCGGATTGCGGGAAAACGACCGGGTTATTGAAATTAACGGTATTAAGGTTAATACCTGGAATGATTTTACCCAGCATATTGTTCAAACTGAAAAAGGAGCCTCCATGGAAATGCTGGTGGAACGTAATGGACAAATGCAAACCTTTACTATAAAGCCTGAGCCCAATGAAAGTAACGGTCAGCCTGCTATAGGAGTACTAAGTAAGCTCATTTATGAAAAACAAAATATTTTAACTTCTATAGTTTTTGGTTTACAGCAAACTTATGAATTAACCCTGCTATTATTGGCGGGATTATGGACGATGATTACCGGTGGAGCTTCTATGCAAGACTTAGCCGGCCCGGTAGGAATTACTAAGCTGGTGGGAGAGGCGGCTGAAATAGGAATCGTATATTTATTAAATTTTGCCGCCTTTTTAAGTATAAACTTAGGTATTTTAAATCTTCTGCCCATTCCGGCTTTAGATGGAAGTAAAATAGTATTTGCCACTATTGAAGGTATCCGTAGGAAACCAATTGAACCGGAAAAAGAAGGCTTTATTCATTGGTTAGGATTTTTATTCTTAATGTTATTAATTGTAGTAGTTACTTACAATGATATAATCAAGCTATTTTAGGAATGAGTTGTAATGAAAAGAGAAACTAAAGTAATTAAAATAGGTGATGTGGCTATTGGGGGTACTAATCCTATAGTAGTGCAATCCATGACTACTACTGATACCAGGGATACCCGGTCTACCGTGGCCCAAATTAAAAGGCTGGAGGCAGCCGGCTGTGAAATCGTAAGGGTAGCCGTAATCGATGAAGAGGCGGCCGGGAATATTGCGCAAATAAAAAAAGGCATTAATATCCCTCTAATAGCCGATATTCATTTTGATTATAAATTGGCCTTAAAAAGCGTAGCCGCAGGAGCTGATGGCCTGCGCATAAATCCGGGTAATATAGGGGACCAAAATAAGGTTAAAGAGGTAGTAAAGGCTTGTAAGGATCAAGCTATACCTATACGCATAGGGGTTAATGCCGGTTCCTTGGATAAAGCCATTTTAGCTAAATATGGGGAAATTAACGCCCTGGGCATGGTGGAAAGTGCTAAACAGAATATAAGTATTTTAGAAGACATGGATTTTACCGATATAAAAATTTCTCTTAAAGCATCCGCAGTTCAGCTAACCGTAGAGGCCTATAAGTTAATGGCCGCCGAAGTTTCTTACCCATTACATCTGGGTATCACGGAAGCCGGTACTAAAGATCGGGGCCTGATAAAATCGGCCTTGGGTTTAGGGATGTTATTAAGCCAAGGTATTGGCGACACCATAAGGGTATCCTTAACTGCCGATCCGGTAGAAGAAGTTTGGGCTGCTTATGAAATATTAAGAAATCTTAATTTGCGTAACCGGGGCATAGAAATAGTATCCTGTCCTACTTGCGGAAGATGCGAAATTGACCTTATTAATATTGCCGAAGCCGTGGACAAGGAGTTACGGGATATAGACAAGCCGATTAAAATTGCGGTTATGGGCTGTGTAGTAAACGGGCCGGGGGAAGCTAAAGAGGCTGACTTTGGCATCGCCGGAGGGCGAGGTTTAGGACTCTTATTTAAAAAAGGCGAGATTATAAGAAAAGTTAAAGAAGAAGAACTGGTAAATGAACTATTAAAAGAAATACACAATTCATTCTAGGAGGTATTGGCCGTGAAGTCATCAGAACTTTTTTATCCCACCCTTAGAGAAGTACCTAGTGAAGCGGAAATTGTCAGTCACCAATTGCTTTTAAGAGCAGGATTTATCAGGAGAGCTACGGCAGGAGTTTATACTTATCTGCCTTTAGGATATCGGGTAATAAGAAAGATAATGCAGATAGTCCGGGAAGAAATGGATAGGGCCGGGGGTCAGGAAGTATTAATGCCTATTATCCAACCTCGGGAATTATGGGAAGCATCAGGCCGGTGGTCAGTTTATGGGGATGAAATGTTTCGTTTAACTGACCGGCATAACCGTCATTTTGCTTTAGGCCCTACCCATGAAGAATTAATAACTACCTTAGTAGATGGTGATGTTCACTCTTATCGTGATTTGCCTTTGCTTTTATACCAGATGCAAAATAAATACCGGGATGAAATCAGACCCCGTTTTGGTTTGATGCGGGGCCGGGAATTTATTATGAAAGACTTATATTCTTTCGATATCGATGATAAAGCTTTGGACATATCTTACCGTAAAATGTATGAAGCTTATAATCGCATTTATGAAAGGTTAAATCTTAAATTTAGAGTAGTAGAAGCGGATAGTGGTGCAATTGGCGGTAATGAAAGCCACGAGTTTATGGTTTTAGCTGAAACGGGAGAATCGGAAATAGTGTACTGCGAAAAATGTAATTATGCGGCTAATGTGGAGAAAGCCGAATGTATTATGCCTGAGGCTGATCAAAAGGAAGCCCGGCTGGAAATTGCCAAAATCCATACTCCCGGTCAAAAAACTATCCAGGATATAGTTGACCATTTTAATATTCCTCATGAAAAACAGATTAAAACCCTGATGTATTTGGCTGACCAAGAATTAGTGGCCGTAGTTTTAAGGGGAGACCGGGAGCTAAATGAGATTAAACTGAAAAATGCTCTAGGCTGTAATACAGTATTTATGGCAGATGAGAGAACGGTTAGCGAAGCATGTAGAGCCGGATTTGGTTCTCTGGGTCCGGTAGGATTAAATATTAAAGTATATGCCGATCTGGAAGTTACTAAGATGTATAATTTTGCTTGTGGTGCTAATGAAAATGATTACCACTACATTAATGTTAATCTGGGGCGGGATTTTGTCCCCGAAAAAATATTAGATTTAAGAAATGCGGTAGCCGGAGATTTATGTCCGGAGTGCAGTGAACCATTATTTGTAGTCCGGGGCATTGAAGTTGGGCATATATTTAAACTGGGTACTAAGTATTCCCAAGCCCTGGGAGCAACATTTTTAGATGCAGAAGGTCAAGAAAAACCAATGGTAATGGGATGTTATGGTATTGGGGTTTCCCGAACTATGGCGGCTGCGGTGGAGCAGAATTATGATGAACATGGAATCATCTGGCCGATACCTATTGCTCCTTATCATGTAATAGTAGTAACCGTTAATGTGAAAAATGAAGAATTAAATACGGCCGCTCTATCAATCTATGATGAACTAACTGCCGCCGGTATCGAAGTTATTTTAGATGACCGGGATGAAAGAGCCGGAGTTAAATTCAAAGATGCTGATTTGATAGGCATTCCGATCCGAATTACCATAGGACCAAAGTCTTGGCAGGAAAACCAGGTGGAAGTGAAGAAAAGAGGGAAAGATGAATCTGTATTAGTAGACAGAGCCTTAGTTTTGGAAACGATTATGAGTATGGTTAACCCTTAATATTTAGGTTAGGGTGAGAAGATGTCAGTTTATGAAATAATATTTAAGTTAACATTAGCTTGTATTTTAGGTGGTCTGATTGGATTAGAAAGAGAAAGCTTAAATAGACCGGCTGGACTTAGAACCTACACCTTAGTTTGTGTAGGTTCGGCCTTAGCTATGGTAGTTTCTTTAGATATGTATTTCCAATATTATCAAACCGTTAATGCTGATCCGGGGCGTATAGCAGCTCAGGTTATAAGTGGTATCGGATTTTTAGGAGCCGGAACCATTATGCGTGAAGGTGCCACAGTTAGGGGATTAACTACCGCCGCCGGACTGTGGGTAGTAGCCTGCATAGGCTTAGCCGTGGGGGCTGGCCTCTATGTGCCGGCTATCGCCACAACTATAATTATTTTGTTTATTTTAATTTATTTTATAAGGTTTGAGCAAAAGTTTACCGGGATGCGGGAATATAAAGGGTTGGTGCTGGTAGTAGAAGATAAACCGGGGCAGGTTGGGACTATAGGTTCCATTCTGGGTGATCTGGGAATTTCCATTAAAAATATTCAATTATCCCGCCTGGAAGGCGAAATTGATTTAGAAATAGAATTATTATTGCAATTGCCTACTAATATTTTAATTAGTCAAGTGATTGAAGAATTATCTCATGTAACCGGTTTAAGAAATATTGATAGACTGAACTAGAAGAACATGGCTTCAAAAGGGGAGTTAATGTGAAAGATTTTTATGATTTTTTTTATGAGTTTACTGAGGAAAAATGTTGTGATAAATGGATAGATGCTAAAATAGTAAAGTTAGAAGTTTTTAATAATAGGTCATTATGGCGATTACACCTTATTACCCAATATCCCATTAATGTAAAAGAAATTAATCAGGTAAAAAGCCAATTATTAAAAAAGCTGACCTTTTTAAATGAAATAGAATTTGTGCCTTTAATAGATAACCCTAAATTATTGAAGGAAATCATAGCTCAACATAAGGATGAATTATCATCCTCTTTCTTTTCTAGCCCGGAATTAAAAAATTCGGTAGAATGGCATATTGGTAATGCACGTATAGATTTAAAGACTAGTGATCAGCCGGCTTTTACCTTCCTGATGGAAAATGAAATTTGTATTAAGTTAGCAGATTGGTTATGGGACAATTATCTGCTAAGAGTAGTAGTTAGAGCTATAGAATCTAATCTGGGAGAAATAGAAAAAGAAGTAGAGCTATTTATTCCGCAAAAGGAATTGACCGTAATTGAAAATGCGGTTCCTGCTGCTGAAAACAGCTTTGTCAAGCGTAAGCCTATGCGCAGGGAACGGCGCTCTAATTTAAAGAGTGACAGTGAAACTATAAAAATAGCGGAAGTAGTAGAAGGCTTAAAAACAGTTATCGTAGAGGGTGAAGTATGGCATAAGGAGAATACTCAGCTTAGAGACGGACGTTATGTTATCAGTTATTATTTAACTGATTATTCGGATTCTATCCTAATTAAAACTTTTATTGATAATCTGGAAGAGGACGAAATCAGAGTCGGGGATTGGATAAAGGTGCAAGGCAGCGTAAGATACGATAATTTTGCCCGGGAAATTGTACTTTATCTGGATGCCTATTTACAAGGGGAAAAAGCGGAGCGCTTAGATAATAGCCCCTTAAAACGAGTAGAATTACATTTACATACTAAAATGAGTGCTATGGATGGTTTAACTGAAATTGATGAGGTAATAAAACGGGCAGCTAAGTGGAACCATCCGGCTATTGCCATTACCGACCACGGGTGTATTCAAGCTTTCCCTGATGCCTATCAAGCTGCCCAGAAATATAATATTAAAGTTATTTACGGGGTAGAAGCCTATTTAGTCAATGAGGACAAAAAGGAAAGACCCTATCATATTATTTTGTTAGCTAAAAACCGGGAAGGTTTAAAAAACTTATATAACCTGGTCAGTATTTCCTATCTGGATCATTATTACCGTTTCCCTAAAATACCCCGGCGGGTTTTAGCCGAATATAGACAAGGCCTATTGCTGGGCACGGCTTGTGAAGCGGGAGAACTCTATACCGCCATAGTAAATAAAGCTGCCCCGGAAGAAATAGAGAAAATTGCGGCTTTTTATGATTATTTAGAAATTCAACCTTTACAAAATAATGAGTTTTTAATCAGGGAAGGTTTAGTAGAAAGTAAAAATGATTTAGAACAGATAAATAAAGACATAATCGAGTGGGGAGAAAAGCTTAATATCCCAGTTGTAGCTACTGGTGATGTGCACTTTTTAGATCCTAATCATGAAATATACCGGCGTATCATTCAAGCGGGCCAGGGCTATGAGGATGTGGAGCATGAATTACCCCTTTATTTTAAAACTACCGAGGAAATGTTAAATGACTTCAGCTATCTGGGAGATGCTAATGCGCACAAGGTAGTAATCGAAAACCCACTTAATATTGCCAATCAAATTGAAAGTATTAAACCGGTGCCGGATGGCTTTTATCCTCCTAAAATTGACGGAGCTGAAGAGGAAATAACTAATTTAACCTGGAATGATGCTTGTGCCAAGTACGGGGGTAAGCTGCCGGAAATAGTAGAAGCCAGAATAAAACGGGAACTTGATTCGATTACCAAACATGGCTTTAGTGTTTTATATCTTATTGCCCATAAGCTGGTTAAAAAGTCTAATGATGATGGCTATTTAGTAGGGTCCCGGGGTTCGGTAGGTTCTTCCTTGGTAGCCTATTTTACCGGTATTACTGAGGTAAATCCCTTACCCCCCCATTATAGATGTTTGCACTGTAAAAATTCGGAGTTTCCTCCCGAGGGGTCAGTAGGTTGTGGAGCAGATTTACCGGCTAAACTGTGCGATTGTGGTCACGAGTTTATAAAAGATGGATTTGATATTCCTTTTGAAACATTTTTAGGTTTTGAAGGGGATAAAGTACCCGATATTGATCTGAATTTCTCCGGCGAATACCAAAGTAAGGCTCATCAATACGTAGAAGAACTATTTGGCAGTGATAATGTATTTAGAGCCGGAACTATTTCTACTATTGCCGAAAAAACTGCTTTTGGTTTTGTGAAAAAGTATATGGAAAATAAAGGGGAAATAATAAAAAATTCCGAAACTAATAGATTAGTTAAAGGAATTACCGGAGTAAGAAGAACTACCGGGCAACATCCGGGTGGATTAATAGTAGTGCCCCGGGATAGAAATATTTACGAGTTTACGCCCTTGCAACATCCGGCGGAAAATAAGGATTCAGGAGTTATTACAACTCATTTTGAATATCATGCTATTGGTGATCAATTAGTTAAGTTGGACATCTTAGGCCATGACGATCCCACCGTAATTAAAGAGCTGGAAGATTTAACCGGTATAGATGCGGCTACGATTAGTCTTAGCGAAAAGGAGACTATGAAACTTTTTTCTTCCGTTGACCCCCTGGGAATTAAATCAGCCGCTATTGACTCTAGTGTAGGTACTTTTGGTATTCCGGAATTTGGGACTAAATTTGTGCGGCAAATGTTAGAAGCTACCCGGCCTACCACTTTCTCTGAATTAGTCCGTATCAGCGGTTTATCTCATGGTACCGATGTATGGCTGAATAATGCCCAAAACTTAATATCCAATAATGTGGCTAAATTAAATGAAGTTATTTGTACCCGAGATGATATTATGACTTTTCTTATTTATAAAGGTATGGATAAGAAGCAAGCTTTCAAGATAATGGAAAAAGTAAGAAAAGGTAAAGGCCTAAATAGGGAAGATGAAGCCCTTATGAGGGAAAACCAAGTTCCTGAATGGTATATAGATTCTTGTAACAAAATAAAATACATGTTTCCTAAAGCTCATGCGGTTGCTTATGTAACTATGGCCTATAGAATAGCCTTTTTTAAAGTTTATTATCCTTTAGCATTTTACGCCAGTTTCTTTAGTATTCGGGCGGAAGATTTTGAGGCGGAAACTATTTTAGCCGGTTACGATGCGGTTAATAACCGTATAAAAGCTATTGAAGCTTTAGGTTATCAGGCTAGCCAAAAGGACAAAAAATTAATACCGATTCTGGAATTAAGCTTGGAGATGTATGCCCGGGGCTTTCAGTTTTACCCGGTGGATATATTTAAATCTAGTGCCGATAAGTTTATGGCGAAAAATAATGGTTTAATACTGCCTTTTTCTGCTTTGCCTAATGTGGGCATAACCGCGGCCCGGGGTATTGCAGAAGCAGTCAAGCAAGGAGCTTTTGTTTCTGTGGAGGATTTTCAACAACGAACCCATTTAAATAAAACGGCCATGGATGTTTTGAGAAGATATCATTGTTTTAGTGGTTTACCTGAAAGTACCCAAATTAGTTTATTTGGTTAAATACAGCAACTTATGCTCATATTTGTATAGCAACTTGAATAAAGTTATTTCAATGTGTTATACTTTTACTAAGCTAACCAATATTTACGATTTAGAAGTGGGTGCGGACCCACTTTTTCTATTGTAAAGACACCCATGAATAATTTAGGGGGTGAAAAATGATGGCTGAAAATTATACAAAACGACTGGAAGAGTTATTAGAGGGGCAACTTAATACTATTAATGTAGAGCTGGTTAATGTAGAATACCGTATGGAGAATAAAGACCAGATGCTGCGTATTTTCATTGATCATAGTGAAGGCGTAGATTTGGGGCTTTGTACTGAGGTTACGAAGCTAGTTAAAAAGCTCATAGATGATACTGATATTAATTATGACCATTTGGAAGTTTCTTCTCCCGGCTTGGATAGGATTATTAAAAGAAACAAGCATCCGGAAAGATTTATAGGACAACAAGTTAAAGTTAAAACCCTGAAATCTTTTCCTGGACCGCGGAAATTAGTAGGAATATTAACCCAGGTTAATGATGAAATGATAACAGTTGCAGATGATACTGATAATTATGAAATATTTTGGGATGTAGTCACGACCTTAAGACTTCATTCAGATTTTAATTAGGAGGAGGTACAATGGCAAACGATCTGATTCAGGCGCTAATTGAAATAGAGAAAGAGCGGGGTATCCCCAAGCTGGCATTAATTGATGCAATTAAATCTGCTCTTAATACCGCCTATAAAAAGAATTTTGGCACTTCCCAAAATGTAAGTGTAGAATTTAATGATATTACAGGTGAAGTAAAAGTTTTTTCGCAAAAAACTATTGTGGAAACCGTGACCGATGGCAGAATAGAAATAAGTGCCGAGGAAGCTAAAGACTTATACCCTGATTGTCAAACCGGGGATTTAGTTTATGTAGAAGCTACTCCAGGTAATTTTGGGCGTATAGCAGCCCAAACTGCTAAACAAGTTGTTATTCAAAAACTTAGAGAAGCGGAAAGAAGCCTTATTTATGAAGAGTTTTTGGAACGGGAAGGTGAAATAGTTACTGGAACCATACAAAGACTGGAAAATAAAAATGTCTATATCAGCTTGGGAAGAACTGAAGGCATAATGCTTCCCGCCGATCAAGTGCAATCAGAAAATTATGAGATAGGGCAAAGATTAAAAGCTTATATACATGAGGTTAAAAATACTCCTAAGGGACCTAATATATATGTTTCCAGGTCTCATCCTTACTTTTTAAGGCGTTTATTCGAATTGGAAGTACCGGAAATATTTGATGGAGTAGTTGAAATTAAATCAATTGCCCGTGAAGCCGGGTTTAGATCTAAGATTGCTGTCCATTCCTTAGATGATAAAGTTGATTCAGTAGGAGCTTGTGTAGGACCTAAAGGATTCAGGGTGCAAAATATTGTTACCGAACTGGGCGGCGAGAAAATAGATATTATTAAATATGATAAAAGTGTGGAAAAATTCATTGCCAATGCTCTAAGCCCCTCCAAAGTTTTAGCTGTACATGTTAATGAAGAGGAGAAAATGGCCAGGGTTATTGTGCCGGATTATCAACTTTCTTTAGCTATAGGTAAAGAAGGACAAAATGCCCGGCTAGCAGCTAAGCTTACCGGATGGAAGGTTGATATTAAAAGCGAAAGCCAGCTCGAAATTGTAGAAGATGGTGAAAGCGATGAATAAACCCAGAAAGCTTCCCCAGCGTATGTGTGTGGGATGCCGGGAAATGAAAAATAAAAAGGAACTGATTAGAATAGTTCGCAATGCCGAAGGTATCTTACATTTGGATACTACCGGGAAAAAACCGGGACGAGGAGCTTATCTATGTCCTAGTGTAGACTGTTTTAATCAATCTATTAAAGGAAAAAGAATCCAAAAAGCTCTGGAACAAGATTTGTCCGAGGAGCTTATTGAAAGCATTAAGCAGCAAATTGAGGCAGTAACAGCTAGTAAATAAGGTGTGTGATAAGTTGAGAAAACTATATAGTATGTTAGGGTTTGCTCAAAAAGCAGGTAAGGTTTCCGCCGGTACTTTAGCGGCTAAATCAAGTTTAATAAGGCGTAAAGCTTATCTGCTCCTAATGAGTAATGATATAGCGGATAATTCTAAAGAAATGTTGATTAATATTTGCCAGAAAGTTAATATACCATGGGTTATACTGGGGAATAAATATGATTTGGGTACTAGTGTAGGGAAGGCTTACCGGGTGGCGGTAACCATTAATGATAACAAAATGGCGGCAGCTCTTTTGGATGCTATTAACAGGACGGAAGAAAAAATAGAAACTATGGGGGTGGTTGAATGGCCAAAATAAGAGTACATGAATTAGCAAAAGAACTGGGAATACAAAGTAGAGAAATGGTGAATGTTTTGCATGGTTTAGGACTAGATGTCAAAAACCATATGAGTACTATGGAAGAATCACAGGTAAGTTGGGTTAAAAAGCAACTTGCTAATTCTAAAATGGAAGAAAACAAAGTCCCTAAATCTGATAAACCCAAGCAACCGATTGACAATCGGCCTTCCGTAGATCAAGGAAGACAACCCCACCATCGGGAAAGAAATCAGAATTTTTCCGATCCGTCCAAACCTCCTGTAGATAGAAATAACCGAGCTTCCAGCCCAGATAGAGCCGATAGGCCACAAAATTCAGGTAATAGGCCACCACAAAGCCCGAACCGACCTGCTAATAGGCCCCAAAGTCCAGATAGACCTGGTGATAGGGCTCAAGGCCCGGATAGAAGGCCTCCAAGCCAGGATAGGCCTGGTAACAGGCCCCCAAGCTCAGATAGAACTGGTAACAGGCCGCCAAGCCCGGACCGACCCGGTAACAGGCCGCCAAGTTCAGATAGAACTGGTAACAGGCCGCCCAGCCCAAATGATAATAGGGGCTCCAATAACCATAGGCCCACTAATGTTAATAGAAACCAAGATGCCGGCCGACCTAATACTAATAAGCCTGCTTCGGCAGGAATGAATAATCATAGGCCTAAAGATAGCAACTTCCGTCCTCCTAATGCAAGGACACCAGTTGCAAATTCAGCCGCGCCAACTAGTGATAAAGAAAATCTTAAGGCTTCAGATGTTACTAGAGGTGCCAAACCTAATAAACCTAATAATAAAACTAAAAAAACCCCGGACAAGAGTTTTCCTAAAAAAGACTATAGCCGTCAGGTAAGAAAACCGAAGCATAAACGCAAAAAAGAAGAAGTTATAGAAAAGACCCCCGATTTAATCGCTATTGAAGATAGCATTACCGTAAGAGAATTTGCGGAAATGCTGGGTAAAAGCGCGGCCGAGATAGTGAAAAAATTAATGGAATTAGGTACTTTAGCTACCGTTAATCAAGACATAGACTTTGAGACTGCCGAAATATTGGCTAGTTTGTATGAAGTCAAAGTAGAACGGGCCATATCGGAAGAAGAAAAACTCTTAGAAGAAATCATAGATGATGATAAATCGATGGAACTAAGACCACCTATAGTTACAGTTATGGGTCATGTTGACCATGGTAAAACTTCCTTATTGGATAAAATCAGAAGTGCTGATGTAGTCTCCGGTGAAGCGGGGGGAATTACCCAACATATAGGTGCTTATCAAGTAACGGTAAAAGGTAATAAGATAACCTTTATAGATACTCCCGGTCACGAAGCTTTTACGGCTATGAGAGCCAGGGGAGCCAACCTTACCGATATTGTAATATTAGTAATCGCTGCTGACGACGGGGTTATGCCTCAAACCGTAGAAGCGATTAACCATATTAAGGCAGCGGGAGTACCGTTTTTAGTAGCAGTTAATAAGGTGGATAAGCCCACTGCTAATCCGGACAAAGTTATGCAGCAATTGACTGAATATGGCATTGTACCGGAAGAATGGGGCGGAGATATTATTTTTGTTCCGGTTTCGGCTAAAACGGGAGATAATATAGATACTTTACTGGAAATGGTTCTATTAGTGGCAGAACTTAACGAAATTAAAGCTAATTCTAACCGGGCTGCAGAAGGAGTAGTTATTGAAGCGGAACTGGATAAAGGCCGCGGACCGGTGGCAACCGTCTTGGTATTAAAAGGAACCTTAAAAGTAGGCGACTTTTTAATCTGCGGTAGCAGCTTATGTAAAGTTAGAGCCATGAGTGATTATAGAGGCAGAAGAGTTGATAATGCTTTGCCTTCCATGCCCATAGAAATAATGGGCTGGTCAGATGTACCGGAAGCCGGAGGTAAAGTTCAAGCTTGTGATGAAAAAATAGCTAAGGAAGTATTGAGCTTAAGAGCCAGTGAAAGAAAGCTGGAAGAACAAAAGAGCAGCAGTAAAGTTTCTCTGGATGATTTCTTTAAACAAATGCAAGATGCAGGAGTTAAAGAATTAAACTTAATCATAAAAGGTGATGTGCAAGGATCTATTGAAGCCTTAGCTCAATCTTTATTACGTTTATCCACTGATGAAGTTAAAGTAAATGTAATTCATTCGGCGGTAGGTGCTGTAACCGAAACCGATGTCATGCTGGCCACTGCTTCTAATGCAATAATCATTGGATTTAATGTAAGACCAGATGTTAATGCCCGTAAAAGTGCGGAACAGGAAAATATTGATGTTCGTCTCTACCGGGTTATTTACGAAGCGATTGATGATGTTAAAAAAGCGATGGTTGGACTTCTAGATCCCGAATATAAGGAGAAATATATCGGCCGAGCCGAAGTTAGGGCTACCTTTAAAGTGCCCAATGCCGGCACTATAGCAGGCTCTTATATTATTGATGGAAAAATGCAAAGAAATGCCAATATTCGGGTTTTAAGAGATGGAGTTATCATTTACGAAGGTAACTTATCCTCCTTAAAGAGATTTAAAGACGATGTTAAAGAAGTACAGGAAAATTATGAATGTGGTATAGGTATAAAGGATTTTAATGATCTTAAAGATGGAGATGTTATTGAAGCCTTTACCATGGAGGAAATTCCTAGAGAACTATAAAAAATAATAGCAGCAGCAAACCAAGTTTTTCGAGAAAGGGGCAAGTATTATGAGTCAACGCAGGCAGGAAAGAATGGCAGAAGAGACTAAACGCCTATTATCCCAAATAATATTAAATCTAAAAGATCCTAGAATAAACCTGTCTACTATTTCTATAACTAGGGTAGATATTACTAATGACTTAAGTCATGCCCGAATAAATGTGAGTATACTAGGAGATGAACAAGAACAACAGGAGACTATAAAAGTTATCCAAAAAGCCAAAGGATATTTGCGCAGTGAACTGGCTCGTCAGCTAGAAATCAGACATGCACCGGAACTGGACTTACGCTTGGATAAGTCTATCGAACATGGGATTAGGATTTCATCATTACTGGAAGAACTGCGCGATGGAAAAGAGACTAATGAATAGCTTAAAAGAAATATCCGCACAACTCATAAAAAACGATAACTTTCTTATAATCGGGCACAGTATTCCTGATGGGGATTGTATTGGTTCTATGCTAGGTTTGTATATGGGATTGATATCACTAAATAAAAATGTTAGTATGTTTCTCCACGATATTATTCCTAGCATATATCATTATTTACCTTATGTGGAATATATCAATAATTCTCTGCCGGAGCCGGACAGGATAGAAAACATTATTTTCTTAGACTGTACTGATAAAGACCGGGTGGGTTTTGAGGTGGCCCCCAATTTAAATAAGGAAGCTACAGTTTTTAATATTGACCACCATGAAAGCAATGCCTTTTTTGGTCATTACAACTATGTGGATAAGAGGGCTGCGGCTACCGCCGAGATTATTTATGAGTTGTTAGGGGAAATGAATATACCCCTAAATGAAAATATAGCTACTCCCCTTTATGCAGGCATGGTAATGGATACCGGCAGCTTTAAGTACAGCAATACTACCAGTAAGACTCACCAAATAGCGGCGGCACTTTTAGAAAGCGGAGTTAATTTAGAAAAGACCCGAATAAATTTATTTGAGTCTAAGCCTATGCAAGAAGTATTACTTTTAGCTAAGGCATTAAGAAATTTTAATATTAGTGCCGATGGGAAAATAGCCTGGATGTTATTACCTTATGCCGATATTGATGAAATAGCAGCTCATGGTTTGCATCCTGAAGGAATTATTAATTACACCCGGATGATTAAAGGAGTTGAAGTAGGTTTACTATTTCGCGAAATAAAACCGGGTTTAATCAAGATAGGCTTTAGATCGAAACAAGGTGTTGATGTTGCCCTGATAGCTAAGGAATTAGGAGGCGGGGGTCACAAGCAGGCGGCTGGGGCCAGCCAAGAAGGTGATATTAACACAGTTTGTGACCAGGTTATAAAAATAGTAGAAAAAATGGTGTTATAGATGGATGGATTTTTAATTGTAAATAAACCGTCTGCTATGACCTCTTATGATGTAATTAGAAGCTTGAAACGTCTATTGCCCCGTAAAACCAAAATAGGTCATTTAGGAACTCTTGATCCGATGGTAACGGGAGTATTGCCTATAGCTATCGGACAAGCCACTAAAATAATTCCTTATATTGAGGATGAATCCAAAGAATATGTGGCTACCCTAACTTTAGGGGGAGTTTCTGATACTCAAGATGTATGGGGCAATGTTACTTATAAAAACTCGGTTCAGATAGAAGCCGAACCAATCGAAACTGCCCTAAAAAACCTGGTAGGGGATATTGAACAAATTCCTCCTATGTACTCGGCAGTCCACCATCAAGGTCAAAAGCTATATGAGTTAGCCCGTAAGGGTGTCATCGTGGAAAGAAAAGCCCGGCCGGCCCGAATATTTGCTATAGATGTCTTGCAGATTGATTTAAAGGGCCAGTTTCCGTTGATACAATTCCGGGTAGTCTGCTCTAAGGGAACTTATATCCGAACCTTATGCAATGATATCGGGGAGAAATTAGGTACGGGCGGATTTTTATCGAGCCTTATCCGCACTAAGTCAGGTATTTTTACTCTGGATGACAGCCATTCTTTAGCAGAGATTCTAGCCGAACCCGAGGATATAAAAGGTTTGCTGGCGGTAGATTTTCCTCTAAAACACTGGCCGGTCTATAGGCTTAAAGATAGGGCCGAAAGCCTAGCCATTAGTAATGGCAATCCTATTTATACTACTTCTGAGTTACCACTGGGATTTATGAGAATTTATGACCAGGAAGAACAATTTGTAGCTATCGGTCAAGCTAATGCGGAAAACTTATCTGTAGCAATAAAACCAATCCGGGTTTTTAAAACTGTTTAAGGGAGAACTTAGATGGAGATAATTAGAGAAATAGAAAACTATAAAAAAGGCGAAAAGCCCGTATTTTTAGCTTTAGGAAACTTTGATGGAGTACATTTAGGCCACCACAGGTTATTGCAGGAGGTAGTGGACGGAGCCAATGCTAATTCAGGAATTTCCACCGCTTTTATATTTGATCCTCATCCTAATAAAATAATTAATCCCGATAAAGCTCCGAAGCTGATTACAGGATCTCTGCAACAAGCCAAATTATTAGAACAGATAGGAATTAAATTATTGATTTACAACTCTTTTAATAAAGAGATATCTAAGTGGGAACCGGAAGAGTTTGTGCAAAAAATAATAGTAGATAAGCTTAATGCTAAACATATATTTGTAGGTTTTAATTATTCTTTTGGTTACAAAGGCCAAGGTACCCCTGATTTGCTAAAGGAATTAGGAATTAAATATGGATTTAAAGTTAGTATTATAAGACCGGTAGAATTAGATGGTAAGGTGGTTTCCAGTACCTTAATCAGGGAAGCCCTGGAAGAGGGGCAGGTCAAGGAAGCCCGGCATTTATTAGGTCATCCCTTTACAGTAACCGGCAGTGTAGTTCGCGGTGAAAAGCGGGGCAGTAAAATTGGATTTCCCACAGCTAACCTTAAAATAGATGAGGATATTTTAATACCTGGTATAGGAGTTTATGCCGCTAAGGCTTTATATAAAGAAGTTACTTATAATTGTGTAGTAAATATAGGCAGAAAACCTACTTTTCATAATGACCATCCGGTAACTATGGAGGTACATATCATAGATTTTGCCCAAGATATTTATGATGAAACTCTAACCATATATTTTCTGGATAAGGTCAGGGATGAAAAAAAGTTTAACGGTATAGATGATTTAGTAAACCAGATTAGCCAAGACCGGGATGCAGCCTATAAAATAGCGGCGGTCTATTCGAGTTAAAGTTTACTTTTTAACGAGGCTATGCTAAAATTACCTTGGTTCTAATGGGATTTTATGAGAATATTATGAAAGTTTTAAAGCAAAGAGCGGCCAGGTCTTTGATCTAGTTGTTAAATATATAAGGTAGACTGATTATAAAGTGGTCTGCCCCGGAACCGTCAGCTAGGGTTAGCGAAGTCACCGACGCTTTTCTTGGTTAGCGGCGATTAATAGTGAGGAGGTGAAATAAATGGCCTTAAGTCAAGAAAGAAAGCAAGAACTTATCAAGGGTTTCCAAATTCATGAAAATGATACCGGTTCCCCGGAAGTTCAAATAGCCATTCTTACGGAAAGAATTAATTATCTGAATGAACATCTTAAGCTTAATAAAAAAGATCATCATTCACGCCGAGGTTTACTTAAGATGGTTGGTCAAAGAAGAGCTTTATTAGATTATCTTAAAGATAATGATTTCGAAAGATATAGAAGTATCGTTACCAGATTAGGTTTACGAAGATAAAGAGCGGATACTGCCGCTCTTTAATTTTATCCTTAATCCATAATATTAGAAAGGAGGACATCTAATCAGTGCATCTTTTTGAAACCGAAATTGGTGGAAGAAAATTAGTAATCGAAGTTGGTAAAGTAGCTAAACAAGCTAATGGAGCTGCTGTAATGCGTTATGGAGAAACTGTAGTCTTAGTTACAGCAACTGCTTCTAAACTGCCGCGGGAAGGCATAGATTTTTTCCCTTTGACGGTAGATTATGAAGAAAGACAATATGCCGCAGGAAAAATTCCGGGAGGGTTTATAAAAAGAGAAGGCCGGCCTACAGAATTGGCGACTTTAAGTGCCCGATTAATTGACAGGCCTATCCGTCCTTTATTCCCTAAAGGATACCGTAATGATGTGCATGTAGTAGCTACGATTTTATCCGTAGAAAAGGATAATGCCCCTGATGTAACGGCTATAACCGGAGCATCAATAGCATTAAGTGTTTCTAATATTCCTTTTAACGGCCCGGTGGCGGGGGTAGTAGTAGGCTTAATTGATGGAAAGTTTATAATTAACCCTACCGTGGAAGAAATGGGCCTAAGCCAGATGCATATAACTGTAGCCGGTAGTAAGGATGCCATCATGATGGTAGAAGGGGGAATTAATGAAATTCCCGAAGCTCAAGTTATTGACGCTATCTTTTATGCTCATGATGAGATTAAGAAAATCTGTGCTTTCCAGGAAACTATAATTGCAGCTGTTAACCCGGTTAAATCCGAAGTTATTCTGCCCCAGGTCAATGAAGAGCTGGAAGCTGCCGTAAGGGAATTCGTTACTGAAAAAATGGAAGCAGCAGTAAAGAATTCTGATAAAAAGGCCCGGGAAGGGCAAATGGAAGCAGTAAACCAGCTAACTATGGAACATTTTGCTGATATTTATCCCGAAGATGGTAAACAAGTAAATACTATACTGGAAAAAGTTTTGAAAGAAACTGTGCGTAAAATGATTTTAGAAGATAGGGACAGAGTTGATGGCAGGGAACTAGATGAAATCAGACCAGTTACTTGTGAAGTAGGCTATTTGCCCAGACCCCATGGTACAGGTTTATTTACCCGGGGACAAACCCAGGTATTATCTGTTACTACTTTAGGTGCTATGAGTGAGGAACAGGTGTTAGATGGATTAGGAATTGAAGAATCTAAAAGGTATATCCATCATTATAATTTCCCCCCTTATAGTGTAGGTGAAACTAAACCTATGCGGGGACCGGGACGCCGGGAAATAGGTCATGGTGCTTTGGCAGAAAGAGCTTTAATTCCAGTAATTCCAGACCAGGAAGTTTTTCCTTATACTATCAGAGTAGTATCTGATGTCTTAGAATCAAACGGCTCCAGCTCTATGGGCAGTGTCTGTGGTAGCACCTTATCTTTAATGCATGCGGGAGTTCCCATTAAAGCTCCGGTATCAGGTATTGCTATGGGTTTAGTTAAAGAAGGAGATGCCTTTGCGATTTTAAGTGATATTCAAGGAATTGAGGATGCCTTAGGAGATATGGACTTCAAGGTAACCGGAACTGAAAATGGACTTACGGCTTTACAAATGGATATTAAAATCACCGGAGTAAACCGTGAAATAGTAGAAACAGCTTTAGCTCAAGCTCAGGTCGGCAGAATGTTTATTATGGGCAAAATGATGGAAGCTATTGATCAGCCTAATCAGGAACTTTCTCCTTATGCTCCTCAAATGATACGGATGAAAATTCATCCCGATAAGATTAGGGAAGTAATAGGCCCTGGGGGAAAGACTATCCATAAAATTGTTGATGATACCGGCTGTAAAATTGATATTGAAGATGATGGTACTTTATTTATTGTAGCAACTGACCAAGAAGCAGGACAACGCGCCCGTTCTCTAATTGAGTCTATTGTGGCCGAAGTAGAAGTAGGCAAGACTTACATGGGTACAGTAAAACGCATTATGGATTTCGGAGCATTTGTAGAAATTATTCCGGGTGTTTTAGGTACTTCAGGTAAGGAAGGGTTAGTCCATATATCTCAACTGGCCGAAGAGAGAGTTGAAAAGGTAAATGATGTGGTAGCAATTGGTGACCAAATCCTGGTTAAGGTTACGGAAATTGATAAACAAGGCCGAGTCAACTTATCTCGTAAAGCAGTTTTGAAAAGTACTACTAAACCAAACAATTAAAGTTTTTTCCCAAGTAAACCGAGACCACTCGGTTTATTTGTATTTTCTGGATAACTGAATACATACCTTACCTGACGAATAATTATTTATGAGTAGCTAATGTTAGGGGTGGGATGGTGATTTCTAAAAAGGGTTTTCAAGTCATTAAATTAGATGGTAGAGCCCTTTTTTTATTTACTTTTTTAATAGCCACCTCATTGATTAACAGTGGGGTAGACAAAGTAGAACGTTATTTTTACGGGGTAAAGCCGGGGGTAACCATTGAATCTTATGCTGCTGAAGGTTTATTGCCTGATGAGGTCCGATTAGTAGTGGAGGAATTAGCTCTAAAATATCTGACCATACCGGTAGAGCCCCATATTGAT
The DNA here is from genome assembly GCA_023395515.1 of Bacillota bacterium. Lineage (GTDB taxonomy): Bacteria > Bacillota > Syntrophomonadia > Syntrophomonadales > Syntrophomonadaceae > JAAYRQ01. The sequence goes on from JAEWZB010000121.1 coordinate 59,149, forward strand.
AAATTAACCGGGCAAATAATAGAGGAAAAGGAAGGTGTATTAGTAGATATTAAAAAAAGTGTAGCTAAAGTGATTGCGGCTCAGGAAAATGAGCAGGTCAGTTTGTATTTGATTAGGGTACAGCCTCACCATACCAGTCAGGAGCTAAGTAATGCCAATAAGGTTTTAGGTTATTATGAAACCGGCATAGGTGGGTCTTACCAACGTTATAATAACATTTTGCTGGCTAGTCAGGGTATTAATAATGTGCTTTTATGGCCGGGAGACTTATTTTCCTTTAACGAAATAGTAGGGCCCAGAACCGTGGAAAGAGGTTATTTACCTGCCCCAGTTATTTTATCTGGGTCTACCGGAGTAGATTATGGAGGAGGGGTGTGTCAAGTATCAAGTACATTATATAATGCAGTTTTAAATAGTGGGCTTAAGGTAATGGAAAGACATCCACATTCAAAGCCAGTTACTTATATTCCTAAAGATAGGGATGCTACAGTGAGCTTTGATGATTTAGATTTTAAATTCGAAAATACTTCCCAGGGGCCCATAATAGTAAAAGCAGGTATTAGTGGAGGAAGAATCTGGGTACAGCTAAGGGGGAAAGATTAGATGAAAGTTTACTTTTTTTCTAAAAAAATGTTAATGGGGGCAGCAGCTGTATTATTACTTATTGCTAGTTTTTTAGGAGTTTCACTGCTTTATTACAGTGAATCCGGAGTAGCATCGCGTATGAATGAGCCTATATACCAGGGTAATACCGGTAAAAAGGTGGTAGCGATTACCGTCAATGTAGACTGGGGGGAAGAATTTATTCCGGCCATGTTAGAGCAGTTTCAAAAACATGAAGCTCAAGTAACCTTTTTTGTTACCGGGGTATGGGCCGAGAAAAATCCAGACCTGTTAAAGAAGATGGCTGAGGCTGGACATAGCATTCAAAACCATGGTTATAAGCATGTGCATTTTAACAGTCTCTCTTCAGCCGATGCAGTTAACCAGATAAAAAAAGCGGAAGAGGTTATTTATAAAACTATAGGTAAGCGCAGTGAGTTTTTTGCCTCTCCTTATGGGGAACAGAACCGCCAATTAATGAGTTCTGTGTCCAGTATCAATTACGACCTGATCATGTGGAGTGTAGATACTATTGACTGGCAAAGGCCTAGCCCGGATATCATTGTAAAAAGGGTGCTCAATAAGGTTCATAATGATGCCATTATTTTAATGCATCCTACCGAACCAACGGTGCAAGCCTTACCGGAGATGCTAAAGGGTATCAAAGCAGAAGGCTATAAAATGGTAACCATAGATAAAATTTTAGTGGCCAAGGATGGGGATGTAAAGGAAAATGTTACGAAAGAGTAGTATTATTTGTTTAGCCCTTTTTTTATTACTTAGTATAAAGGTGGAGGTCAATGCTGCACCTTACTTTTCTACTAACTTTTTCTGCCTGGCTGATGGGGAGACTGGTCAAATTATATATGCTAAAGGCCAGGATGATAAGCGGGCCGTAGCCAGTACCACCAAGATGATGACGGCTATTTTGACGGTGGAATATGCCGGGTTAGATGAGGTAGCTACTATTACTGAACATGCTGATAAGACCCCGGAATTTACCATTGGATTACGGGCCGGGCAGCAAGTAGAGGTGGGGGAGTTATTAAAGGTAGCCTTAATCCGTTCCTCCAATGATGCAGCCGTAGCTTTAGCTGAACATGTAGCCGGTGATGAAAGATTTTTTGGGCATCTTATGACTAAGAAAGCTTTTGCCATAGGGGCAGTTAATACCCATTTTGTAAATGCGTCGGGACTGCCTAATCAAGAGCATTATAGTACCGCTTACGATTTAAGTGTGATAGGACGTTATTTATTAACCAAAAAAGAGCCGGCCCAAATTGTAGCTATGCCGCAGTCTACCTTTAAGCATCCCGGTTACCGGGAACCCTTGCCTATCCAAAATACTAATGGCTTAATGTGGAATTATCCCGGTATTAACGGAATTAAGACCGGTACAACTGATTTAGCCGGCCGATGTTTAGTAGCTTCAGCCACCAGGGAGGGACGCAGTCTTATTGCCGTTGTTCTAAGGTCAGGGGATAGAAATGGTGATGGCAGAAGATTATTGGATTATGGCTTTAATAAGGCGGAATATGTAAAGGTAATAGATAAAGAGCAGGTATTTAAACAATTAAAAGTAAATAATGGGGATAAACCATATGTAGAAGTTTATCCCAGCCAGGATGTATACCTATGGCAGGCCGATATAAAATTAGATATTGAAAAAAAGGTGCGTATGAACTATATGGTTGAAGCCCCGATAAATGAAGGAGTTAAGCTAGGTTATCTGGATGTTTATGCTAATGGTAAGCTGGTTAATAGTATAGCTTTAGTGAGTAGGGAGAATATTAACAAGAATAATAAAATCATTAATAGAATAAAGGAAATATTAATAAAGTAAAGGGATTACTAGTAGATTAAACGAATTATAGTATGAATTCTATCAATGGAGGTAATTAGGTGATAAATAATTGGAATCTGGATAGTAATGCCACCCTGGTTGTCGAAGAAATTCCTTACCTGAAATCAGTAGCGGTAGGTATATATATTAAAGTAGGCTCCAGACATGAGCCTGAGCATATGGCGGGAGCCAGTCATTTTATAGAACATATGCTTTTTAAGGGAACGGGCAGCCGTACGGCCCGGGATATCGCGGAGAGCTTTGAAGGTATCGGCGGACAGCTTAATGCTTTTACCGCTAAAGAATATACTTGTATATATGCCCGGACCTTAGATGAAAATTGTTATGAAGCTCTGGATATTTTATTTGATATGATTTTTAATTCATCATTTTCCGCTAAGGATTTTATTACGGAAAAAGGGGTAGTTATTGAAGAGATCAATATGTACGAAGACTCCCCCGATGACTTAATTCACGATGTTTTTGCCCAAAATTTATGGGATGGCAATTCCATGGGCTGGCCTATATTAGGGACCTTAGATTCGGTGGCCAACTTTAGCCGGGATGATATTTATAATTTTTATAAAAACTGCTACCAACCGGCTAATTTGATTATTTCCATTGCCGGGAATGTGAAAAACGAAGCTATAAAGGCTAAGATTGAAAATTGTTTAAGCCGGCCATCACAATTAGCAGTTAATATAGAGAATCCTGACTCTAAAACTAATTTACCTTTTATAAACTTAGTGGAGAAGGATACTGAACAAGTTCAACTCTGTATAGGGGGACCCAGTATTTCTTATTTTGATTCTAACCGTTATGCTCAAAATGTCATGAATAGTATTTTGGGAGGCGGATTAAGTTCGAGATTATTCCAAAAAATGCGGGAAGAATTAGGTCTGGCTTATTCGGTATATTCTTATCCCTCTAATTATTCAGATACCGGTTCTTATGCTATATATATCGGGACTAGCAAGAATAATGTAGCCCGTTTTTTTGCCGCTTTACATGAAGAATTAGATTTATTTATAAGTAAGGGTGTTACCGAAGCTGAAGTAAACCGGGCCCAGCAGTTAATGAAATCCAATATTTATTTAGGCATGGAAAGTGCTACTAATCGCATGAGCCGTATTGGCAAATCCATGTTGATGTACGGAAAAATAGTTCCGGTAGAAAAAGTAGTGGAAAAGGTTTTAGCGGTAACCCCGGAAGAGGTCAATAATCTGGCCCAAAACATCCTGAATCATAAATCATTATCCATGGCAGCTATTGGTTCCAAAGATATATTATCTCAAGTAGAACAAGAGTTCTCGCACTATTTTAGGTAGCAGATATAAGGAGAGGGTAAGTTGAAAATCCATATTAAAAGGTTGCATTCTGCAGATATTCCTTTACCTCAGTATATGACTGATGGTTCTTCAGGATTAGTTTTATATGCGGCTAATGATGAGCCTATGGTAATAGATAAAGGCCGAACCGTATTAGTTCCTACCGGCATTGCTATTTCCATACCTAAAGGTTATGAAGCCCAAGTCCGTCCCCGCAGTGGACTGGCTATTAAGCATGGTATTACCTTACTTAACACCCCCGGCACTATTGATGCTGACTATAGAGGTGAAATTAAGGTTATTGTTATAAATCTGGGGGACAAAGAGTATATTTTACAAAGAGGGGAAAGAATTGCCCAGATGGTTTTTACTAAGGTGGAAAAAGTTGAATTAGTTGAGGTCGAAGACTTGGAAAAGACCACTCGGGGCACAGGCGGTTTTGGACATACTGGAGTTTAGGGGGGATTAACATAAAGCTTAATGAGCTGATAGGTAAGGAAATGGTTAATATTTATGATGGCATGCGGATGGGAACGGTAGGGGAATCAGATATGTTAATTGATGAACAGAGTGGTCAAATTATTTCCATTATTCTTCCCAACCGGGGCAATGCCTTTAACTTTTGGGCTGACCGGCAAAAGCTGGTTATTCCCTGGGAGGCAGTTAAGAAAATAGGACGGGAAGTAATCGTGGTAGATATTGATAATACTCATATGCGGCTTAAAAATCATTCTTATTGATACATAGGAGGGATTAGAGTATGGATAAAACTAAAGCATGGGATTATGCTCTAGGACTAATTAAAGTGGATGGTTTAGAGCCTTCTAAGGATTTTTTGGAGCTAGTGGAGAAAGAAAAAAAAGGCGAAATTACAACAGACGACATGAGAAAATATTTAAACGAAAAATATAAAATTAAAGAAGATAAAAACCATGATTGACCCATATTTATATCCTGGTACTGACATACTTATAAATAAACAAGGCATAAAAGATGAAAAAAAACTGAATGAAATGGAAGCAAATTTTGTAGCTATTAGACTTAGAGAATTAGTTGAAAAGCCGCTTCCAGGAAATTATGATACTTTAGTGGCAGCCTCAGCTATTTTTTCAGATTTAGGAGATTTGTCTAAACCCGAATATTTAATAAATATTATCCAAGATGCAATGGAAAAAGATACTGAACAAAGATAGAAGATAAAAAAAGGCCAAGTGCCTCTTTTTTTTTGCCCTTTAACCTTTAAACAATTTAAAGCCTATTCTATAAAGCTTCTTGCAGCTTCGGGGTAAGGCTTTTTTTATGTTCATTAAGAAATTGGCGGACTTTGCGGACAGAAGTATTGAGTATTTGGCTTTGACGAATACCGGCACTTAAAGCCAGGCTGACTGCTTTTCTATTTTCCCCCGTATTGTAGCTGATATGGGCATCACTGTTAATACTGACTAATATATGGTGCTTTTTAGCCATTTGAGCAAATTGGTTGCATAAGGTTTGGCTGCCGGGACGAACTATAAAAGAACTGTTATTCAACTCTATAGCCTTATGGTAATGTTTAGCTGCCAGTACTACTTGTTCTACATCTACAGGATATTTGGGGTTGCCCGGATGAGTAATTAAATGGACATAGGGATTTTTAATGGCGGCAATCATAGCTTTAGTATTATCTTCCTGGCCTTGTCCGGTGTAGCCGGTTTCATCATGAAAACCTGCCAAAACTATATCTAGGAAATCAGACATGACCTGTTCCGGCATATCAACTTCACCTTGAAAGTTTAAAATATTAGCTTCTACTCCCCGTAGTAATTCCACACCTTCTATAACCCGGGGTAGGGATATCATGTTGGTAAAATGATATAGGTGCGGAGCGCCGGGCATGTTAAGTCCGTGGTCAGTAATAGCTACCATTTTAAGATCTTTTTGGGCTGCAACGGTCATAATCTCTTGAATAGTGCTGTAACCGTGGCCACTGGCAATAGTATGAACATGTAAATCCACTGGTATTTTCAATTTTTTTCACCTCCTTTTTCCTAATAGTAGACTATGAATGTTAAACTGATTACCTCTAAGTGTAAAAACTCGGTAAAATTAAGGCTAAAGAAATACCCTTAAAAAAGCTGCGGCTTTTTTAAGGGCCAATAGAGGGACTTAAAGATATATATAAATAGTCAAGTCATAGAGGAGGCCATATGACCAAGACTAGGGGAAGAGGAAGTGGTTGGGATTTCATCCTGCGACTAAGATTCAGGCAGAGCCCTTACAGGACTACTGATTTTATGTTCGCTATGCTTATCTTTTTATGATGTAGTTTTAACTCCCCCTGAATCAAGTCTTACTTTATTGATAAAGCTTTCTATTTGGGCGGATAAGTCTAATAGTTCACTGCTGTAAATTTGGGTAGAATTGCAATTGTTTTCTTGTATTCGGGCCGAGTTAAGCATAGGGGGAATAGCATGATTAATCAGGTTAGCTTTTTGCCATACATTATCAATTTGCCGGTTAAGGGTTTGCAATAAGTGAATATTACTATTTATAGATGCTCCCAGCTGTTCAGTAACCTCTTGATTTAAAATTATTTCATTATTAATACCGTTAAATAAACGGCCGGCTTCATGGCTTATATCCAGGGTGAGACTGATTTCTTGGCATATATTATTATAATTTTCATCCAATACTTTAAAGCGGGAAAATATCTCCTGGACAATTTTATTAGTTTGTAAAGAAAAGTCATGGGTATTTTGGGCCAGATTAGTTACTTCATAAGCGACGATGCTGAAAGCATTACCGTGGATACCGGCCCGGGCCGCCTCCAGGGTAGCATTTAAGGCCACTAATTTTATCTTTTGGGCAATTTCTTCTATGGAAGTATTAATTTTTAATACTTCCTGCAGTTTATTTTCCAGACTGGAAAAGGAATGACTAGTATCACCGGCAATATTATTAAGGGAGTTTAACTTGGCGAGCATTTCCGTAATAGAGGTCTGGCCGGTTTGAGATTGCTCAAAAACCATAGTACTGGTTTTAATAGCTTCTTGTTTTTGCTTTTCGATAGTCCCATTAATATTTGTTAATTCATTAACCGAATTGCACATAGCTTTAATATCATTAAGCTGTTGATTAGTTTCCTGATTTATATTTTCTATATTTAAAACAATAGCATTGGCTTCCTGTTGAATTAATTTAGTGTTGTTTTGTAAGTCGGAGCTGGAATGCTTAAGCAGGGAAACCGTATTGCTTAAATACGCGGTAAATTTTGCTAAATAGCTTATCATGCTGTTAAAAGATTTACTCATGTGGCTTAATTCGCTCGTCGCTTGTTTTTCGGGAATACTGGTATTTAAGTAACCGGATTCCACCTTTTTTAAAGCACCGACTAAATAGGTAATAGGCTGGGTTATGTAATTGGAGATAAGCCAAGTGGCTAAACAGCTTAATATTAGGGAAATAGCTGCTATAATAAACATGAAATTACGCAAATTATTTAAGGGTTTTAAGTAATCACTTTTCGGCATTACTAGTGCTACTAAAGTATTAGACTCTAAAGAAAAGGCATAGGAAATAATATAAGCATGGTCTTTAAAGGTAGACATGGTTATACCTTTCTGTTCGGCAATTATTTGGTTTAATAATGTTTCATTAACGGGAAAGTCTGATAATTCTCCAAATCGGGTAATTTCTTTATTATCAACCTGAATAAGATATTGGTTTAAGCCTAGGGCTTGCTCTTGGTAACTGGAGCGTTGCTGGCTTAAAAAGTAGGAGAGCTTTTTGTCATATTCCCGGCTGTCCACGGTAGAACGCAGTATGGACATTCTTTCTATTACATTATTAGTAGAATCTTGTAATTTACCTGCAATTAGAGTATTAATTTGCTTTTCCTGAATATGAAGAACTGCTATAGATAAAGCCGTAATAGTTAATAACAAGATAAAAGCAAAAATAATTCCCATATACTTTTGTAAAGATAAATTTTGTAACACTAAGCTGGCCTCCTTTTTTACTATCTTAATAAAGTAAAGTAAAAATAAGTTTTGGGATTTATAAAGATAGGGTAAATTAATGTAAAATGTTTACTCATAAAATTAGCAGGGAAATAAGATGCAAATGTTAAAATATATGGCGACATGCTAATTAGAATTTTAGAGGTTAATTTTGGGGGGGCATCTTTTTTATTAATATGTCTGATTTATAGTAGTTTTTTGTTACACATAGCAGAAATAAGACTATAATTATAAGAATATTAGGAAAAAAATTTATTTGGAGGGGTAATCAGTGCATAAGAAATTATTCATTCCGGGACCAGTTGAAGTTAGACCGGAAGTTTTAGACAAAATGTCAACACCGATGATTGGACACCGTAGTAAAGATGCCTCCAGTTTACAAAGAAACATCACGGATAAACTTAGGCAATTGCTATATACTGAAGAGGAAATACTTTTGTCCACCAGTTCGGGCAGTGGTTTAATGGAAGGAGCGGTCCGGTCCTGCACTTTACAAAGAGCAGCCGTATTTTCCGTAGGAGCTTTTGGCAAAAGATGGTTTGAAATGGCTCAGGCTAATAATGTAGCGGCTGATTTGTTTGAAGTTCCTTTAGGACAGGCAACTACTGCGGCAATGGTAGACGAAGTATTAGCCACGAATAAATATGATTTAGTTACGGTTACTCATAATGAGACTTCTACGGGGATTATGAATCCGGTGCAAGAAATAGCCCCGGTTATAGCTAAATACCCCGAAATTATCTGGTGTGTTGATGCGGTAAGCTCCGCCGGGGGCTCTAAAATAGAAGTAGATAAATTAGGAATTGATATTTGCATTACTTCCACCCAAAAAGCACTGGGGCTGCCTCCTGGTATGGCTATATGTACCTTTTCTAAAAAAGCTGTAAGACGGGCCCAGCAAGTACCGCACCGGGGCTTTTATTTAGATTTGTTAGCTTTATATGATTATATCCAGAAAAAAGATTATCAATATCCTTCTACCCCCTCCTTATCACATATGTTTGCGCTTGATTACCAATTGGATTATATACTGGAGGAAGGTTTGGAGAATAGATTTCAGAGGCATATAGAGATGGCGGAATATGTGAGAGGCTGGGCTAAAAAGCATTTGGCTTTATTTGCTGATGAGAGATATTTATCTAATACTTTGACTACTATTAAGAATACCAGAAGTATAGATGTAGCTGCCTTAAACAAAGAACTGGGTTTAAGAGGCTGGCAGATATCTAACGGGTATGGGGACTTAAAAGATAAAACTTTCCGTATTGCCCATATGGCTGATTGCAGTTTAGATGAGATAAAAGAGCTAATCGGGAATATAAATGATATTTTGGGCTGGTAGGATAGTATGTAGTATATGATTATATTGCACTAGTTTGAATACATAAATATTTCGTCGCCAGACTTCACATGGGAAACACCATCCGCTTGGTTTTGTGGGGAAAGGGGTACCAGGACAAATGCGCATCCATGCTCAGTGTCCCTCTCGCAACCTTAGTGGTGAGCGACAGCGAATATCGGGAGTGGCGTTCACGGCCCCCGTCCATGGGGCTCGCCCCCTTTCCCCACTTCACCTTCGCGGGGTGTTTCTACCATGCTTCGTCAACGGCTCCTACATATTTATGTATTCAAACAGAAATATTTTTAAAATATACAATTTTAACCAAGGAGGAGATCAGGTGGCAATAATCAGACCTTTTAAAGCAATCAGGCCGCAGAAGAATCTAGCCGATAAAGTTGCTGCATTACCCTATGATGTTATGAGCAGTGACGAAGCGCGGGAAATGGTCAAGGGCAATCCTTATTCCTTTCTGCATGTAGATAAAGCGGAAATAGATTTAGATAAGTCTATTGACCTGTATGATACCAGAGTCTATGAAAAGGCCCGGGATAATCTTAATCAAATGATAAAAGATGATATTTTAAGGCAAGATGAGAAACCTTGCTTTTATATTTATCAGCAGACTATGCAGGGACGTAGTCAAACCGGCTTAGTAGCGTGTACTTCTATTGATGATTATCTGAATAATGTGATTAAAAAACATGAACATACCAGAGCCGATAAGGAGCAAGACCGCATAAACCATGTGGACTATTGTGATGCTAATACCGGCCCGATTTTTTTAACCTATAAATATAATGATGAAATAGAAATGATTATTGCTAATGGTATAGCCGGGGAGCCGGAATATGATTTTACCACTCAAGGAGTAGGGCAAAAGGTCTGGATAATTGATGATGAAAAAATATTAGCTAAATTGCAAGAGCTATTTGCTAATGTACCGTCTTTATACATTGCTGATGGTCATCACCGGAGTGCTTCAGCAGTTAAGGTAGGTCTAAAAAGAAGGCAGGCTAAGCCAAGCTATACTGCGGAAGAGGAGTTTAACTACTTTTTAGCCGTTATTTTCCCGGATAAGGATTTATATATTATGGACTATAACCGTTTAGTAAAAGATTTAAACGGGCTTACCGAGGAACAGTTTTTGGAATCAGTGAAAGAAAAGTTTAAGATAGAAAAGCTTGATAATGCAGACATTTATACTCCGGAAGCCAAGCATACCTTTGGCATGTATTTAGGCCATTCCTGGTATAAGCTGACTGCTTATGACAATACTTTTAATCCCCACAATCCGGTGGAGAGGTTAGATGTTTCTATTTTACAAAATAATATCCTAGAACCCTTATTAGGAATTAACGACCCTCGTACTAGTAACCGGATCGATTTTGTCGGCGGTATCAGAGGCATAAAAATCCTGCAAAAACGGGTTGATAGTAAGGAAATGGCAGTAGCTTTTTCCCTGCATCCTACTACTATTGATGATCTTATGGATATTGCCGATGCCGGGGAAGTAATGCCTCCTAAATCTACCTGGTTTGAGCCTAAATTGTTAAGCGGCTTGTTTATTCATAAGTTAAGCTAAGTGCAGAAATGTGAGAAAAAGAATTATGAGAATAGACTACACCCTGATCCGCTCTAAACGCAAGACTGCTGCTATTTATGTTCGTGGTGGTGTGGTCGAAGTCCGGGCCCCGCTTAAAATGCCGCAACGGGACATTAATAAGTTTGTTGCAGCCCACGAAAAATGGATAGCGGAGCGGCTGGCAGAGTCACTAGAGCAGCTACAGCGGCGGGCAGCCTTTACCCTGACCTATGACAGCAGGGTACTTTACCGCGGCAAGGAATACCCGATTACGGCTAAAAACGGTAATCACATCGGGTTTGACCAGGGGGTGTTTTATATGCCCCCGGATTTGCCCTCCGCACAAATTAAAGCTTTTTGTATTCAGATTTACCGTATGCTGGCCCAGCGCGATCTGACCGCAGTAACATTGAAATTTGCTGAGAAAATGGGAGTGACTCCTTCTAACATTAAGATTAACGGTGCTAAAACCCGCTGGGGAAGCTGCTCCCCAGGCAAAAACATCAATTTTTCTTGGCGGCTCATTATGGCTGAAGAGGCAGTAATTGATTATGTCGTTGTCCATGAGCTGGCCCACCTGATGGAAATGAATCATTCTAAACAGTTTTGGAACATCGTCGCAGGTGTCATACCCGACTATAAGGAGCGAAAAGCGCGGCTTCATGAATTGCAGGTGCGGCTGGCCAGCGAGAATTGGGATATTTGATGTGAAAAGTAAAACGTAAGAAGTAAACAGGTCATGAAACAAGCTCCATATTGGCTCTATCATAAAAGAATTTCATAACGGGTATGCTAATCAAAAAAAAAGGAGGATTAGCATATGAACGATAATGAATATAAAGGGTCATTTCCGCCTTGGAGCCGCATACCTTCACTAAATGAAATGACTCGGGATGCAGGAGTCGATTTTGACGAATTTATAGCTTGTATTAAAGATGATGTAAGTATTCAGGAAATGTCGCAGAAATTTAAGGTTAGTGAATCAACTATAAATTTGCTTAAAGAGCACTTTATTCATTATGGTATTAGTTCGGTTATAGGGGGAGATTAATTTTATTTAAACTATGGAGATAGAATAAATCTTGAAAAAAACCCGTCAATATTATAATATAGGTTAAATTTATTTAAGGAGGCCCTTGGTGATGTTGGAGAAATTAATTAAAGAAGGTCTCACCTTTGACGATGTTTTATTGATACCCGGAAGGTCTGAAGTGTTACCTAATCATGTTGATGTATCAACTAGACTTACTCGTAATATACGGATAGAAATACCCATTATGAGTGCAGGAATGGACACGGTTACGGAAGCGAAGATGGCTATTGCTATGGCTCGCGAGGGTGGTATAGGTATACTCCATAAAAACATGTCCATAGAGGAACAAGCTAAAATGGTAGACAGGGTCAAGAGGTCAGAACACGGAGTTATCACTGACCCCTTTTCTTTATCCCCCGATAACATAATACGAGATGCCTTAGATATAATGGAACATTATCATATTTCAGGGGTGCCCATTACTGAAGGTACTAAATTAGTGGGAATAATTACTAACCGGGATATTCGTTTTGAAACTAATTTTGATCAGCCCATAAAAAATGTAATGACTAGTGAAAGACTAGTTACTGCTCCAGTTGGGACCAGTATGGAACAAGCCATGGAAAAATTAAGAAAATATAAAATTGAGAAGCTGCCACTTGTAGACGATAATTTTAATTTAATGGGCCTAATTACTATTAAAGATATTGAAAAAACTCATAAATATCCTAATGCCGCTAAAGACCAAGGCGGCAGACTTATGGCCGGTGCCGCAGTAGGCATTGCTAAAGATACTGTAGAACGAATAGAAGCTTTGAAAAAAGCCGGGGTTGATGTGTTGGTTATTGATACAGCCCATGGCCACTCTTTAGGGGTTATTAAATTAGTAGAAACTATTAGAAACAAATTCCCGGACCTGGAATTGATTGCCGGTAATGTTGCGACCGGAGAAGCTACCGAGGAATTAATCAAAGCTGGTGCTGATGCCATAAAAGTAGGTATAGGACCCGGATCAATATGTACCACCAGAGTAGTGGCGGGTATTGGTGTTCCGCAAATAACCGCTATTATGGATTGTAGTGCAGCAGCGAGGAAACATAATGTACCTATAATTGCTGATGGCGGCATTAAGTTTTCCGGTGATATTGCTAAAGCTATTGCCGCTGGTGCAGATTCGGTAATGTTAGGCAATTTATTAGCCGGTACCGAAGAAAGTCCGGGTGAAATGGTTATTTTACAAGGCAGAAGCTATAAGGTTTACCGGGGTATGGGTTCTTTAGGGGCTATGGCTCAAGGCAGCAGTGATAGATATTTCCAGGAAGATGCCCAAAAATTAGTTCCTGAGGGTATTGAAGGCCGGGTGCCTAATAAAGGCAGCTTATCTGATACTATCTTCCAATTAATTGGCGGATTGAGAGCTGGTATGGGGTATTGTGGCTGTGCCAATATTGAGGAGATGAAGAATAATACTAAGTTTATACGGATTACCAATGCCGGCTTAACCGAAAGTCATCCTCATGATATCTTTATTACTAAAGAAGCCCCCAACTATACCAATCAATAATATGGAATCAATCTTATTAAGACTGGTTATTTCTGCCGTAGCTGGATTAGCCATAGGTTCAATTTTTAAACACCGTGATACTTCCCGGGTGTTTGCCTTAATATGTGTAGGAGCATCACTAGTTACTATCATTTCAACTGAATATTTTAAGATTTTAGAATTACCTTGGTATAGTGATCCGGGCCGCCTATCAGCTCAAGTAATATCTGCTTTAGGCTTTCTGGGAGCAGGATTTATTTGGATTTCCGACAAAAAAGAGGTGAAAGGATTAGCCCATTCTGCCGCGTTATGGTATACTGCTATACTGGGTATGTTAATTGGAATAGACTTATCAAACATTACTATAGCTGTAATGATTTTTGCTTTTGCATTATATCTGGTCGGGTCACTAATAATCAGCAAATGGAAATAAAAGTATTTTTATTATTTATTTTCGGAAATGATCTTGTATAATAGAATAGTAAGGCGCTTAATCTGATTTTCAGAGCGGAGGACCCAACTAATTGGGGTGAATCGATTTTCGAGGGGCTACCTTTAGGCCCTAACCCGTCAGCTAACTTCGTAAGCGTTTAAAGGGGGGCCCTATGCCCTCCATCGTTATAGCTAATTCAATCTACTAAGGAGGGTTTATGTTATGATTTATACTAATAGTGACGATTGGCGCTTGGAAGCTCTTAACCGGGCTAAAGAGCTAAAAGCTAGTATTGCAGACTATTTAGCTGTAGAAGGAAAAATTGAAACTGGTTTTAGAATGATTGAACGCAGTACCCAAAATAAAGATAAGATTTTAAGTTATTTTAATGGCAGTGAAGATGATTGGAAAAACTGGGCTTGGCAAATGAAGCACCGCATTGCAGATGTTGAAACTTTAGCTAATTTTATAAAAATTACTGATGAAGAAAAAAATAATTTAATTAAGTTATCCCAAGAATTCAGGTGGGCACTTTCCCCTTATTATCTTAGCCTAATAGATTTCGATAATTATCAGGATTCTCCCATTTATAAACAATCTATACCTAGCATATTGGAACTGCAAGACCAGAATGGTTCTAGTGATCCTATGGCGGAAACTACCACTAGCCCGGAAGTAAGAATTACCCGCCGTTATCCGGATCGACTTATAATTAATGTTACTAATCAGTGTGCTATGTATTGCCGGCATTGCCAAAGAAGGAGAAACTTTGGCGAACAAGATAAACATGCCTTACACAGTGAGTTAGAAAAATCTATCGCCTATATTAGAGACAATCAAGAAATCCGCGATGTTTTAATTACGGGCGGGGATGCTTTGATGCTTAGTAATAAGATGCTGGATTGGTTATTAACTGAGCTAGATAACATAGATCATGTTGAAATTAAACGGCTGGGAACCCGCACCTTAGTTACATTACCGCAAAGAATTACTCCTGAACTTTGCGAGGTATTAGAAAAACATCCTCCAATTTATATGAATACCCAGTTTAATTCACCGATGGAAATAACTCCGGAAGCTAAAAAAGCTTGTGATATGCTCATAAAAGCTGGGGTAGTTCTGGGCAATCAAGCCGTATTATTACGGGGAATTAATGACAATTCCTATGTAATGAAAAAGCTGAACCAGGAATTATTAAAAATTAGAGTTAAACCCTATTATATTTTCCATGCTAAACAAGTTAAAGGCACAGCTCATTTTATTACTAAAATTGAAACCGGGCTAAAAATAATGGAAGATTTACGCGGCTTTACCTCTGGCCTGGCTATACCCACTTATATAATAAATGCTCCCGGCGGTTTAGGTAAAACTCCTTTACTTCCGGAATATTTAACCTCTCTGGATGAAGATGAAATTACCCTAAGAACCTGGGAGAGAAAAGCCCTAAAATATCCTAATAAAATAGTAGATTATGATTCTTGATGTAGGTATGAAAGACAACAACTATAAAAATTTCAGATAATGTAAAAGGGGGAATGAATCCCCCTTTTATGCGTGCTGATGCTGGTTTAAGGATGCAATCAAAAATCGCAACAGGAATGCAATAGAAACGCAATGGAAACGCAAACTTGCCTTGGTTGACTAAAACCGGTATCTTGCTTAACATTAATATAGATTCCTAATCTAGGCTAAAACTAAGTATTATCTAGAAGCAGTTAAGAAGTAAGACTTCTAGGGGAATTTTCTAGTTGAGTTGTTAACAGCTGCTATTATGGAATGCTTTGTTATAGGGATGTTTGATATGGAAAGAAGAACAATTATCGACAATGCCCATCTACCACTTAAATTTACAATTTTGGTGACAATTGTTATTGTTATTGCAGTATCTATTTATCTAGCCTGGAGCCTTCATATACAACGTGCCACCACCCAAGATAAAACCCTCGCCGAAGCTAGGACTTTGAGCCTCCAAATGACGGCTGCCTGGGATTATATTAATGATTCTCAGGCCTTAATCAATTATAATTCTGACGGTAAATATGATTTCAAAGGGATTTATTGTTCAATTGCCGGGAAGGACATTGCCCAAAGGTTTACTAAACAATCCCAAGGCTATGTTATCCGGTATGCCCGGGAAAACCCCCGCTCGGCTACGGATGAGCCTGATGAATTTGAAAAAAAAGCCCTTGCTCTGTTTGCCACCGGGGAACAACACGAACATTATGGGGTGGAAGAATATAATGGCAAAATGGTGTTTCGCTATAC
>JAEWZB010000124.1 GCA_023395515.1 Bacillota bacterium
GGGTAACGGCAGCTGATACCGCCCAGATTGCTTTTGGATATGGATTATTTACCGGTGCCCATGGACTGCAATATGGCATGGAAAAAGTCGGGGCCACGGTTATACCTATATCGGGAGGTAATTCCGAAAAACAATTAATGGTCATGAAGGATTTTGGTACTACGGCTTTAGTCAGTACTCCCACTTATGCCCTCCATTTATCAGAAGTAGCCGAAGAACTAGGTATTGATCCTAAACATGATTTAAAATTAAAGGTAGGGTTATTTGGCGGCGAGGCTTTTTCCGAAGAATACCGCCAGGAAATACAAAACCGTTGGGGCATATTGGCTACGGATAATTACGGATTAAGCGAGGTAGGTGGTCCCGGTTTTTCCGGTGAATGTGAGTTAACTTGCGGCCAGCATATCGCCGAAGACCACTACTATGTGGAAATTGTAGATCCGGTAACTTTTAAACCGGTGCCGCCCGGGGAAAAGGGTGAAGTAGTTATTACTACTTTAACTAAAGAAGCCTTGCCGGTTATAAGATATAGAACTAAGGATATCAGTTCCATTACTTATGAAAAATGCGCCTGTGGCAGGACTACTGCCCGTCTGAGCAAAATTACGGGCAGAACTGATGATATGTTAGTTATCAGGGGCGTAAACGTATTCCCTTCCCAGATAGAAAGTGTATTAGTCAATATCGAGGGTCTGGCCCCTCATTATGAAATAATAGTTTATAAAAAAGGTTTTCTGGATGATATAGAAATAAGAGTGGAAATGTCAGAAGGCATTTTCTCGGATAATTACAGTCATTTAGAAAGAATAGAACAGAACTTAAAACAACAATTATATAAAACTTTATCCTTAACCCCGAAAATTAAATTAGTAGAACCCCATAGTATTGAAAGAACTGCCGGCAAAGCTAAGCGGGTTATTGATAAGAGAAATTCTTAAATAGGGGAGAAAAATTTATGGATACCTTTATAAAAGCCAAAGCCCGCCCGGAAATATTCAACCTTAAGCCTTATGTGCCGGGGAAACCTATTGAGGAAGTTAAAAGGGAATTAGGTATAGAGGATATAATTAAGCTGGCTTCTAACGAAAATCCATTAGGGCCTTCACCTAAAGCAACTGATGCTATACAGGAAACCTTAAAGAATATGCATTTTTATCCAGACAGTAACAGTTATGATTTAAAAAAGAAAATAAATGCATTAACTGAGCAGGATGAAGCGGGTATTATGGTAGGCAACGGCTCTGATGAGCTATTAAAACTGATAGCGGAAACTTTTTTAAGTCCAGGTGATGAAGTAATATTGGCCCAGCCTACTTTCTCCGAATACGAATTTACGGCTACCATTATGGGGGCCAAGTGTGTAAAAATTCCGCTGAATGCTGGTTTTACCCATGACTTGGAAGCTATGGAAAAGGCTATAACGGAAAAGACTAAAATAATTTATGTGTGTAACCCCAATAATCCTACCGGTACAGTAGTTACCGAAAGTGAATTAGATGAATTTATGGAAATAGTGTCTAATGATATTTTAGTTATTTTTGATGAAGCCTATATAGAGTACGTGAATAACCCGGAATTTATAAGTGGACTTAAATATCTTAACCAAGGCAGAAACGTTATTATCTTAAGAACTTTTTCTAAAATATACGGCCTAGCCGGTTTACGTATCGGCTATGGATTAACCAAGCCGGAAATTGCCGGAGCTATTAAACGGATTACCGAGCCTTTTAATGTTAACCTGCTAGCTCAGATAGGTGCGGTGGCGGCTATCGAAGATACGGAGCATGTAGAAAAAAGCCGGCAGATGAATAATCTGGGCAGTGAATATTTGTATAAAGAGTTTGCCGCTATGGGCTTAAACTATGTTAAAACCGAGGCTAACTTTATATTTGTAGATCCCGGGCGGGATTGCGGGGAGGTTTTTGCTAAGCTGTTACAATTAGGCGTAATAGTAAGAACTGGGGATATTTTTGGTTTTCCAACTTTTATCCGGGTAACTATAGGCAGCCTAGAGGAAAATAACCGGTTTATCGCCGGGTTAAAAAAAGTTTTGGAGGGCTAGCCCTTGTCTGAACCGCTAGTAAATAACTTTTACTATGATGAGCAAGTAAAAGATTTGTTAGTAAAAACGCTTTTTAATATTATTAATGACTTAAACGGGGAACCGGTTTTTTTATGTATCGGGTCGGAGCGGCATATACTGGATTGTCTGGGCCCTTTAATCGGAACGATGGTGATGGAGAAAGCCGCCGATATTTTAATTTACGGGACCTTAGAGGAACCTTTACATGCCCAAAATTTAGTGCAAAAAATAGAGGAAATCAAAGATAATCATCCGGAAATA
This sequence comes from Bacillota bacterium, assembly GCA_023395515.1. Taxonomy (GTDB): domain Bacteria; phylum Bacillota; class Syntrophomonadia; order Syntrophomonadales; family Syntrophomonadaceae; genus JAAYRQ01. The sequence goes on from JAEWZB010000124.1 coordinate 2,345, forward strand.
ATTGCCATAGCTGTTGATGCTGCTATTGGTTTGGAAGAAGATATCGGAATAATTAAGTTGAGAAAAGGCCCTTTATTACCGGGTAAAGCTTTGGATAAAAGGCTTCCGGCGGTGGGGGACTTGTCTATCACGGGTATCGTAGCTAAAAAGGATTTAATTAAAAGCCGGTCTTTTAACGGTAGTTTGCACCATGTTTACCATATGGCTAAAATAGTTAGTCAGGCTATATACGAATGGAGTATGCTGTATAAACAAAGGTAGATATCATTTCCGTTTACAGTATTATAGCTGTTATGATATTATCATCCTGAATATTAAAAATATTATGCCTCTTATTAATAAGAAAAATAAGAGGCTATATTCATACAATGTGAGGGGCAGAGGAGGAAAACCATGAAAAGACTAATGATAGGAAATGAAGCTATTGCCAGGGGAGCTTATGAGGCTGGTGCCACTGTAGCTGCAGCATATCCCGGTACACCCAGCACCGAAATAGTAAGCAATTTTGCTAAATATGATAATATTTATGCCGAATGGGCACCTAACGAAAAGGTGGCTATGGAAGTAGGGATAGGTGCTTCTATTGGAGGAGCCCGAACCTTGGTTACTATGAAACATGTGGGAGTTAATGTAGCAGCCGATCCCCTGTATACTTTTTCTTACACAGGAGTAAACGGCGGCTTAGTTTTAGTATCAGCCGATGACCCGGGCATGCACTCTTCACAAAACGAACAGGATAACCGGGGTTACGGAAAATTTGCCAAACTGCCGGTAATAGAACCGTCAGACAGTCAGGAAGCTAAAGATTTTACTAAATATGCTTTCGAATTAAGTGAAAAATTTGATACTCCGGTTATGTTACGGGTAACTACCAGATTGTCACACTCCCAAACTATGGTGGAACCCGGGGAATTAGTGGAGTATTCCTTAAAAGCATATAAAAAAGATGCGGCTAAGTATGTTATGTTACCAGGCTTTGCTCGAGCCAGACATGTGGAAGTGGAAAAACGTATGTTAGCCTTAAAAGCCTATGCGGAAACTAGTGCTTTAAACCAAATTGAGTGGGGAGATAAAAAGTTGGGTATTATTACCAGCGGTATCCCCTACCAATATGTTAAAGAAGCCCTGCCTCAAGCTTCGGTTTTGAAACTGGGTATGGTCAATCCTTTGCCGGAAAATCTCATCCGCTCTTTTGCCGGTGAAGTGGAAAGGCTAGTTATTGTGGAAGAATTAGAACCGGTTATTGAAGAACAAGTTAAAGCATGGGGAATCGATGTGGAAGGCAAAGAACTGTTCAGCCTTTTAGGTGAATATAGCCCCGAATTGCTGGAAGAACGTTTAGGTAATCATAAGCCGGTTGCAGGTTATGGTTTAGATAAAGAAATTCCGGGACGCCCTCCCTTAATGTGTCCGGGTTGTCCTCATCGGGGGGTATTTCATACCTTGAAAAAGAAACGGCTGACTGTCATGGGGGATATAGGCTGTTATACTTTAGGCGCTTTAAGTCCTTTAGAAGGGATGGATACCACCATCTGTATGGGAGCTAGTATCGGTACTGCTTTAGGCATAGAAAAAGCCCGCGGGGCAGAATTTGCTAATAAAACGGTGGCGGTAATAGGGGATTCTACTTTCGTGCATTCGGGCATTACTCCCCTAATAGATGTAGTATATAACCAAGGTACTTCCACTATTATGATACTGGATAACAGTACTACCGCCATGACCGGACACCAGGAACATCCGGGTACCGGTATTACTATAAAAAATGAACCAACCGCCAAGCTTGATATCGAAGCTTTAGTTAGAGCCATAGGGATAAGTAATATTAAAGTAGTAGACCCCTTAAAACTAGACGAATTAGATAAGGCTTTAAAAGAAGAGTTAACCAGAAAAGAGCCTTCCGTAATAATTACCAAACGTCCCTGTGCCTTATTAAAGGTACCGGAAAATGTAGTTAAGGAACAATACTATGTAGATAATGAAGTATGTAATGCATGTAAGGCCTGCATTAAAGTGGGCTGTACGGGAATATTTTTTAATGAAGAGACCCAAAAGGCTGAATTTAACTTAAGCAAATGTGTAGGCTGCGGGCTATGTCCTCAAGTATGTAAATTTGATGCTATTAAAGTAGTGGAGGGGTAAATATGAGTACAGATATAAAAAATATCCTAATAGTAGGTGTGGGAGGACAAG
>JAEWZB010000104.1 GCA_023395515.1 Bacillota bacterium
GTATAGAGTTTAATGAAATAACTAAAGATGCAGTTAAGGCTGCTATTAAAAAATCACGCCCCGTGGATATGGACCGGGTTAATGCTCAGCAAGCTCGCCGGGTATTAGACCGTCTGGTTGGTTATAATTTAAGCCCTTTATTATGGAGTAAAGTTAGAAAAGGTCTTAGTGCCGGCCGGGTGCAGTCGGTAGCAGTAAGGCTTATCTGTGAAAGGGAAGAGGAAATCACTAGTTTTATTCCCGAAGAATATTGGACTATTGAGGCTATCCTTAATGCTAAAAAGCAAGACTTTATTTCCCGGGTCCACAGCTTTAAAGGTGAAAAGCTTACTATTGCCAATGAAAAAGAAAAAGATACTATAACTACATATCTAAGTAAAGCTAAGTTTTTAGTCAGTAAAATAGAGAAAAAAGAAAAAAGGAAAAAACCTAGCCCGCCATTTACCACCAGTACTATGCAGCAAGAGGCCTCGAAAAGGTTAAACTTTTTCTCCAAACGTACTATGAGAGTAGCCCAAGAATTATATGAAGGTTTAGAAATAGGCAAAGAAGGCACGATTGGCTTAATCACTTATTTGCGTACTGATTCAGTACGAGTTTCTAATGTAGCCGGAATTGAAGCTATAGACTACATTAAGGCTGAATATGGTGAAAAGTATGCTCCTAATACTCCTAATGAATATAAGGCGAGAAAAACTTCCCAGGATGCCCATGAGGCCATCCGCCCTACCTCTATAAGCCGAACTCCGGAAAGTATAAAGCCGTATTTGTCTCGTGACCAATTCAGATTATATAAATTAATCTGGGAGCGGTTTACCGCCAGTCAAATGACTTCCGCAGTTTTTGATACTATATCGGTAGATATTGAAGCCGGAGATTATGGATTAAGGGCTAATTCATCCCAAATAAAATTTTTGGGCTATAAAAAAGTCTATAACGATAATGATGAAGAGGAGATTAAAAATCCGATTCCTGATGTAAAAGAAGGTGACAAGCTTACCTTAAAAGAGTTAAAACCGGAACAGCATTTTACCCAGCCGCCGCCCCGGTTTACCGAAGCAAGTCTGGTTAAGCTTTTGGAAGAAAAGAATATCGGCCGGCCCAGTACTTATGCGCCTATAATAGATACCATATTAAAAAGGTACTATGTAGAAAGGCAAAATAAACAATTTGTTCCTACTGAATTAGGTTTTATTGTAGTGGACCTATTAAAAGAAAACTTTTCCAACATTATTGATGTTGATTTTACGGCTAAAATGGAAGGCGAGCTTGATTTAATCGAAGAAGGTAAAATGGAATGGAAACAAGTCATCAGTGATTTTTATAAACCTTTTAAAACCGATTTGGATAAAGCTAGTGAGCTGATAGAAAAAGTAGAAATAAAAGATGAAGAAGCCGGAAAGGATTGTCTGGAATGTGGTAAACCCATGCTTATTAAATACGGGCGTTTTGGAAAATTTTTAGCCTGTTCGGGATTTCCTGATTGCAGACATACCGAAGCTATTAATGAGGAAATAGGGGTTAAATGTCCCGGATGCGGCGGGGAAATAGTAGCCCTGAAAAGTAAAAAAGGGCGTAAATTTTTCGGCTGTAGTAACTACCCGGATTGCAACTTCAGGTCTTGGAATAAGCCGACTGGTGAAAAGTGCCCGGAATGTGGTGATGCTATGGTAGAAAAACCTGGCAAGGGACAAAATGTTCAAGCCGTATGCCAAAACCCGGAATGTAAACACGTAAAGACTAATTTGTAGTTATGATTCCACTGCTAAAAGGTATTATTAGTTAGTTGAATGTATAAATATTCCGTCGCCGGACTTCGCATGGGATATACCAACTGCTTGGTTCAAGAAGAAAGGGGTACACTCCTATTCACCGTCCGGGTTCAAAAGTCGTTCGAGCCTCGTCCGTGAGGCTCGCCCCCTTTCTTCTCGAGCCTTCGCAGGGTATATCTCCATGCTGCGTCCAACGGCTCCTACATATTTATACATTCAACATGATTTAATTGAGGTTTTTGCAGTGGAATCAATTTTAAATTTGAAGGAGATTTTAGATTGCAGCATATAAATGTAATTGGCGGTGGGTTGGCAGGTTGTGAAGCTGCCTACTGTATTGCTAATCAAGGTATAAAAGTAAAGTTATGGGAGATGAGACCTTATAAAGAAACGGCCGTTCACACTACCAGCAATTTAGCCGAGTTAGTATGCAGTAATTCCCTTAAATCAGAGCTACCTAATACGGCCCAGGGATTACTGAAAACAGAAATGAAAATATTAGGTTCATTATTGCTTAAACAGGCAGAGATGGCAAGAGTTCCAGCCGGCTCTGCCTTAGCTGTGGATAGAGAAGTATTTTCTGAATTAGTAACCAGGGAAATTATCTCTCATCCGTTAATAGAAGTTATCCGGGAGGAAGTAACTCAGCTTATAGAAGATGAAATATATATAGTGGCTACCGGTCCGCTTACTTCGGATAATATGGCTAATTTTCTGCATAAATTAACCGGAGAAGAAAATCTTTATTTTTTTGATGCTATAGCACCAAGTGTTACCTATGAAAGTTTGGATAAGTCTAAGGTATTCAGAGCATCTCGGTATGGAAAAGGTACTGATGATTATTTAAATTGTGCTTTTAATGAAGATGAATACCTAAAGTTTTATAGTGAGTTAATAAAAGCAGATAGTTTAGAAGCTCATGATATTGATAAAAAGGCTTATTTTAGTGCTTGTATGCCTATTGAAGTCATGGCTGGTAAAGGCCAAGATACTTTGCGCTTTGGCCCCATGCGGCCCGTAGGTCTTATTAATCCTAACAGCGAACAAAAGCCTTATGCTATTGTGCAATTAAGACAGGAAGATAAAGCCGGCCATATTTATGGTCTGGTAGGATTTCAAACCAGAATGCGCTGGGGTGATCAGGATAAAGTCTTAAGACTTATACCTGGGTTGGAAAATGCCCAATTTGTCCGCTACGGTGTTATGCATCGCAATACATATATTAATAGCCCTCAGGTATTAACTAACACCTTACAAACGAAAAAAAATCCTAACTGGTTTTTTGCCGGGCAAATCACCGGGGTGGAAGGATATATGGAATCAGCCGTAACTGGATTAATAGCCGGTTATAATGCGGTGCGTCTAATAAAGGGGCAAGAATTAATCGTACCTGATATTGATACTTTAACCGGGGCCCTGCTTAACTTTATAACCACTTCAACCTCAACTAATTTTCAACCTATGAATGCGAATTTTGGTATTTTACCTTTACTTCCTACTAAAATTAAGGATAAAAAGCTTAAATACGAAGCATATGCTAACCGGGCCCAACAAAGCATGAATAAATTTTCAGAATTGTTTCTGAAACAGTTGTAAAAAATTTTTTCATATGTTAGCATTTTTTTAATAGTACTAATAATGGATCGACAATTTCGAATTTTTAATTATGATTGAGAAAGTTCTTACATTCATTAAAATAGGTTGGCTACAGCAAATAAGTTTTAATAGGGGTTTAAAGATGCTATTAAATGATATGGAGCGATTTTTAAATCATTTGCGTATAGAAAAAAGTGCATCTGAACTAACCCTGGTTAGTTATAGAACTGATTTAGATCAGTTTTTTAAATTTGTTGCGGACCAAAATTCTTTAGAAATAAACCAAATAGGTTATGAAAAGATTAATCATCAAATAGTCAGACAATATTTAATTTATTTACAGGATAATAACTTCAAGCGCTCATCTATAGCAAGAAAGCTAGCTTCCATAAGATCTTTGATTAAATATTTATGTAGGGAAGGTATAATTTCCAGTAATCCTATTGCAGCTGTATCTACCCCTAAGCAAGATAAAACATTACCTAAATTTCTATATCCCCAAGAGATTGAGTTATTATTAAATGCACCGGATAACTCCTACTTGGGATTAAGGGATAAAGCCATAATGGAGACTTTATACGCAACGGGGACCAGGGTAAGTGAACTGGTAGGATTAAATATTTCCGATCTTGACCTGCAAGAAGATTTAGTGAGGGTATGGGGAAAAGGTAGTAAGGAAAGAATTATTCCTCTGGGAAGAATGGCTAAATCATCGCTTCTTAATTATTTGCAACAATCGCGGCCTTTTTTGCTACGTTCTCACCAAGGCAATATAGATGCTCTTTTTCTTAACAAAAATGGAACCAGACTATCAGACCGAAGCATAAGAAACATTCTTAATAAGTATGTAGAAATGGTGGCTATTAACCAAAAGATTTCTCCCCATGGGATTAGACATACTTTTGCCACTCATTTGCTGAATAACGGAGCTGATTTGCGCTCGGTACAAGAGCTGTTAGGCCATATTAAGCTTTCTACTACCCAAATTTATACGCATTTAACTAAGGAAAGAATAAAAAACATCCATAATGATACTCATCCACGGAGGTAAAGTTGATATGTTTGAAGCAACCACAATTATTGTACTTAGAAAAGGTAATCAGACTGCTATTGCCGGTGATGGGCAAGTTACTATGGGGCAAAATACTATTATGAAACATAATGCTAACAAGATTCGCAGATTATATGATGGCCAAGTAATTGCCGGATTTGCCGGATCGGTAGCTGATGCCTTTACGCTTTTTGGCAAATTCGAAGAAAAGTTAAGACAATCAAGTGGCAACATAACTAAAGCTGCAGTAGACCTGGCTAAAGAATGGCGTTCGGATCGAATTTTAAGAAAATTAGAAGCTTTATTATTAGTGGCTGATAAGGAAAAGATATTTGTTATTTCCGGTAATGGAGAGCTTATTGAACCTGATGACGGAATTACGGCTATTGGGTCGGGAGGGTCTTATGCGCTGGCAGCCGGTAAAGCTTTAATGAATTTTACCGATATGCCGGCTAAAGAGATAGCATATGAATCCTTGCTTATTGCTTCCCAAATTTGTGTCTATACTAATAATTACATTACGGTTGAAGTCATTGATTAGGAGGGCAAAATCTTGTTAAATTTAACTCCCAAGGAAATTGTAGAAGAATTAGATAAACATATAATAGGGCAAAAAACTGCTAAAAAGGCTGTAGCCATAGCCTTAAGAAACAGATACCGCCGGAAAAAACTGCCGGTTGAATTAAGTGATGAAATATATCCTAAAAATATTATTATGATTGGATCTACTGGGGTAGGGAAAACGGAAATTGCGAGACGCTTAGCCAAGCTCGTAAAAGCCCCTTTTGTAAAAGTAGAAGCTAGTAAATTTACTGAAGTTGGTTATGTCGGCCGGGATGTCGACTCAATGGTTAGAGACCTGGTAGAAACTGCCATTAGGATGGTGAAACAAGAAAAAATGGAGGAGGTGGAGGATAAAGCCAAAGATTTAGCCCATGAACGGATTGCCAATTATATTATTCCAGCCCCCCGAAAAAAACATAAAAACATAAAAAATCCCTTTGAACTGTTCCTTGGTCAAAATACGGATGAGCGTAGTGAAGATGAAGAATATGAAAATCGTAAATATGAAGTTTTACAACAACAGGAAATAATAAAACAAAAGGTAGCTCGGATGGAACTGGAAGACCAAGTGGTAGAAATTGAAGTAGAAGAAAAGAATACTTCTTTTATGGAAGTGTTTTCAGGTTCGGGCGTAGAGGAAATGGGTATTAATTTACAAGATATGTTTGGTAATTTAGTACCGAAAAATAAAAAGAAACGTAAAGTAACCGTGGCAGAAGCCCGCAAGCTTTTAATTAATGAGGAAGCCCAAAGATTAGTAGATATGGATGAAGTTTATAGACAAGCTATTAAACGGGTTGAGGAAGATGGAATTATATTTTTAGACGAGATTGATAAGATTGCAGGAAAAGAAGGAGGTACAGGGCCGGATGTATCCCGTGGCGGAGTGCAAAGGGATATTTTACCTATAGTTGAAGGTGCAACTGTAGTTACTAAGTATGGCCCGGTTAAAACTGATCATATTTTATTTATCGCAGCAGGAGCTTTTCATATTAGTCAACCTTCGGATTTAATACCTGAACTGCAAGGAAGATTCCCCATTCGCGTGGAGCTTGAAAGTCTAACCAAAGATGACTTAAAAAGGATATTAGTCGAGCC
>JAEWZB010000003.1 GCA_023395515.1 Bacillota bacterium
GCATCTTCCATGGTGATCATACGCGCAGAAATGATGAAAACCGACTTAATAAACTCATAAGACGTATTATAGAGTCCAATGGACAAAAGCGTTTAATTCTGACGACAAGAGAATATATTTTACAGCAAGGATTACAAAAACACCCTGCACTAAAGGAAACTCTACAGCAATACGGATTAGTTTGTACGATGGAAGAATATGGCGATGATGAGAAAGCGAGCATTTTATTTCGTCATCTCTATGCTTCCAATCTTGAATATGACTATGTTAATTACTTGTATATGAATTGTAATTGGATTGTTCATCACCAAAATTACAACCCGCGTGTGCTATCTCTCTTTCTGGACAAAGGATTAGATAAAGACTTTGCGCCTAAAGACTATCACGAAGAATTATGCGAATACTTTGATAATCCCGATGCCTTTTGGAAATCTATCTTTCTAGAACTGTCCCCAGAGGCACAAATTGTAGCCCTGCTTTTACTCATTTCATCGACCCCCATGCGCTTGACGGATATGGAATGTTGTTATCAAAAATATATCCATAGCTGCACTGTTCAAGCAATAGTAAAAAATTTGGGAGATTCCATTTCAGAGCTTGAAAAAACCATGGTCAAGTCCTTCTACAGCGAGGATGAGGAAGCTATTCTATTAAAATTCAGCATGCCAGCCGTGCAGGATTTTTTGTATATGTATATTAAAGAAAACAACGAACAATATATTCCTTTGATTTTACAGTGTTGCACCTTTTACAATCAATTGCAATTTCTATTAGAATACCAGTCCATGCATTGCAGTAAGAAGGTTACGGATTTAATAGTCCAACAATGCATATTGCATTACCACGACTATAATGATAGTTATATGGAATACGATGGTAGCTGGAACTGGGATATGGATATCTTTGATGAACATGGTTATCTGCATAGGTTCTTTCATTTGCTACGTTGTTGTGAACCGAAAAGACATCCTGCCCTCTTTCGTTTTTTAGAAACGCAAATAAAAGACTACTGCTCAACTATGGGTAGCAATGATCATCCAACAACACGTTATACAGATTTGCATGATCTCCCGGACATTATTGTCCGCTGCGTCAAAAAAGGGATGATTTTCAATGGAAAAGACATCATTGATAAATATTATGAAGGAGCATTCAGTGTATATCACTACCGTGCAATGAAAAAATTTCAAGAAGCTTTTCCAGATGAATATAGTATTTTTTATAATACTTATTTTCATAAAATAAAAAAGAAATTGAAAAATATCATACTTTCTGAGATAGAATTGCTTGATTATTGGGGTATGGATTTCGAACTTGATACATTGTTAGATAGTATTCCAGACCTTCTTCAAGAGTTCGGATTACGTTATACGAACTCTTTTGAGGAAAAAATATTCTTTTTGTGTGGGATTAAACCGATGCTCGAAAACAATAAAGAAACTATAGATGAAAAGTCGTTACAAGATTATGTAGATCGAGAAGAAGTAGCACTTGAAGCCATCAAAGAGGATGCTGGTAATTGGCTTCTAGGACCAAACGAAACGCATTTGAATGATGAGCAGATTGTTGAAATAATTTCAAACAGCAGCCTTAATATGCCTCTTAAAGCCGAATTAATGAAAATACTCGACACTGAAGTTCCCCAATATGTTTATGACTTCTTGCAAACAAAAGAATCCCTTGAACTGCTTTTAGCAACGTTATACGATTTTGATTCTGGTATTCCGAACCAAGAAAGTACCTTAATGATGATAATGTTAAGGCACATTGCTCAGGGCAATCAAGAATGGTTAAAAAAACTCATAGGTTTTTGCGCTGAAAGTTTTATAATGATTATGTATGGAGAAGAACCTGTTCTGCGTACAAATCAATTTCTATCCAGTGAGATATATGCATCCTATTTGCAAACTGATACCCAGCTTCGTGAAGTTGTTTTTGAAAATCTGATTATAAAAGATGAACAATGGATACGATTTCTTCATATCCCTCTTTTTATTTTCTGTAATGCTTTTATTATGCATATGGGACAGAAAGATGAGGAGTTGGAGGAATACTATTATGATTTATGGGGAGAGAATTTCAGTAAATTCAAGCATATAGTCCGATATGATTGGGGCAATCAAACCGATATTTATTATGCAGATTTTGGAACTTATTATTTCAAGCGTTATGATTGGGAGGGGTGTATGTATAGGATGTTCGAAGAATTAAACCCTTTTCACTTTAATCAAACCTATGTAGAACCCATGCTAAAGAACTATTTAGATAAATTGGGCAATGAAGATGATGATAGTAAAGTCTTAAAACATATTTCCCTTTGCCGAATGCAAATTGAATACGATGAAGCAGGTTTTCTACATTCTTTAGGTTATGAAATCAGTGATGAATTAAACATTATTGAACACCTGTCAATTGCAGAAGATTGGGATACATTTCCGGAACAGATAATGCAAAGCAAGTTAAAGATGCTAAAAAAGGACGAGAGCATATGCCAAAAAAATGATAGATGGAAAATATATTTATATAAAATAGAAGATATTGATTTACTAAAAGAATTAGGTATTTATGATAGCGTAATAAAGTTCATCCAGGATGTTGAAAATGTTTACTCAAGATTTTTGTATGGTGATTATTCTCAAATAAAGAAACGGGCTTAATATACCGATACATCAATTGTTATAACTAATATCTAAGCAGATTTACCTGGTACTACTTATGACAAGAATTACGAAAAAGTTGGCCGATATAATTAGCAAAGATTACCCCAAAATAAAAGTTAATTACCGCACAGAATAATGCTAATAAAGGCATGGCGAAAATCATGGCTATGGATACACTAGTAATTAATATCATCATCAAATAAACTATTACATAATCATTAATTACCTCACTTAACTGGCTTAAAATTTTTCCTAATTTAAAGGCGCTTTGCAATTCATCAGTTACTATATAGTTGGCAATAGCCATAGGAATCATAAGACCGGCGATAAGAAAAACAGTTGATTGCATAAATACACCGATTAGGGGAACTGAAAAAAATAGTGGGATAAGCAAAAAAGGAATAGCCATGTAACCCAGGATAATAACTAAAGCCATAAGTCCATCTCTTAATAAGTCCTCCCAATCATCCCAAAACGGCAACAAATGGCGGCCTTGGGCTCCCATTTTAATACATTTAACAAAATAGCCTAAAGCTAAGATATTTATGATAGGGGCCAGAATTATAATACAGCCCAAGCCTAATTTTTTAAACCATTCCCGGTCATTAAAAGGAAATCTTATATAATGGTATAAATCCATTTCACTCCCCCCTCTTTAATAAAGTATAAATTTATCCCTTCTAATAGAACTTAAAGAAGCGGTTTAAATTAAATGCCTTTTTCCAGAGTGAATTGGCAGGCAAAATAAAACTAGGGGTAGTTAGAAAATTACCCCTAGTTCGCATATCCTATTTAGCAAAAGCGTTCTTATTTACATTTCACGCTCTTTATATCGTTCCCTTATGACATCAATTTTCTCTCTCCATAGTTCAACCTTTTCTAATACTTCACTTTCCAGCACTGACGCAACTTTAACTACCTCTTTATCATTTATCTGTATGCCGATATTATAAACCCCATTTTCATCAGAGCGAACTAATAAACCGGGAACTTGGTCTTTATCCAGTAATCCTATTTTAAATTCATTCAGACTCATAATCGGAGTTTCATAGCTTTGTACATCAGCCACCAGCTATACCCCTCCCCATATCTTTCCGTAATTTTGCAGGTCACTTTCTGCCCCATACTGGCGTTGTATTTCCTGTATCTTCGGAATAAGCTCATGATATCTTTCGTGTACATTGCTCTCATCAACTTGATCGAGCAGTAAAATTTTATCCTCATCTAACTGAATCCCGATATTATAAATACCTTTTTGGGTATCTGAAGCAACTAATAAACCCTCATATTCTTCCTTGCCAAATTCGCCATTTTTTAAGAACTCACTTTTGCTCATAATTTTACCCTTATATTCTTGCATCTGCATACCTCCTTTTAATAGAATTTTGCCCTTAAACATTTTCATTTATGTAATTTAAGTAATTCTATTTTGGTATGCTTGCACTAAATGTTCTTTCTTAAGCCTAGGTAAATTTTTTATTTCTATTTCTTTGCGCATAGCCTCACTTTTGGTCGCAAATTCTTCTACATAAACTATTTTTACCGGTAAGCGTGTTCTCGTGTATTTACTGGCTTTACCTTCATTATGTACCTGGAGCCGTTTGTTGATATCATTTGTGTAACCAGTATAATAAGTGCCATCCTGACATTGTAATATATAAACAAAAAACACCGCTAAATCTCCTTTTACTTAATTAATAAAAGGTTAGCATATTTTAAAGATTATGGCATGATGCTGTACAGATGAGAAGTTAGTCTTCAGCTAACTTGGGTAAGGTTACCTTAACCGTAGTACCCCGGTTTATTTCACTTGTTATAACCATATCCCCACCATGGTCACGAATGATTTTATAACTTACCGATAGGCCTAATCCGGAATTATTACCTTTAGTAGTAAAAAAGGGCTCCATAATATGGGTAAGATTTTTAGCTTCAACCCCTCGTCCTTTATCCCAAAATTCAAGAATAACTGATTTGGCATCTTCGTTAATCTTAACCCCAACTGTATCTCCTATCCGGGAAGCCTCTAATGCGTTTTGCATAATATTGATGCAGGCCTGTTTCATCTGTTCGGGATCAATATACACGGTTATTTCTTCCGTAAATAATTCCAAGGTCAAATTAATACCGCGGCTAACCGCTTTAGCATGGACTAAATCAAAAATAATCTCCATAAAGGAGATAATACCTACTTCTTCTTTTTTAGAAAAACGATTAGTGGCTAAATTTAAAAACTCAGTAATAGTAGTATTAGCCCGATCAATTTCTTCTATCATTAATTCAAAATAAGGTTCTTGGGCCGGATTTTCTTCCGCTAATAATTGAGCTAAGCCCCTTACGGTAGTCATCGGATTACGTACCTCATGAGCAATACTGGTAGACATTTCACCAATTAGCGAAAATTTGCTTATTAACTTATTCTTTTCATCCTCTACCGCTTTTCTATTAATGCGGGCAATTTCCTCCCGGTACAAAGACGATTCCAGGGCAATAGCTATTTCTAATATTATTTCCGTAATCAAACGGTTTTCGTAAAAAGCTACTCCACCTTTCCAAGCACATCTAAAGAAACCAAAAGGCTTATCTAAACCAGTTAAAATCAGCTCCATAAGATATCTGTAGCCCTGGCTATACAGATAATGGTCTTCCGGGCGATTGGAGGCTTTACAGATACTTCTGAATTCACTACGCTGGGTCTTTAATAGATTTCGCTCTTCATATTCATCTTTTATTAAAAAAACTACCTGGGGGGTATTTTTAATAAATCTATATACTTTCAAAACATTATCATTTTCATATATACATAATTCAAACCCATAATTGGGAAACTCTAATCCTAATAAACTAATAACATCCATGAAAGCATTTTCATTACCTTTACTTTCGGCCACAATTCTTAAAATTCGGTTAACTATGCGCTCCTTACGTCTTTCCATGCGCTTTTCCTGTTCCTGTTGTCTTTCCGATGCTTCTAAATCCTTTTCTATGCGTTTAACTTGACTTATATCACGAATATGGCCTTGAATGGCATATTGTCCATTGTAAAAAGTAGAAAAATAACTCATCTCACAAGTAAGTTCATAACCTTGCTTATGCATAAAAACTTGTTCGACCTTTTTATGCATTAAGAAAAAACCTTCTAATTTTCTGGTAAAATAGCGTTTTATATCTTGCCTTTTGTCTGGCGGAATAAGAGTATATGGGTCAATATTCATCATTTCCTGAACTTCATAGCCTAGCATTCTGCAAAAAGTATCATTAGCTAAATAAAAACCACTGGCCCCTAAAATAAAAATGCCTTCTACAGCATTTTCCACTAAATTACGGTATCTTTGTTCAGTTATCAATAAAGCTTCTTCCGGTTTATTATAACCGTCGGCTCTGACTATAAAGTGAATCTGATAAACTTGGTTTTGATAGGTGTTGATGAAAAAAAAGTAAGGCTTATTATGGTGGTCTTTAAATTGATAGACGGGGTTAAGATTGTGACCATCGTTTATTCGGTTAGTTTCTAGTAGTATCTTAAAATTATAATTTAGAATTTCATCCCGGGATAAACCTAAAATTAGATAGGCCTGGGTATTAAAATCTAAAATTATACCATTAAGATCACTAATAATTACTGGAGTACCTAAATACTCTAAAAGCTGTTTTCTTTTATTATTACTGCTTCTTTCCCAAGATAAGAGAATTTGTTCAGCTCCAGTTTTTAGTTCATTACTAGGTAGATTATGCATTTCGTCGGCTTGCCCCCATTAATTATTCCCTTTTCAATTATTCGACTAAATAATTCGCCTTCCTTGAATTAAATCTCGCCAAATTATTGAATGAGCCTTTACTATTCGACATTTACCAGCGGCAATAAATTTCACAAAAACTAAATCAGAAATAAAGTCACAAAATTACAAAAAGAATTAAAATCTGCGATGAACTCAATAAATTAATAAGCTTAAATCAATTGGAAGATAAATATTTGAATCCTAAAACATAATAACAAAATAATAGAAAAAACCGTAGGATTATTTTAAATTTCTTTAGAAAAAAAGCGTACCTCACTAAATCAGTAAGATACGCCGATGGTTCAATTGTTTATAGGGTTACCCCCACATTTTAATAAGTAGTCTTTATATGACTAAAATCTATGATGGGTAACTTTTAATGGCAAGTTAAACTTATGCGTTATAGTATTGCCAATTTCTTTTATATCTTCCAAGGTCACATCTATAACCAGACATTTTAATTTCGCATAGATACGATAAGCATTATCCACTTCTTCGGCTACCATATCATCTATACTATCAATATCATCCGGTAATTCGAAACTTCTAAATCTTTCTTTTCTTAACTCCAAAAGGGTTTCCATATCAATAGTTAATCCTACCATAGGTACTTTCCCCTTCAGAGCATTTATTGCTTCTGGAATATCAGGGTTTAGGGAAATAGGATAATTAGCAACTTTTATTCCCAAATTAGCTAAATGCATAGCTAAAGGAGTTTTAGAAGTTCTGGGTAAACCTAAAATTATTAAATCAGCCTCATGAATTGTATCCAGATTCTGTCCGTCATCATGCTCAATAGTATACTCTATAGCTTTCATGCGGTTAAAATACTGGTCATCTAATTGATGGGTTAATCCCGAAATATATACCGGTTGTTGCTTAGTTTTTTCCTCAATAGCCTTAAAAAGAGGTTCCATTACATTAATGGCCGTAACATCATACTGTAGAGCTTTTTTATTTAGGTATTGGCTGAGTTCAGGTTTAACTATAGTATAAACGACTATAGCATCTTCCTCCCGGGCTTCTTTGATGATGTGATCAACCTGCTCCTCTTTGGTAACTCTGGAGAACCTTGTGATATTGCGCTCTACCGAAAACTGTAATACCGATGCTACTGCAATTTTTTCTGCAGTTTCCCCCACTGAATCAGAGACAGCATAAATGTGGAGCTTTTTAGACATCAAACATTCCCCCTTCTCAACGGTTTTCCGAATAAGACCCTTTATAATGTATTCGCTAAAACTTATTTCTTTCCTCTTTTTTGGGCTTTACCAACATGTGTTAATACCAGATTTTTATTTGTCCCTCTAGGTTTTCCTCGCTGCCATCAGGTGGTATTATGACAGAACTGGTATTTAATAAACTGCATATTTCCCTTACACTAGCTGCTATTTCACCTTCATTTATAAAGGGAGCCATATTAAAATAGAAGGTATTGTTATTAACATAATATTGCTTTTGCCCCACTATCAGCGTAATAGCCTTAGCTCCGTCTATAGTAAAGGAAAACATACCATAACCATATAAATTATCAAATCCGACCGTTCCTAAGTCGATAGCTTGAAAATGCAAAAAATTCCTTACATACTCGGGGGTAGGATAAGCAGAAAATTTCAAAAGATAACGGGAATAAAGTAAGGCAACTGCTCCCGAAATATGCGGGGCAGCCATAGAAGTCCCGGAAAGTTCCACATATCTGCCTCCCGGGTAAGTCGAATAAGTATCAACTCCCGGTGCTACCACATCAATCCTATCATTGGAATTGCTAAAGTTGGCTATGCCGGTCAGCAAATCAATAGCTCCTACCGCTATTGTCTCCTTATAGTAAGCAGGATAAGAAATTTCAGGAGTATCCGGGTTTCCATCTCCTTCATTTCCTGCCGCACAAACTACGGTTATACCGTCTTGCACTGCTTTCTGAATTTCCTTGTGCAATGAGGTGTTAGGCAAAGGGCTGCCTAAGCTCATATTAATTACATTAACTTTTTCTCCATTTTCTCCTACCCATTTACGGGCCCAAGCTAAACCTTGAACAATACTGCTTAAGCTGCCCGTACCAAATTGGTCCAATACTTTGACTCCTAATAGTTTGGCTTCAGGCGCTACCCCTAATATGGCACCATTAGCAGCAATAGTCCCCGCCACGTGAGTACCATGCCCGTTTTGGTCCATAAAATCCGCTTCCCCCGGTACAAAACTAGCCCCTCCGATAACATTATTCTTTAAATCAGGATGGGTATAATCTATTCCGGTGTCTACAACTGCTACTACCGTGTTTTGCCCCTTAGTTGTAGGCCACATTCTTTGGGCTCCTATTAATGAGACCCCGGGAGGAGCCCACGGCTCCGTACTAAGTGTACGTTCATAAATTCCTTTTATCAAAGGTTTAAAAATCCGCAAAAAAATCACCTCTCCTTGCCCTAATATATTAAGCAAGGGGGGCAAAATGTTCACATTTCACTTAATAAAGTAAGACTTAATTAAGGTGGAGTTTAACTACATCATAAAAAGATAAGCATAGCGAACATAAAATCAGTAGTTCTGTAAGGGCTCCATCTGAATCTTAGTCGCAGGTCACCAGGGACTTAGCTGCCCTTGGCAACCGCCGCCTATAGAGGCGGCGGTCTTAGGGCAGATCAGTCGCCGGATAAAAGATTAAGTGAAAGTTATTACAACTCACATAATAAGTGTTATTATGTAAGAAGGGGGCATTTAGAATTAGAGGTGATATGGTGGAATCAGAATCCGTATTTACGTTAGTCTTAGTTTTGTTTTTAGGCTTAGGCCTTATTGCAGCCATAGTTGGAGTATTTCTTTTTAATGGCTTTAACTGGTGGGATAAATTATAGTTTTATAAGCCGCGCATTTCTTCGTTTCTAAGATAGCGCATATCCTTGTTTACCAATACATGGTTAACAATATCCAGCATTTTCTGTTTATCCCTTTGCAAGGTTCCAGTTACCGGTAAATAATTCGAAGCATGGGAACCTACGAATTTAAGATTATCAACCGTGATATTTTCAAATATTATTTTCATCTCGGCCAAGGTCTCTAAAGCATCTAATACTTCGAACTGCTTGAGCCGGACTTGATTATATAAAACGGTTCCCGGTACCGGAGTCACCGTTAATGCGGCTAAATACTGGGGCTTCATTTCATTACATATTTGAGCAGTAGCTAAAGCATGTTCTACCGATCTCGGCCCTTTACCGGCTAAACCTAACAACACCATAGCTGATAAATTTATCCCTGCATTTATAAGGTTTTTTCCCGCTTGTAACATTTCTTCATAATTACAACCTTTTTTCACTTCTTGTAACAGCTTATCATCACCAGTCTCTACCCCTAAATAACCCTTTGTTAATCCCGCGGCTCTTAAAGCGCCTAATTCTGACTGACTTTTACCAAGCGTACTTTGCGGGCCCACATATGTACCGACATGGCGTAAAGAAGGAAAAGTTTGATAAAGTTCACTTAATATTTCCAGTAACATATCGGTTTCTAAACCAATAGCATCCCCGTCACATAAAAAAACCTTCTCCATATTCCCGTAATGGGTTTTAGCCATCTTTATATCAGTTTTAATCTCATCCATGCTTCTAACCCGGTATCTTTTATCCTTATACATCCCGCAAAAAGTACATTTATTATGGGAACAGCCGATAGTCACTTGTAATAAATAGCTATTAGCTTCACTAAATGGCCTGAATATATTGCCTTCATATCTCACGGTTAAATTCCTCCCTCATGGCTTGCTTCATTATATTATACTTTAATAGCTAGCTGTGGATAATACCACCCCATTTTCCCCTGACACAAAAAAGCCCCGGAACCCTCCGGGGCTTTGCGTTTTTTAGCTAGTCGTTCATTCTGTAAGCTTCAAATAAGGGCAGCACATGATTATGCCAAACCTTTTCATTATTATCACTATTGACTGGAGTTTTTATAAGCTTCATTAAAATTTCTCTTTGTTGTTCGCTATTATCAAAGTTAGAAACTATGGACAAAGCAAAAGCGGAAGCATCTCTTACTACAAAATTGAAAATCTCATCAACTATTTCTTCGGCTATATTGTAAATCTTAGCATTTTCTAAAATTAGCTGGGCATAAGCTATCATAGTAAATACTTCCCCTAAAGCTAACATATAATCAACATTTTTGGCTTGCTCGGCACTAGGAGCAGCTTCAGCTAAGAATTCTCTTAATAACTCAATTTGCTCTTTAAATACTTCAATATTAGGAGTGGAAATACCCACATAAGGAAGCTTGTAATCCGGGAATTTAACTGACTTTAAGCTGCCGGCGGTTTGATTTAAAATGTAATCGTCATTAGTAATATCATCCCGTTTAGGAATTTCAGCAAAATCTATATTATTGAATAAGTAGTTTTGCATAAACTTAATTACTAACGCCATATTAACATGGGTAGTACCTTCCAGACGCGGAATCATGCCAATATCTCTAATGGCCATTTCCATGTAAGTATCCTGCTCAAAACCTCGGGCGGCAATAATATCTAACAGCATATCCACCACTTTCATGCCTTGGGTAGTAACCTTCATCTTTTGGATAGGGTTATATAATAGATATCTTCTGTCATTATCATTGGCTGAGCGGAAGTAATCTATGGCTCTTAAACCATATAACTTCATGGCCATTAATCTAACTAATGATTCGGTAAAAAGTTTTCTAATATGAGGAAACTCAGTGACGCGCTTGCCATATAGATAACGGTTATGAGCATGATTTAATGCTTCATAAAACGCGTGGGTACAAATTCCCACCGAAGCAAAGCCTAATTGGAATTTACCTACATTAATAGTATTAAGCGCTGAATCCCAGGCCTTTTGCCCTTTGGAAAGCACTTCATTTTCGGTAATAGGATAGTTATGCAAGGAATACTCAGCTACATAAGCAGGCCTATTACCTGAGGTATTAATTTTCTTTATACACTCATAATTAGGGTGATTACTTTCTACTACAAAGAATACATCGGCTCCGCTGTCAGTAAGCTTGCCTGAAGTAGATACTAAAGCAGCTTTATTGCCATTACCTATATAATACTTATCACCATCAGCTGTAAAGGTTCCGTCTTCATTAGGAATAAGCTTCATTTCATTAGAATATAAGTCTGCTCCATGCTGCTTTTCCGAAAGGCCAAAGGCAAAAATTCCGCCTTCTTTAAGTAATTGACCGGTTCTTTTTTTGACTGCTTCGTTTTCTCCCATCCAAATCGGTCCTAAGCCTAGAATGCTTACTTGATAATTGTACTGATAAGATAAGCCGTAAAAAGCCAGTATTTCATTATACTGCGCAATACGGTTCATATCAAAGCGGGCCTTAGGATCACCATATCCGGCCGGAGTCAATAAGGTAGCATAAGCACCTGCTTCCTTATTAAACTGTAGAAAATCGTCACACCATTTAAGATCCTGGTCATCTTCCTTAATACTTTGCAGACCCTTATTTTCAAAAAAGTCTATAGTCTTAAGAAATAAGTCATTAGTTTCCTCATCTTTAAAGGGTTTATGATACCTTTTGGGGTTTAAAAGCATAAACATTTCCCTCCATTAATATTCCTATTTAAACCAATTATTACATAGCTACCCGCCCACGTCAATTAGTTTGGACACGGAATATAATGGTTCGAATATTAGTTCCAAAAAGCTACCCCCTACTCCCGGTAATAAGTTCTGCTTATGTCTGGCGATAAATAAATGTTGCCCTTGGAAGTATTGAATAGCATTGTGAAAGATAGTACAATCACATTAACAAAAGGATTGAACGACGGAGTTCAAAAAGGAGGTAACAATTATGACAAACAGTGTAGCTTTTAAAATTTCAAGTAGTAATGATACTACAACAGTAGAACGGAAAAAAGAATTCAGATGTCCGGTTACTGCAAGTGAAGCTTACAATCTGGGATTGGCAATGGAAAAAGTATTAGGTGAGGTTTACAGCGATCTGGAAACTAGATGTAAGAGTGCCGAGGCCAAGAAGATGCTTAAAGATTTAGTTAAGCAAAACCATCAGGATGTGGCAGATTTTATGGAAAGCTTTAAATTTTCTCTAAACTGTGAGATCGGTGCTTTTTATCAAGCGTGCGGAGTAGTTTTCCCCGGTGATATTAGTGAACAAGAACTGGTTAATACTCAACCACTTATTACTCGTAATCTGGAAAACTTTTTCCTTAAAATTAACACTATACAAAATGACTTAAAAGGACAAACTAATAGTGGACTAGGTGAATATTTTAATACTAAAACCGGCAGTGATGTATATACGGTAGGTATAAGTGTAAGAAGTAATTCCAGTGAATTATATGAACGTTTAGCTAAGCTTTATCCTGAAGGTAAAATTAAGCAAGCTTTTGAAGAAATGGCCCAAATTATTGACCAGGGCAATCTTAAATTAAGTCAAAATAATTAGGTAAAAGTCGTTTTTTGTCAAAGGAGGAGTTAAATATGATAGAGAGAGATAAAGAGTTTTCTAAAGCCATAGATGAAATTGCCAAGGGCATTGAAAAAGTTATTAAGAAGACCCAAGGTCAGTCATCCAATAAAGGTCGCGATAAAAAAAATTAACCGCTATTCAGTAAAAAATTGCAGCAACTAAACATAGCTTAGATTGACCCTCATCCCTAGTTTAGGTCTGAAACCAAGTGTTTCAGGCCTAAACAAAATAAAAATCAAGATTGTTATAAAATTCACAAATGCCCGGTCATAAAATTTTTTAATATTCGGAGTATTGAAAAAAAATCGAGTCTATGCGATACTATAACTACCTTCACCCCCCAAGTATAAACATAAATTCCATCACATTCCCTCTCCACATGAGCCCTCCCCGGGGCTCATGTAGACGTTTTCTGGGGTTTTTTCCGTCATATTCTTTCATTTTCCATAAATAGCAGTTTATTCGGCGTCCATAATGATTTACAATTAGAGGTAGATGTCAGTATATGTCCTATATTATAGAAAAGATACCTTATAATGAAGTTTAAGGGAGGGCCTTATTTAATGGAATCAAATGCGGTGCAAAGTCAAGTAATTGTTGTTACATCCGGTAAAGGAGGAGTCGGTAAAACAACTACGGTGGCTAATGTTAGTACCTCTTTAGCTAAAATGGGTTATAAAGTTGTCGTAATGGATTTAGATATTGGTTTAAAAAAGCTTGATTTAATTCTTGGTCTGGAAAACCGCGTTATCTATGATATTGTTCAGGTTATTGAAGGTGAATGCACCTTAAAACAGGCCTTAGTTAAAGATAAACGCTTCCCCCATCTTTATATGCTTCCTGCTGCTCAAACCCGTAATAAAGATGAAATTACTCCCGAACAGGTTAAGAATTTATGTAATCAACTAAGACCAGAATTTGATTTTATATTTATAGATTGTCCGGCTGGAATTGAACAAGGTTTCAGAAATGCTATAGCGGCCGCTGACCGGGCTATTGTTGTTACTAACCCTGAAGTATCTGCGGTAAGAGATGCGGATAGAATAATAGGTATGCTGGAATCGGCCAGTTTTAAAGATATTAAACTGGTGGTTAACAGACTGCGCCCTGATATGGTTAAATCGGGGAATATGCTAAGTATAGAAGATTTACTGGAGCATTTATGTATTGATTTGTTAGGGGTGGTTCCCGAAGACCGTAATGTAGTTATTTCTACCAACAAAGGAGAACCCATTATTTTAAACGAGCATTCTCTGGCTGCTAATGCTTTTAATAATATTGCCCGCCGCGTAATTGGTGAAGAAGTTGAGGTAATAAACTTTGAAGAGGATGCTTCATTCTGGCAAAAAATTCGGGGGCTTTTTAGCAATAGGTACAAGGAGGTAAATTAATGCTTGATTTGTTAAAACGGTTATATTCCCGAGAATCGCATTCCAGCCGTGAACAGGCTAATGACCGCCTTAGACTAGTTTTAACCCATGATCGCATAGGAGCCTCCTCCCAGCTAATGGAAACCTTGAAAGAGGAAATTATTCAGGTTATCCGGCGTCATGTGGAAATAGACGGGACACCCGAAGTTACTTTCATTAATGAAGGCCGCCAATCAGCTTTAGATATTAATATTCCTCTAAAAGGCAGGTAGTATTAGATAATGATTAAAATTAAGGGAGTCAACGGTAATCTGGTAATAATTTTTGGTCATGGATCATTTGATGATTTTAAAAGTGCTTTACATAAAAAATTGGCTGATAATATTGAATTGTTTAAAGGGTCTAAAGTTTTATTTCGCGGTGAAGGCCTTAATGGGCTGGAACCCCAAGAATTAGCTGAACTGCAAAGGATTTGCCTGGATTATGGAATGCTTTTAAATAACACGGCAGTAAGTATAGAAAAAGGCCATAATAAGGATATGTTTGTTTACCGTAATGTGAGAAGCGGGCAAAGATTACGTGCGGAAGGTTCACTGGTTATATGGGGAGATGTGCACGAAAGTGCTGAAATAGCTGCGGCCTTGGATATTATAGTTTTAGGTAAGTTAGAAGGGGTAGTTCATGCCGGCTGCTATGGTAATAAAGACAGCATGGTTTTTGCTCTCACTCTGGCTCCGGGGCAAATTAGAATTGCTGATCAGTTCTCCAGAGCTCCGGCTAATTATCAAAAACGTTACTTACCAGAAATAGCTTATTTTGATGGACAAAACATTTGCATTAGCGAATATAATCCTAAAGAAAACCGTTTGCGATTGGATATAATCAAATAGAACAATTTTTCTCCTAGTTCTAAAGGTTTTAATATTTACATAATATTAGACAAAACCTACAGCTAGGAGGTTTTTTTATCTTATCACCCAGTTTGGAAGATTATTTAGAAGAAATATATCGTTTTTCTTTATACAGTAATGTAGTGAGGGTTAGTGATATTGCTAATTGTTTAAATGTTACTATGCCCTCGGTAAATAATGCCATTAGAAGATTAAGCAAAGAAGGTTATCTGCATTATGAAAAGTACAAGGAACTGGTACTAACGGCACAAGGCGTCCGGCTAGGTAAATTTTTAGTAGAGAGAAACCGGATACTGCAAGATTTTGTTATACTAATTAATTCTCAGTGTGATGTTAAGCGGGAGGCTGAAGCCATTGAACATTACTTAAGCCTCCCTACGATCAGGTCTATTGAACACTTATTAGATTTTATGCAAATTCATACCGATTTTTACGAAAAATTTCTTAAGCACAGCCGCTATCGGGAAGAACAAAATTTAGGAATTATAGATGGTTATGCCCCGAATAGCGAAAAATAAAATCCCCGCTCTAGACTAATCCTAAAAACCTTACTGTTTGAGCAACGATAAAACATACTAAAAAAGCTATTCCTAACGGAATTAAGGCCGCCAGTATAGTCCATTTCTTGCTCTTAGTCTCCCGGTTAATAGTTATTAAGGTGGTAGCACAAGGGTAATGAAGTAAGGAAAATAGCATCACACATAAAGCGGTCAGCCAAGTCCAGCCTTGCCCTTCTACTAATAGCTGTTTTAAAGCCGTTAAACTATTAAGCTCCATCATAGTTCCACTGGAAAGGTAGCCCATTATCATAATAGGCAAAACGATTTCATTGGCAGGTAAACCTAAAATAAAGGCGGTCAATATTATTCCATCTAAACCAATCATTCTAGCTAAAGGGTCTAAGGCTCCAGCCAGGCTAGTTAAAATACTTACCTCTCCCACATAAATATTAGCCAGCAACCAAATTATCCCCCCCGCCGGTGCTGCCACTACTACAGCCCGGGCTAAAACAAATAAGGTGCGGTCTAAAATTGAGCGCACAATAACCTGCCCTACTAATGGTTTACGGTAAGGAGGAAGTTCTAAAGTAAAGTTAGAAGGTACTCCTCTTAGCAAAGTTTTGGATAAGAGGTAAGATACCAGTAAAGTAGTGGCTATACCAATTAAGACTATTCCTACCACAGCCGCCGAAGCTACTATAGTACTATAGGCTACCACCGCACTACCTAAGAATAGGCCCGCCAAGGCAATAAGGGTAGGAAACCGCCCATTACAAGGAACAAAGTTATTAGTTAGTATAGCAATAAGCCTTTCCCGGGGTGATTCAATAATTCTACAGGCAATTACTCCAGCCGCATTACAACCAAATCCCATGCTCATAGTTAAGGCTTGTTTGCCATGGGCTCCAGCCCGACGAAAAACGTTATCCAAATTAAAGGCTACCCGGGGTAAATAACCTGCATCTTCCAGTAACGTAAATAAAGGAAAAAATATAGCCATAGGAGGCAACATTACCGCTACTACCCAAGCTAAACCATGATAAACTCCCAATACCAAAAAGCCATGTAACCAAGCAGGTGCTCCTGCCCATAAAAATAAATCCGATAATCTATCCTGCCCCCAAAATAATAAGCTGGCTAAAGCTTGGGAAGGATAATTAGCCCCGGCCACGGTTATCCAGAATACTACTCCTAAAAGCAGCAGCATGATGGGAAACCCTAACCATCGAGAGGTTAAAATGTCATCTATTTTTTGATCCCAACTAAATTTAGGGGCTTCTGCTTGAACTACTTGCCCGGCAATATGTTCGGCACTAACATAAATAGACTTAACTATTCGGTCACTAATGGTAATATCCTGGCCAGGTATAGCCTCAGCCTCAACTTTCATATATACACCCCACTGTCCAGATTAAAATAGTTATTTATCCCTTCTAAGAGACTCCGGTCTTTATCTAGAATACGTAATGCCAACCAGCGGGAGTTGATTAAATTGCTGGCCAAGTTTTGCTTAAATCCCGCTTCAATATCTTTTACGGCTTTTTCAATATCATCATCGTAATTAACTTGCCGGGGAGAAGGATTAATTTTACCTTCCACCATACCGGCTAAGGTACTTTTTAATTCTTTTAATCCTTTACCATTGCGGGCGGCCGTAGGTATAACCGGTATGCCTAACTCACGAGTCAAGCCATTTATATCTATTTTAATATTTTTGCGCTGGGCTTCATCCATCAGGTTTACACATAAAATAACCTTGGGAGTAATCTCAATTATTTGCAAAATTAAATTGAGATTCCTTTCTAAACAGGTGGCATCAGCTACCGCAATTGTAGCATCGGGCTGAGCAAAACATAAAAAATCCCGGGCTACCTGTTCATCGGGAGAATTAGGAAAAAGAGAATACGTCCCGGGCAAATCAACTAATAGATAATTATTACTTTTAAATATAAATTCACCTTGGGCCTGCAAAACTGTTTTACCCGGCCAGTTTCCGGTATGTTGTCTAAGTCCGGTTAAAGCATTAAAAATAGTACTTTTGCCGGTATTAGGATTTCCCGCTAAGGCAATAACATAACTTTCCTTTCCGGTATCTATATTAAACTTATGTCTTAAAGAAGCCAGATCCTCACCCATAGTAAACCCCCCACTTCATATTTACTTATTAATCAATATCAACCCATATCAAATCAGTTTCATTCTTTCTTAGTGCAATTACCGTTCCCCGCACCAGATAAGCAATCGGGTTACCGGAGGGACTTTTTCTAAGCGTCTGAACCCTAGTTCCCGGAATAAAACCTAAGTCCAGTAATCGGCGTCTTATCAGACCTTGATTCCCTATATTCTTTATTACCCCATATTTTTTTACGGGCAACTTAGTTAAAGTAATGCCTATTTTTAAACACCTCCTATAAATTACATGGGACTAATAGTGTTAGATAAGACTAAGTACTTAAAAGTACTAGTAATGTATAATAAGCCAATATAATAAAAAATGTTCCTGGGGAGCCGGTAATATTGTTGGCTAGTTTTCAGGGGATAAAAGGTAAAAGGTAAACAGTAAGAAGAAGATTAAAGTGAAGAAATATGAAATGTAGGGGAGAGTTGCTCCCCCGAGGTTGGTAGAAAAATTAAGTTTGAGGAATGGCACGGGAACGTTTGGTTTGCCAGCTCCTGCTGACAACCTGCTCCCCTATTTACATAAAGCTATCACAAATAAAACTAATAGATGTAAGGTTTGATCGATCATTATTTGCAGCCAAGTTAGGTCAGGGGATTTGCTTACATTAGTCAACCACCAGCGTACTACATCTCTTTGGTCTAAGATAATATGAGCAACAAAAATTATTATCAGGGCTAAAAGACTTAAACCACCTGCTATTAAAGAGAAAATATAAATGGTTATAGTATAGACTAAGCTATGTACAGCTAAAGCCCGCCAGTCTTTTTCCTTATGAGTAGCCATCCAGTTACTCTGTAATAAAAAATCTCCCACCAAGTGGCCAATTAATAGACAATTAAATATATCCATCTAATTACCGCCCTTTTAGCATTGCATTTATAAAAAGGTCGGCCAAAGCCGGGTCGAACTGCGTTCCTTTGCAACGCTCAATTTCTTCTAATGCTACCATTTTATCCAGACCTTTGCGATAGGGACGATCACTAGTCATGGCATCAAAGGTATCCGCAATGGCGATAATACGTGCGATAAGCGGTATTTCTTCCTGCATTTTTCCATGGGGATAGCCTCTGCCATCATACCGTTCATGATGAAAGCTGGCTCCTATACATAAATCTTTTACCAACTTTTTCGGCATAATATCATCCAGAATTTTTTCTCCCCACTTAGGGTGCTCTTTCATTATTTTAAACTCTTCATCATCCAGCGGGGTTTGTTTTAATAATATATCATCTCTAACTCCGATTTTACCTATATCATGAAGTAAAGCGGCCCTTTCTAAAATCTCTAGTTCCTCAGCAGACATTTGCAAGGTTTTCCCAATCATAAGGCTATAATCGCTCACTCGTTCGGAATGACCTTGGGTATAGGGATCACGGGCATCAAGAGCGGCTGATAATGTCCTTAGAAAACCGGTTAACATAATTTTCAGATCTGTATAAAGCTGCCCATTTTCAATAGCTGTGGCAATAACCCCGGACAGTGATTCACATAATTCTAAATCGTTTTCGTCAAAAAGCTTATCTCCTAATTTGTTAACTAACTGTAAACACCCAATACAGGAACTCTGGGTTATTAAAGGCACACATAACAGTGACCTGGTTATAAATCCGCTGGTCTGGTCAAACCTTTGGGACCAGCGCTCATCATTTTGCACATCCATGACAAATTGGGAAGTTTTGTGCTCGGTTACCCAACCCGCCATACCTTCCCCCATCTTTAGTTTCAAGCCTTTCAAATTATCGGCTTTGGGTCCTTTAGCTATTACCGGCTCTAAAATATCGGCTTCCTCACTATTCACTAGCCATAAGGTCCCTGCCTCAGCATCAACTACTCGCATAGCCTGATCCAAGGCTATTTCTAACACTTCATTAATATCAAGCGAGCTATTGAGCAGGTTAACAATCTGCCACAGGGTCTGCATATTTTCTAATTTGGGTTCCAGCTTATTCCCCATATTCATTTTCCTCTCTTACCTTAAATAGCTAAATATTTATTACGGCATTTAATCAGCTATTTCCTTTAACTAGAAAAAATTATACTGCACTTTACAGGTAAAATTTATTTTTTTATAGAATATTAGCAACAGTTAATTGAATTAAAGGAAGTGAAATGATTGCCCAGTTATAAATTTGCTTGGTTGCAAAAATTGCTTTTACCCTTGATTATTCTAATAATAATTCAGGCATTAGTTAGCTTAGGCGTATTTAGCCGTCTGGAAATGAGTATATATGACGCATGGTTTCGTTTAAATGGAACTGTAAATCCGGGAGAAGAAATAGTTATCGTCGCTATTGATGAAACCTCCATAGGCAGAATCGGGCCTTTAGCCTGGCCCCGTAGTGTACATGCCGACTTACTGAAAAATTTGTCCGAGGCTAAAGTTGTAGCCTTTGATATAACCTTTGCCAGTGAAAAAGAAGCTCAGGAAGATCAAGCCTTTGCCCAAGCTATTGCCGAGCATGGTGGAGTAGTCTTAGCCAGTAAATTTTACTTTGAGCAAGACCAAGACGGTGAAGTTTACCAAGTATTTGAGCCGCCCTTTAGGCAGCTTATGGAGCAGGCTGCCAGTCTGGGGTTCGTCAATACCCCTACTGACCCTGATCAAGTGGTCAGAAGAATTACCTTAGTTGATGTTAATACTTTTGAAGAACTGCCCTTTCCTTCTTTAGGCTTAGCTACCGCCCTGCAAGCAGAAGGACTGGACCCTTGGGCTGTTCAGGTCAAGCCCGGCTACATAGAAATAGGCAGTAAAAAAATACCTGTAGATCGGGATAATAAAGCTCTGCCTAACTTCTGGGGACCAGGCCAAACTTTTACCACCATAAGCTATGCAGACATAATAGAAAATAAAATTCCACCCGCTTTCTTCCGGGATAAAATAGTACTTATCGGTGCCACCACTCAGGAAGAACAAGACACCTACCCAACTCCCTTTACTACCAGTAATATGGTCTTACAAGGCTCTCCCCCCACTCCCGGGGTAGAAATTCATGCTTCAGTAGTGCAAAGCTATTTATCGGATACCTGGTATCGTGAAGTTTCTCCAGTGCTGAACTTTTTATTTTTAATTCTGGTCATCTTATTGACTTGGGGGGCTGTTGCTAACCGGGGCCCTTTCAAAGGTTTTATCGGAGCATTACTTACCATTATGGCCACTGTTTTAGTAGTATATATAGCTTTTCATTCCCGCCTGTGGCTTAATCTGGCGGCACCGGGCATGGCGGCTATCCTTACCTATACTGTCGTTACCGGCTATGATTTTATTATAGCTGAAATGGAGCGACGTAAAACTAAAGATGCTTTTTCCCGGTACGTTTCCCGTGACGTAGTGGAACAGCTACTGTCCAGCCCTGAAGATATGGCTTTGGGCGGTAAAAAACAGGTTGTAACTATAATGTTTGTGGATATCAGAGGCTTTACTGCTTATAGCGAAAATAAAGACCCGGTGGAAGTAATTAAGCGGTTAAATGCCTACTTGACCGTAATGACTAACCTTATTTTTAAATATGGAGGAACCTTGGATAAATATTTGGGTGATGGCTTAATGGCCTTTTTCGGAGCCCCGGTTTATTATGAAGACCATGTGGAGAGAGCCATTAAAACTGCCATAGACATACAAAGGGAAATAGCCCAATTAAATGAGGAATGGGCTAAATTAAATGAGCCTCCCCTTTTAGTCGCAGTAGGAATCAATACCGGCCCGGCAGTAGTAGGAAATGTGGGCAGCCCTGAACGCATGGACTATACCTTAATTGGTGAAGATGTTAACTTAGCCTCCCGGGTAGAAGCCTTAAGCAAATTATTTGAAACCCTGATACTGATTTCAGATCGTTCTTATGAACTCTTGCCCGAAGGTGAGACTAAATCTAATCTTTATTACGTAGGTTCGGAATTAGTTAAAGGTTTTACCAACCCTATCGCTTGTTATTCCGTACAAGGCTTAGATTTGCATTTTAAGAAATCGGAGGATAAAGGGTATAAGTAGGTAAAGGATAGATGTAGGTGAGGTATCCGCGCCGCTCCCCGAAAGAGCCGCCGGGGACATTCCCCCAGTGGCTTGATAAAACCCGCTTGACTTTTGAAAGGAGGGTCTAAAGTGCCAGCTATTTCTAAGCCTGAGAAAATCACCATTACAGTTTCACCAGATAAAATGTCGGCCTATATTACTACTAACATACAAACAGGCGAAACCCTTGAACCTAAAGACATCTATGCCAAAATAGAAGAAGCCGGAGTTGTTTGTGGTGTTGATACTGACAGTGTCCTCAAAATATGTGAAAACCCCAGAAATATATTGAACCTAGTTATTGCCCAAGGAGTCCGTTCAGTTCCGGGAAGAAATGCTACCGTAACTTATAAATATCAAAAACCCGATTTTAAACCGCAGTTAACTACTGATGGTAAAGTTGACTACTATCAGTTAGGTAATATTATAGAAGTAAATACAGATGATATTATAGCGGAAAGAACCCCTCCCACCCCAGGAGAGCCTGGTTATAATTTAAGGGGTGAGGTACTTAATCCCTTACCGGGGAAAAACCTACCTTTTAAGATAGGCAAAGGCGTAGTTGTCCGGGACAACATAGCCTATGCCGAATATGTAGGCGCACTACACTGGCTTGGCGATAAGGTTTCAGTTAGTAAATTAATGATTATAAATGAGGATGTAGACTTCTCGGTAGGAAATATTGAATTTCCGGGTAAAGTTAAAATTAAGGGCAGCATAAAAAATGGATTTAAAGTGGTAGCCGAAGAAGACATAGAAGTATTAGGCTGTATCGAAGAAGCGCAAGTTATCTCTACTAACGGCTCCATATATGTTCATGCTGGTATACTCGGTAATGGCAAAGCTACCCTCCAGGCTAAAAACCATGTAGAAGCTAAATTCATCCAAGGAGCCACCGTAAAAGCAGATAAAAATATTATAGCCAACGAATATATACTACGTTCTAACATTACGGCGGGAAATGCAGTGTTAATCCAAGGCGCAAAAGGTCGCTTATTAGGTACCAACGCTATTGAAGCCGGTACTAAAATTAGTGTCAACTCTATCCAGGCGCATGAAGGACTTAACCTCAAAGTACACGGTATTAACCGTAATGAGATCTATATCCGCATCAAAGAGATTCGCGCCAAGATAAAAGAACTGGAATCCAAAATGTTATCCCTTTCTGTCCAAATTAGGTTCTTAGGCAATAAATCCGACTCTAATTCCCATAGAGTATTAAGTGACATATTGCCTAAATACATCTTAATGACTCAAGAAATAGACCAGCTTATGGATGAAAATCTATCCCTGGCCAACATACTCAGGTCTACCAAAGGAGAAGGAATGATAGAAGTACATAGTCATGTAAGTGATGATATATCTTTTCGTATAAAAGAAGAACAAGTAAGACTTTCTAAACCGCTTAAAAATGTAACTATGTACTTTGATCAACAAGAAAAACGCATTATTATTTTGCAGAATTAAAAGAGGTGAACTTTTTGCACAACCTTATAAAAGCATCTGATATTATTAATTCTAATCTTATTTATGGTGAAATCATAAAACAATTTGACCAATTATATAGTCCTCAAGACGCCTTACTTCTAATCCCCACCCGGGATAAATGCGGTGATCTGGAAGTAGTAGAGGTAATTGGCCAATTACCAACTTCGCTGCGTTATAGTAAAGAAGAAGCCAGGTTAGATATATTTTCAATATTGCCCATAAATGCTAATACCGGACCAGGGGTATTATCTAATTATCATAATTTTATAAGAATTATTGATGCCGAAGGAGAGCACCTGGCTTATCTTTTATTTACCCTAAAGGACTCCCAACCCTTGGACCCGGCTAGTGTTAATGAATTTATTCAGCAAACCACCAGCCTGCTTAAAATAAAACATGCGGTTGACTCTCTGCCTGACTTAATTAAAACTCAATCTAAATTAAAATATCAGTTAAGCTTTTTTTCCAATACGATTAACAATATATTTGAACCTTATAGTATAGAAATGTTAATCCAGCTATATATGGAGATTATTTCTGAGATGTTCCTCCTGCCTACTGCCATAACTTTAATTTCCGACACAGAAAAATATCTTCCCCTTTATGCTAAAGGTATCAATGTAAATGATTATTGTGACTTTACCCTAGATGCCAAACCTTTCCTTAAAAATAGACAGCTTAACACCTACCCCTTTCTAGTTGCTGAGCTAAGCCCCGATATATTAGGTGAGCAAAACTACCAAAAAATAATAGAACAGGGTGCCTATTTAATAGCCCCTATTACTTGGGAAAATACCAGCTACTTAATAATTTGTATGTCTAATTGCAGCTATCATTTTGATCCGGCCGATAAAGTTAGTCTTATGGCATTAAACAATACTGTCAGCCATGCAGTACAATTCAATTCTACTAAAAATAACCTTATACAGAACAATAATGCCTTAGATAAAAAGATTTATCTCCTGACTAGTATTTATCATGCAGCTCAGTTTATTTTTTCCGAAAACGATTTGGCCAAAACCTCAAGTGTATCCCTAGATATGTTAATGGAAATATTTCAGTCAGAAACTAGTGCCATAGTACTAAAAAGCCCCTATGAAGATAGTTTCAAACTAAGACAGGTAAAATCAGTTAATAACCTGGAAACTATACAATATACCTTTGTGGGACCAGACCAACCCGGCTTAATTACCCACCCTATAGTTGATTTTACCAATACTGAGCACCAGGAATCATTCTTGCAGCTCTTTCCGGAAGTAAGCCAGTTGGAAGATATACTCAAACCTAAAATAATAGCCCATCTAAAACGGGATAGTAATTATTATGGATTTATAACCTTATCTAACCGAGTAACAGGGCAAACTTATTCCAGTGATGATAAAGAATTACTCACCTTGTTACTAGCATCTATCAGCATTGCCATAGAAAACTGCCTGATACTAAGTGAACTGCAAGAAAAAAATCTAATGCTTGATAATAGCCTGCAAAACATCTACGCCATTCAAGAAGTGCTTAATACTATTAGAAAGGCTGACAATATTCAACAGTTTGCTCAACTATTAATAACCGTATTAGCATTAGGTTTAGGAGTTAAAGCGGCTGCCATCATAGCCAAGGATAACTCCGGTTATACTACGGTTTATTCCAATACCGATTTCGATTACCAATTAATATTTTCCAAGCTTCATAATATATCTTATGAAGGCATCCACTATTTACCTGTTGAAAATCAATCATTACCAACCTTAGTAATCCCTATCGCTAAACAGACCAGAATTCAGGGTTATCTTATCATCCATGAATTTAACGACTCACTTATAGATGATGCCGATAAAGTACAGATTTTAAATATAATTTCACTTATTATTGGCGAAACGTTTAAAAACTTGTTGGAAAAGCAAGCCGTATCAAAAGACGGAATAATCAATTACCCTTTGTTAGTATCCTATCGTATTATTAAAGAGATTGAGCAGTTGACGGAACTGGGATTAAATCCAAGTATAGTACGTTTTAATCACCCTAACCCACAAGAAGTCTTGGTAGCTTGCCGGGAATGGTCGGAAGGTTTTGTACTTCTTCCTAATGTGGGCATTATTATATCACCTTTGGATAAATCGGAAATTATCAGCGCAATCAGCCAACATACCCAAGAATATCGATCTCTATCTACTGAAACCGAAGATATACTTACCCAATTATTTATTACTAATATATAAAAGGGAATGGATAGGCAGATACTAAAAGCCGCCTGTTGCGTGTAACAGGCGGCTTTTATTTACATTTTATATCTGATTTATTTGCCCTTGAATTCGGCTTTGCGGCTTTCTAAGAAAGCGTTCATACCTTCTTTTTGGTCTTCAGAAGCAAATAACATCGACCAGCCTAGCTGTTCCATGCGGCTGCCGGTCTTAATGTCAGTATTCATGCTTTGATTTACAGCATTTTTAGCTTCACGTAAGGCTAAGGGGCTCTTACGGGAAATCTTTCTGGCTAACTTCTTACCAGCTTCCATAGCTTCTTCCGCCGGTACTACCATATTAGCCAGCCCTATTCTTAAAGCGGTTTGAGCATCAAAGAAATCTCCGGTAAATATGTATTGTTTAGCAACACATATAGAGGTCAGCCGTGGCATTCTTTGGGTTCCTCCCCCGCCAGGGAATATACCTAAGTTTATTTCCGGTAAGCCTAAAGTAGCATTTT
This sequence comes from Bacillota bacterium, assembly GCA_023395515.1. Classification (GTDB taxonomy): domain Bacteria; phylum Bacillota; class Syntrophomonadia; order Syntrophomonadales; family Syntrophomonadaceae; genus JAAYRQ01. The sequence continues at coordinate 26,050 of JAEWZB010000003.1, forward strand.
CGGCTACAATATGAATATCACATGCCATCATCAATTCCAGGCCTCCACCTAAAGCTAAGCCCCTTACCACAGCTATGGTAGGTTTATGGTTATCTTCGATGGAAAATAAAGTCTTATGAACCTGGTCTAAGAAATTGCGCGCTTCAAAAGCATTCTGACTGGCTACTGCTTTGAGATCCGCCCCCGCGGCAAAAGCATTCTCATTACCACAAATGATGATTACTTTTACTTCCGGATCATCATTGTAAAGGTTCATAATTTCATAAGACTCTACCATTAATTCCGTATTAAGAGCATTGAAAGCTTTGGGGCGGTTTAGCTGTGCATACCCAATGCCATCTTCTACCCAAGCCAGGATAGTTTTAAATTCTATCCCCTTATAGTTTTCCATTAACTAATTCCCCCTTTTTTTAATATGTTTAATTATATTACGATTTCGTAATTTTTGATAGTAAAACTTGCCACTATATCCACTTTATCTATATGCTGCAAATTGTTTGAATAATACTGATAATTAGTTCTACTCCTTCTTTGCAGGAATAAACTGCAGATTATAGAATTATTATTCAATAATTACGTAACCGGAATTATAACTTTAAGGTATGGGAATTATGATTTAAGTGAGGGGGAATAAGAATGAGAAGAGTTATTATTGCGGTATTAGCTATCCTTTTAGTGGTAACCATAGTCTGGAAATATAATAATAAACCGACTATACAACCACCGGAGGAAGAACAACAATTACTAGAACAAGTAGTATTGCTGAATCCGGCCGGCCCTACCGTTATTCCAGTAGCCGGTCTAGCTAACCCAGATGTTGTCGGTGACTTAAACGTAGAAGTAAAGTATTGGAACAATGTAGATGAAGTATTAGCCAGTCTTAATAAAAATGAGGCCGGCTTGGTAGTAATGCCTATCACTACCGGGGCTAATATGTATAATCGTAATCTAGATATAACATTATTAGGGGTACATGAGTGGAAGGTATTTTATCTAATAGCCCGGCAGGATGTAGATTTTGTGGATTGGACTTCTATGCAAAGCAAAAATATCTATACTCCCGTCGGTAAAGGCCAAACTGCTGATATTCTTATGCGTACAGCTCTAAAACAGGCAGGCTTGGAGCCGGAAGTAGATGTAAGTATTAATTATGCTCCCCCCCAAGAAATCGTAGCCCTTTTTAAAGAAGGAAAAATTGATTATGCTGCTTTGCCCGAACCTTTTGTTACTCTGGCTATACAAGGTGAAAAAGGCCGCATTGTATTAGACTTCCAACAATATTGGGGAGATATGACCGGGCTTGAAGAAAGACTTCCTATTGCCGGCTTATTTGTAAGCAAGGAATTTTTAAACAATTATCCTGCCGCAACTAAAGAGTTTGTAGAAATTTTTAATAAGTCTATAACCTGGTCCAATGAAAACCCGGATTTGGCTATTGAAGCAACTAAGGAAATTCTACCGATGCCGCCGGCTATTATTAAAACGGCTTTAGAACGAATTGATTTTTACTATGTTCCGGCCAGTGATTGTAAGGCAGAAGTCGAAGCCTTTTTAACTAAGATCAAGGAATTAGATAGCGAAAGCATAGAAAAAATACCTGATTCTGGATTTTACGCTGATGATTTACGTTAAAAGAAGTCTGCTTGGTTTAGTCCTCTTTTTTCTGGTATGGCAGGTGTTGGCTATCTATCTGGATGCCAACACCATTATCCCGCCTTTACCGGAGATTTTTACCGTTTTTAGCGGAATTTTTTTAAAGAAAAAGTTTTTATTAGCTGTTGTCAGCACCATAGGCAAGGTAATAATAGCCCTGTCCTTAACTTTGCTAATCGGCATTCCCCTGGGAGTCTTATTAGGAGTTAATAAAAAGCTCTATGATATGTTTAGGCCTGTAATTATGATAATTCAAGCGGTTCCGGTAATATCATGGCTGACCTTAGTAATTTTTGCTTGGGGAATAGGCTTTAAAGGACCGATCTTTATTACTTTTCTCTCTTTGTTTCCTATTGCTTTGTTAACAACTATATCGGGAGTAAGAAATCTAGACAAAAACCTTTTAGAAATGGCGGCTTTATACCAGGTTCCCCGTTTTTCAGTAATTAAGGATATTTACTTAGGCTCTTTAGTACCATTTATAGTAGCAGTTCTGGATGTTACTTTAGGGCAAGCCTGGAAAGTTGTTTTAGTAGCAGAATACCTTTGCGGCAATTCCGGTCTGGGCAGGTTAATTTTGGCAGCCCGCTATGAAGTTAATCCGGCTAAGGTATGGGCTTTAACCTTTTTTGCAGTTTTCTTAGGTCTAATAACTGAACGTATGGTAAAAATGTTATTAGGAAGGATAGCTAAACAATGGGTAGTTTAATTAATATATCAGACTTAATGAAATCATTTGCCGATAAAATAGTACTGAAAAATATCCGCCTCTCTATTGATAAAGCTGAACGTATAGCTCTTTTAGGTCCTTCGGGAGTCGGTAAAACTACCTTGCTGCGTATAATTTCCGGCTTAGATAAACCTACCGCCGGAACCGTAAATTTAACCACTTCAAAAATCGGGTATGTATTTCAAGAGCCCCGGCTCATTCCATGGCGTACGGTAGAAAAAAACCTGCTCTTTGTTAACCCGGCTGCTGATTTAGCTGATATCTTAGCCAAAATTAAACTGACCAACTATGCCCAGCATTACCCCCATCAGTTAAGCGGGGGTATGAAACAAAGAGTCAACTTAGCCCGGGCTTTAATAACTAATCCTGATTTACTCATTTTGGATGAAGCTTTTTCCTCGTTAGATTTACCTATTAAACTAGGCCTAATTGATGATTTGTCATCTCAATGGCAGGAAAAACAGTTTACCATGATGATTGTAACCCACGATCTTAAAGAAGCCTTACTGTTAGCTGATAAAGTTTTAATCTTATCTTCTAATCCCGGAGAAATTGTGCAGGAAATCAGGGTTGGTTTAGGAGCTAAAAACAGAAAAATATCTGATTCTAGTTTACTTAAAATAGAAGCAGATATTTTACAAATATTATCTAGTATTAATTAGACCCGGCCTTCATTTTCCTTGATAATTTGCACCGCTTCTTGCACGTGATCTTCCTCCGTGACCACGGTTAGTAAAAAAGCAGTGCCTCCGGCTGCACCTGCGTCGGGGTTGCCTATACCGCTAGCTGAATCAGAAGCGGCTAGTAAAGGACTGGCTCCCTCCCCGCCGGAACTGCTGGAATACAAAGTAACCCCGCTTAGGGTTTCCGCATTGTTAAGAGGATTATTGATTTCATCATTTATCCGCATATCATATCTCGATATCCGGTCTATTTGCATAGAGCCTTCATCAATAGGTATTCCTGCCTCTTTAAGCTCTTGAAAAGCTTTTTCAGCTTTAGTACTAGAAGGAAAATACGACAAAATACTTCTTTCACCTTTTTCCAGCATATTATAATACACCTCCAAAGTTATTTTAAGTAAAACCTCTCCAGCTTATACCCGCACCTGCTTAGAATTAGAAAGCACTAAAAAACCCTATTAATTCTGCTGAACTAATAGGGTTAAATTCAGGTTATTTTAATGGCTTAGCTGCTAATAAAGCCGGCTTAGAAGTTTGAGGATGCAGCATTTCTTGGCAATGGGTTATGATTTTTTCCTTACGATACATTACCCAGGCTTTGGCTAAAGCAGCAAAACCAGCTCCAATTATAGGCAAATTTGCTAAGCGCGACAAATAATAAGTAATAGTTTCCCCTTTTACATTCACCGTAATTACAATAAGGTTAATCTGGGGTTGAGCTGCTACCCGGGAGAGTTCGCTTACGATACTTTCAATCAGTATATAATTAGTAGTACCTAAAGTATAAACCTTATTACCTTTATTATCCGCTTTAATAAAAAGCGGTTCCCGTTTATTATCTTCACTTGTATTCCCAAATACCTTGATTTGTTTTAACTCTTCATCTATGGCTTTATCTTTATGCATAAATACTAACGCGGCAATGATAGTTTCAAAAACACCGCTTTTTCCCACAAACAGATAATTCATCTTAACCCCCTAAATACATTGTACCTTAATTCTTTCTACTAAACTTACCAAGGCAGGATAAGCAGCCCTAGCTCCGCGAAACACTAAAGGCCTGCCTAAAGCCGGCTTAGATAAACCCCGGGATAGATACCCACCTATTCTTAAAATAGGATTTACATACGGCATAGTATTAGTAAAAACAAAATCTTGTGATATTCCCATTAAAGCAACTAGCCCGTTGATGGTAGAGCCAAAATCAGAATGCCTGGTCCCTAAGATATATACTTCATTACCGCTTTCATCTTGCCCGGTATAATGCAAGTTAGCAAAATCTTCTTTAGTAGTTTTATCAAAAAAGGGTATAGCCATTAGTTCTTGGGGAGAAGGAGTTATAGCTTTATTTAAGTTTCCGGCATGAATATTAGCAGCCAAGACGGAAGAATGACTTCCCCCAAAATCAAAATACACAAATTTAATCGGAAATCACCTCCATTATCAAGCATGTGTTTAGTCTGTCTCTATGATTACTAAGTTATACTAACAAACTAAACTAGCAGGACTATTCCTATTATTATTAATGAAGCACCAACTACTCTTAACAAGGTTATATGTTCTCCTAAAAAAATGGTGGCACCTATCATAGTAACTAAAGGAGAACTAGCCATTATAACCGTAACCATAGATACATCACCTTTTTTAATGGCTGCATAATAAGCTAAATCACCAAGTAAGGTAGCCAGAATAGCTTCACAAGTTAATAATATGGCGGCACTAAACGGTATGGCTTTGATATGATTGTAACTCCCACTAAGCAGCATCCAGCCACTGACTAAACCTGCAGCAATCATAGTCCTAAAGACCAACGCATAAAGTGGGTTTATATTATTAATACCCATTTTTAAAAAAATAGGAGCAATACCCCAACATATCATGCCGAATAAAGCTATAGAAATTACCAGCAAGTTTTTTCCTCCCTAAATCTTACATACTTAATCAACCTAATAAATATCTATTAGATATGGTAATCAACGGGAACGGTGGTAAATAAATTGCGTAAAGGTTTAATTTTATTGGTATGCGTCTTTTTCCTGACCTTCACTATCATCATATTATTTAACTCCTGGAAGCATTCATATATTCATCTGGTTACAACAGATACATTAGCCCCAGAGGATAAAGTATCAGCTATATTAGATTATTCTGATTTAGATTCGGGAGCTATAGTCAGCATGCCTTGGGAACATGATCATGATTTTTTAGAAGCAATAGCAACTAATAATGCTTTTTTGCGCATGGCTGCTTATCGTACTGTATTGCCTGACCCCTTACCCGGGGAAGAATATAATGTGCATTTAGCAGCTAAAATGTTATGCGGAACCGTTATAGAGCCTGATCAGGTATTCTCTCATAATGAAACTATAGGCCCTTATACTGAAAGCAAAGGCTTTAAATTAGGCCCTACTTATATTGGTTCGGTTATGACGACTACGGTGGGGGGAGGAGTATGTAAAATAGCTTCCACTCTCTATAATGTTACTATTTTAAGTAATTTAGAAATAATCGAAAGGCATCCTCACAGTATGCCGGTTCCTTATGTGCCTTATGGGCAAGATGCTACGGTTGCCTATGGTATGAAGGATTTTAAATTTAGAAATAACACCTCATTTCCCATACTAATATGGGCTCAAGGTATTGATAATAGTCTGTACATAGCTTTTTACAGCCAAACTAAACCACCCAAAGTTGAATGGCATCATGAAATTGTGAAATTGGTAAAAAGGCATCAATTATATCGGAATAATATTACTTTACCGGCTGGTTCAGAAAAAGTAGTAGTAAAGGGTATGGATGGCGGGGTAGTAAAAACGTGGATTTCAGTTAAGCGAAATGATGGGAGCTATGAAACTAAATCTTTAGGCCAATTTTATTATTCACCGATCCCGGATGTAATTGATAAAGGATCAGATACTAATATATTGCCTACCCATAACTTAGATTAAGGTTTTCCTCCTCACTTAAGTAAATATAATATATTCACAATAGCAGCTTTTTCATCATATTATACACAAAATATCACTAAGTCTGCACTCCGAAAGGACGGAAAGCCTTTGAATAAGTCCATACATTATAAAACCCCTTTATTTGATGCTATTAAACAGTATGTAAACACCAAAACCATTCCCTTTCATGTACCTGGCCATAAGCAGGGACGGGGTATCCCTGAATTAACCGCCTTTATGGGTGATACCGCTTTACAGATGGATACTAATGGTATGAAAGGTTTAGATTATATAAATAACCCTTGTGGAGTTATTGCGGAAGCCCAAGCTCTTTATGCGGAAGCCTTTGGCGCTCACCAGGCCTATTTCTTAGTTAATGGAACTACTTCCGGGGTACAAACTATGATAATGAGTGCCTGTTCCCCAGGGGATGAAATTATTATTCCCCGTAATGCCCATAAATCCACTATTGGCGGACTTATATTAAGTGGGGCCTTACCGATTTACGTACAGCCGGAAATTAATGAAAAGCTAGGTATCGCCATGGGGGTAACGGTTGAAAGTATAATAGAGGCTATAAGAAAACATCCCCATGCTAAAGCAGTCTTCCTGATTAATCCTACTTATTACGGTTATGCTTCCGACATTAAAAATATCGTATCTATCGCCCATCAAAATAATATGGCCGTTCTAGTAGATGAAGCCCACGGCGCCCATATGTACTTTCATCCCGATTTTCCTTTACCGGCCCTGTATGCGGGAGCCGATATGAGTGCCGCCAGTATGCATAAGACCGGCGGCTCTATGACCCAAAGTTCCGTCCTCTTATTAAAAAGTGATCTAATATCACCGGATAGGGTCAGGCAAGTTTTAAACCTTACTTATACTTCCAGTGCTTCCTATTTACTTATGTGTTCGTTAGATGTAGCTCGTAAACAGTTGGCTATTAATGGCAAAAAGCTGCTTTCCGAAACCTTGGCTATAGTCAGAGAAGCCCGCCATGAAATTAACCGTATAGAAGGTTTTTATGCCTTTGGTAAAGATATCGTAGGACAGCCGGGCTGTTATAATTTTGATGAAACTAAATTAAGCATTCATGTTAGATTATCTGGTTATACAGGTTATCAACTGGAAGACAAACTACGGGATAATTATAATATCCAGGTGGAACTATCTGATCTTTTTAATATAATGGCCCTTACCACTATAGGGGACCAGCCGGAAAACCTGGATGTTTTAATTAAAGCCTTAAAGAATATCTCTGGCCGTAATTCGTTGCATCCATTTAAAAACTACCCTTTAATTCCCTATAATAATGATATGGTAGTATCACCCCGGGATGCATTTTACAGTACTAAAAAAGCTATTGCCTTAGATGAGGCTGTGGGGGAAATAGCCGGAGAAAATATAATGGCTTACCCTCCCGGTATTCCGGTGGTAAGCCTGGGTGAAAAAATTACGCAAGATATTATAGATTATATCAAAATACTTAAAATGGAAAATTGCCATTTACAAGGGGGCATCGACCCTCTAGTTAACTATATCAGTGTTTTAGGCATTAATAAAATTGGAAAAACTCACTACTATCAGCTGGAACAAGTTGAAGCTAATTACTTATAAAGTTAGACCTCTACTGTCCAGCCAAATTCATCCTGGAGAGCACCACTTTGAATTCCGGTAATAGTTTCATAAATGCGGGCGGCTAATTCTCCGGTTTGTCCATTATTAACCGTAATAATATGCCCATCCCAGTTTAACTCGCCAATTGGTGATATAACTGCAGCAGTTCCCGTTCCAAAAGCTTCTTCCAGTAATCCCTTAGCCTGTGCTTCATAAAGCTCGGTAATGGAAATCTTCCGCTCTACTACTGGTATGTTCCAGTGTTTTAACAGGCTAATAGTAGAGTTTCTGGTAATACCGGCTAAAATACTGCCTTCCAAAGAAGGAGTTACAACTTCCCCATTTATCTTAAAGAAAACATTCATGGTCCCTACTTCTTCTATATATTTCCTTTCCAATCCGTCTAACCATAATACTTGGGTATATCCTTTTTGCTGCGCTTCTACTTGAGCCTTAAGGCTAGCCGCATAATTACCCGGAGTTTTGGCAAAACCAATACCGCCTTTAACGGCTCTAACATAATTAGGCTCTATATATATTCTGACCGGATTAATTCCTTCAGGATAATAAGCTCCCACCGGTGATAAAATTATCATAAACTTATAAGTCTTGGAGGGTCTGACCCCTAGATAAGGGTCAGTAGAAATAATAAAAGGTCTTATATATAAAGAGGTACCTTCAGCCTCCGGTATCCATTCCTTATCTACATTAACTACAGCTTTAATGGCTTCTACCGCGAAATCAACATCAATGGGCGGTATACAAAGTCTATCATTGGAAATATTAACTCTTTCCATGTTCTTATTCGGTCTGAATAATAAAATGCGGCCATCTTTAGCCTTATAGGCTTTCAAACCTTCAAATATTGCTTGCCCGTAATGGAACACCATAGTGGAAGGGTCTAAGCTAAGGGGCTGATAGGGAATTATAACCGGATCATGCCATCCTTTACCTTCGGTATAGTCCATAATAAACATATGATCGGTAAAATGATGTCCAAACTCCAGCTTATTCTGGTCAGGTTTAGCTTTGGGTGCAGTAGTTTTTTCAATTCTGATACTTGAAGACATATGAATCCCCCATCCTTCTATTCTACTTATTTTTTTCTATTATCTAGATATTATATCAAAATAAAAATCATTAACACAACTTTCGTGTAAAAAATGATTAAGCAAGCATTGAATACATATGACTTGCAGTAATCTTTTTAGCATACTTAAAATCCGCGCTTATTCATGTAAAAAAAAGAGGCTGCCGTATTAAACGTCAGCCTGTTTAAACCGTGAACCACACGGCTTGATAATAAATTTCTTCAGGTCAGATTATTGAAATTCATAATTTCCACTAGGGTCAATCGTAATACCATTATCCAGTATTATTACATTAGTATAGCCGGCTGCCTTAAGATGAGCCTGAGCTGCTTTAGCACGGACACCTGCTGCGCAATGTACTAATAGTAAAGCATCTTGATCGGGAATCGCTGCTTTAACTTTAGCAATAGCTGCAACATGGTCAACAGTTAATTGATCCCGGACTCCAAAATTCAAGGCCCCTTCAATATGTCCGGCATCATATTCACTTTTATCCCGCACATCGACTACGTAATAATCTTTACCAATAGTTCCTTGCATTTTGGCTACCCAAGCATCAGGTTTAAGCTGCTCAGAATTGGCATCAATCTTGGCAGCACCAAAATAACCTTTAGTATCAAAAGCAGTCCAGGCATCCAGAACAAAAACATTAGTATAACCTTTGTCTAAGAAAGCCTGCATATTCTTTTTGGCTCTGCCCCCCGATTTACAATGGATAAGAAGAACTTCATCTTTAGAAATTCCTTGCAGTTTTTCATCGATAATAGCTGTATTTCCGGTACCTAGAGTAGCATTAGCATCAATATTAATGGAGCCTTCTAAAGATTTTTCTAATTTGATTTCATCAGGAGTTCTTAAATCCACCACAAAATAATCTTTATTAATAGTACCTTGCATTTTGGCTGACCAATCGTTCCAGCCTAGGATGTTGGCCTCTAGGGCCGAGGGTTGCTGCTCAGGTTGTTTTTCCGTTGGAGCTGGTTGCTGAATTCCAGACTGTGGAGCAGTTGTTCCGGTGTCCGGAGCACCTCCGCAGCCTACCAGAAGACTGAGGATAAGTAGCAGCGAAATACCCAAAGTTAAGACTTTTGATTTTTTTAACATTATTTTTCTTCCCCCTTTTTTTATTTAAACTTACTCATCAAGAGTAAATTTAATCCAGAACCCTGATTAGCAGTATTTTTATTTAAACTCCACAACACTCTTCCTGTTCCACGAAAGCTTGCAGAATATTTTCCAATTCTTTAAGAACCATAATAAAAATATGTCCATTGACGGGAAGCTCTGCAATGGCCGCCTGTAAATCCGCCAGCCAATCAAAATGGTCCCGGCCAAACTGCCGGGCTTCCTTACCCAAACCGTTGTCTATCAGAAAAGCTAATAACTCCAGCAATATAATAAGATGATCCGGCATCATAGCGTATTCGGATGGGATTTCCAATCCGAAAGAACTCAATATATGCTGAACATGCAGAGCTGAATCTCCCATTAGATAACCTTTTTGATTTTTAAACGGTATTTGAAAGCTTTCATCTTGAGTCCAGGATTTATATACAGATTCAATAGGAGGGGCAAAGGGCTTCTCCACTCCTAAAAAGCAACGGTTATATGCTGCGACCCATTCATCGTAGCTTAAAGCCACTTCTTTAAAGTTGCTTTTTAGGGGAAATCCAGCCTTTTGGCTTAATTCTTCGACTAATATATCAACACTTCCCTGATAAACCTTTTCGCAAAACTCCTCCTCCGGGAAGATAAAAAAACTGGCCAAAACCTGCAATAATTCTTGCAACGCTTGGGAAGAATCGCCATTATTACTCATAAATTCACCTTCATTCCAGATTTAATGATGAGAATCAAGAGAAAACTTGCTCTCGGCATAGTCAAACGCCAGAAGAATAAACCCCGTCGCTCCAAAAATCAAAGACCATTCACTCCAAGTCGGTGCATACCCATTAACTGTATAAATAGTCTTAGTCGCAATATCCGTTATTTGCAACGGCACCGCTAAACCCGCGTAGATGAAATCCAGTCGGGAGTAGAAGAGTCCTATCATAGTCAATACCCCCGCCCCGAAAGACATCTTCGGAGAAGAAAACTTCGTTATAAAAAGAATTAGCACCGGAATAATAATTCCCACCACTACTTCCATCGTCCAAAATGACATGGCTGCAGGTCCTGATATTAAGGCTTTAGCCGCCTGAGAAATTGCTATATTGGCACTCCCCAAAGATATCCCTACTTTTACCGCCTGGAAAAGAGCAAAGACTATTAAAGAACCGGCTAATATCTGGCTTAGACTTTTAGCTAGTTCCATTTCTGAAGACATGGGCAGGGCAAATTTACCCGAATCCTTCTTAGTCAAGTAGTGAATAATCGCTAATACGGCTGCACCTGCCACTACGGCAGAAATAACCATATAGAGGGGATAATAATAACCATGCCAGAAACTGCGAGTGGCGCTATAACTGAAAACAAAACCTAAATTAGTAACCGCCAGCAGTTTAACTACTAATGCGACATAAGCTGTACGGGTAATCATTTTGTGGTTTTCTTTTATAGTGAAAAACAATTCAACAAAAAGCAAAAACAAATAAACTCCATAGAAAAAGCCCATCCAAAAAATCGGGCTGGTAAAATTAGGTGTAATCAATAAGTAAATTAATTTAAAAGGATTAGATAACTCCACAGCTAATACGCCAAAAGCCGTTAAGAGTAAAAGTGTGGAGGCTAGTAAGGCACGCTTAGATAAAGCCTGAAATTTCTGGATGCCAAAAACATGCCCTAAGGAACTAATAAATCCTGTTCCCGTAGCTGCAACTGCAAAAAAGACATAACCGGAAATCAGTATTCCCCAAGGAACTTCCGGGGTAATGCCAAAAGCGTGTTCACCGGTAATGAAATATTTATTTATAATTCCCGCTACGGCAAAAGCCATTAAAAAGAGATATAAAAAAGTCCTAAAATTAAACTTATAAGCTCTGTTCTCCATTAACTCGCCTCCCTACCCCCGCTTACTCTGGGCATAATATATTCTCGGCTTAGTATTAAGGTCATCCCGCATCTGCATTACTTCTTGATTTTTAAGTAAATCATGCAAAGGCGAGTTAGGATCATCTAAATCACCAAAAACCCGTACATCATTCATACAAGTAGAAACACAAGCCGGTGTTTCACCATTAGCTACATATTCGGCACAAAATCTGCACTTTTCCGGCACTCCATGTTCATTAATAATCCGCGCATTATAAGGGCAAGCCACCATACAGTATTTGCAACCAATACATTTCTTGGCATCTACTAAAACAATGCCATCTTCCCGTTTATAAGTAGCACCGGTGGGACAAACGGTTAGACAAGGCGGGTCATCACAATGTTGACATTGCATAGGAATAATAAGCCGCTCTACATTAGGGTATTTTCCCGTTTCCTGTTCAATGAGGCAATTATAATTCATATTCGGAGGCAGCCCCCACTGAATCTGGCAAGCAATGCGGCAGGCATTACACCCCGTGCATTTATTTTGGTCAATAAACATCACATAATTAGGCATTATTTCACCCCTTTGTAATTGTTACGATACATTCTTGACCCATAACATGACCGGTCTTTTCATCTACACGGGCAGGAATAAAATCGTTGTAATTTACGCCTTTGCCATAGCCTAACTTCAACCTGTCGGAAAATGTCCCATAAGTGGAAGGAACCCAAACACATTCGGGATGAAGCCCTTCGGTAACATGAACTTGCACCTGTTTAGCGGCTATATTACTTGTAACTGTAACCAGATCCCCTTCTCCTATCCCTAATTCATCCGCCCGGGAGCTATTCATCCACATAAAGGTTCCATTTTTCTCTTCGGTAATAGCCATTAAATAGGGATTGTTAGTAGTCATAATATGAGAATGCCATGGTTGTTTACCATGAATTAAACGAAATTCGTTCTTTTCCTTAGGCTCAACTAAAGGCGGTATCCATGTTGGGACCCCTAAAAATCCTTCTTTTCTCCAAGCGCCTATAGAAAATTCGATTTTCTTAGTAAAAGTGCTGAAAGTAATGTTTTCATCTTTAGGCAGTACCGTAGGTCTAAGCTCAATACACCCTTTTTCACGGAGTTCATCTAAACTAATTCCCAAAGGACTTAAAGCTATTTCTATTTCTTCTTCGGCTGTAAAACCATACAGATTCTCAATTCCATATGCAGTAGTCAAGCCTTTCATGATATCTAACAAAGCCAGGCTGGAATTGGTACTTTCTACTGCTTTAAAACGGGCGGCCACTTGGGCTGCCGGCCAATACATATGCCCATTGATAACCTTCGGATGTTCGGCTCGTTCTAGATAATGGTTTTCGGGTAAAATATAATGAGCAGTAAATAATGAAGTTTCATTCCAATCAAAAGGAATACTTACAACTAAATCTGCATTTTTAATTTTCTTTTGATATTCAGGTTCGGGAGCCGAGCGTAAAGGATTGTAGGAATAAAAGAATACTATTCTCGCTTTGCCCTTTTCAATCATGTCGGGAATTCGCTGCGGAATCCCCCGGGAAGGCTCCACTAAAGGATATTGTCCGTCTACCCCAGCACCGTCAGCCCGTACTCCTTTTGGGGCAATGGGCCCATAATAAGTAGCTTCAGGGTGACCAAAAGAAGTATTAGCCGCCGGGAAAAGACCGCCTTGCTTCCAGAAGTTACCAATAAGAGCATTAATGATAACATTCATCATCATGATTTCATTAGAATTTCGATAATGAGCTGCCAAGCCATGATAACCAGGCTCTAAGAATGCCTGGGGGGCATTTTCTCCTAATAATCTAGCAATTTCACGAATTTTATCAGCCTCAATACCACAAATAGAGGCTGCCATATCAGCGTCAAAATCCTTATTATGCATCCAAAATTCATCGAAGCCATAGACATATTGTTCTACAAAATCCTTATCATAAAGATTTTCCGTAATCAAAGTATGAGCAATTCCTAAGAAAAACGCTAAATCTGTTCCAGGCCGAATGGGAATCCATTCATCAGCTATAGTTGCCAATTCACAAAAACGAGGATCGACAACGATAATTTTACTACCCTTCTCTTTCGCCGCTGTAATGCGCTTCATAGCAGCCGGGATAATTCCTCCCGCATAATTTCTTCCTACAAAAAGCATAACTTTGGCATTATCAAAGTCTGCATAATACATTCCACCCGCCATATTACTCCAAATATTAGTCTTGGCCGTAAAGCAAGTACTATAGTGGGTTATATATGTGGAAGAACCAATAATGTCCATAAACTGCTGGGCATAGGTTTCCTTACCCCCATGACATGCCCAGACCATTTTGTCGCCGCCATGCTCTTCTACAATATTTCTCATTTTATCCCCAATTTCTTGGAAAGCTTCTTCCCAAGATATAGGCTTGAAATTATTCTTATTATCTATGCGTTTCATGGGCTGGGTTATCCGGCCGGGATTATATATGTTTTGAGCTATCCCATGACCGCGAGCACAAAGATGCCCCCGGGATTTCATATGAACTTCATTACCTTCTATCTTCCACAGCCTTCCATTCTTTACGTATGCCCATACCCCACAATAGGTAGAACATCCATTGCAAAGTGAAGGAATCTTTACGACTTCGGCAGTCTTAGCCTCCTCTGCAAATGCTTGGAAATCCATATTTAAGTTTTTGGAAATAGCTATGGCAGCTGTAGTAGCAGCTCCAACTTTTAAAAACGTTCTACGTGATATCGGTTGCATTATTCTTCCTCCCTTACCTGTTATTAAGCACAACCTGCAGCACCTGTACTAGGCGGTAGATAATTTAAAGGAAGTAAGGAGTAATATTCTTTAACCAAGCTCTGCACCGGAGCTACACCGGTTACGCTTTCCTGGCCGCTCCAATAACTCATACCATATTTCAAAGCTACAGAATCATAACCTAAGGTAACTAAAGCCCGTGCAGCTTGGCTGGCATCCATACCATCATATCCAATTAAAACCATTCGTTTATCTGGAGAATAGGTTTTAACATTTTTTATTTCAGCTAACTTATGCAGAGGAATATTGACGGCTCCCTCAATATGCCCCATTTTGTAATGCTTAGGTTCACGAATATCTACTAGCATATAAGCCTCGGTCGCATTTTCTTGCAGATTTGTATAAAGTTCCTCGGCCGTAATAATTCCTTTGTAATTGCGATTTAGATAAGTATTAATAGTTTGGGTAATATACTCTTTAGTTTCACCTTCGGGGTATAGTATTTCCGGTAGATTGTATTCTACAGAAGGTATTTTCTCCGGTTCAGTAACTAAAGGATGTTCGAGGGGCTGGGCAGGAAATACTTCATAATTGATAGAAGCCAAGTCATTAGTCCAGCTTTGAATTCCGTAGAAGAGCGGCATAGCCTTATATCCTAGCTGCTTCCAAGTAGCTGCGGTTTGTGCGGCTTGATGACCATTATAGTCAATGACGATTATAGTTTTGTCTTGAGGTAGGGTTTCAAGTCTTTTGGGATCAGAAGTTTGGGCATAAGGAATGCTGACTGATCCGGGAATATTACTTTTAGTAAAATCTTGATTAGCCCTTATATCTACCAAATAATAATCCTCATCTTGTTCCTCAATAACTTCATGTAATTCTTCCGCAGTCATAGAAATGATTCTGCCACAGGAGAAAAAGTTATCCATTGCTAGCCGGACAGCTTCAAATTGTTCTACTAAGGCTACCTCATCACTTTCCGAACCATATACAATTGAAGAGCTCGTATTAGAACACCCCGTCAAAGTGAGCATAAGAAGTGACAATCCTAACAACATATGAACTCCAAATCCACGTTTCATCTGTTCTTCCCCCTTCTTTTAATAGAGAAAAAATTGTGATAGTAATTACATTCATAAACCGACTCAATAGATTTTGCCTTAGGGAAATTTTAGATGTTTGCCCCTGTTGCAATTCATTTTTGTAATCTTTATCACAATTTGTATTATTTATTATCATCCTAGCACAGCTTTTTATTTTCATCTGTGACTAAAGTACAGTTGTAAAATATGAACATATTTTTTTGGAAAGGCTTAAGTTAATCAATCAGGGCCATAAATTACTAAAAAATGAAACCCACGCACTAAATCCCGCCCCACAATGCCAGAAAAAACAAAACTGACACCATTTTTCAAATGGTGTCAGCCTGAGTAACAATTTAATGTACGGCAGACCTTTTAGATTCTACCTAGAGCTGTTTCACCAGCTCCCTGCCTAACCTCAATGATTCCAAGCTATTGAATAAGCTTTTCCAACTCTTCAGAGTTCTTAACGTCCAGACGCCCCCGGGACAGTGTCAAAATGCCCATTCGTTCAAAGCCCTTCAATTCCCGGCTAATAACTTCCCGGGCTGAACCCAGCTCCCGGGCTAACCCTTCATGAGTCATGTACACCGGAGCTTTTCCCCCATTGCTGCTGGAAAGCAGCAGTTGGGCCAACCGCTTTCTTACCGAAACAAAAGCCAGGTTATCAACTACCTCGGTGGCCTCAAAAAGCCGGTTGGAAATATCACTGATAACAAACCGATAAAAAGGCTCCGATTCTGCCAAGGACCGGGTAAAAAATCCGCGGGACACCCAGATAACTCTGGCATCAGTCTTAGCTGTAACCGTGACCGTGTTTCCCTTAAAATCCCCTAGCACACATGCTGCAGATAGGGGGCAAACCTTGCCCTTAGAAATATTATAAATGGTTACTTCCCGCCCGTCCTCAGAATTCATAGCCACTCTTAACTCACCGGATAAAAGTAACGCCAGACCATGGCAATAAGAGCCCTTTTCTGCAATCACTGTTCCCGCGGGGACTTCCTGAATATTGGAATGTTCCACTAAAGTCTCCAGTTGTTTATGGGGTAACTCCCGGGCAAAGTCGAAGGTTTCCCTTAATTCATCGACAACACCTTTAGTTTTGCTTTCCATTCATCATCTCCCCCTCTCCTCTCTTCCTGTTGCATATTTCGGCATGGAAGCAGTAATTCCTGTTAGATTGCGAATAAATCAATTGTCTATTAACTTTAATAGCCTTATTTATACTTAGCATAAAATTACCGGGGGAAAAAAAGGAACACAGATATCAAAAATCTGTGTTCCTCCAGGTTTAATTATTCGGTTTTATAAAGCAAATACATGCTTGCCTATTTGATTAATAATAGGGCGGCTCCATACCCATTTATTAGTAGCAGTATGAGGATTCCAGTAATATATAGCTCCCCCAGTTGGGTCCCAGCCTTTTAAAGCAGATTCTACCGCTTTATAAGCACTGGAATCAGGTTCCATATAAAATTGTCCATCAGCTACCGCTGTGAAAGCACCTGGTTCATGGATAATTTCTTGTACGGTATTACCGAAATGCTGAGAGTTCATACGATTAAGAACTACTGCCGCAATAGCTACCTGGCCTGTAAAAGATTCCCCTCTAGCCTCTCCATATACTACCCGGGCTAGGTCATACAGATCTTGCTGGGATAAGCCCTTGGAGTTAGACGCTGCTGCTGTTGTTGCTGTTGCATTCGTTGTTGTTGCTTTAGCTGTTGTAGTCGTTGCAGTTGTTGCCTTTTCGGTGGGAACCGCACTTACCTGATTAATAATTACGTAAGCCGTCTCCTGATTGGTTACACCATTAATCTTCATATTATTATTGGCTTGAAAGCTTTTTACCGCTTGGGTAGTTTGTCCACCATAAATTCCATCAACAGTTCCTATTTTATACCCTAAATATCCTAAATTCTTTTGTAATTGCAAGACATCATATCCAGACATACCTTGACTAAGGGTTCTATCCCCGAGATAAGCACTAACATTTTGAGCGGGCATTAATACCATACTGCTAACAACTAATACTAATATTAATGTAACCGCTATTTTGTTCTTCACTATAAATTCACCTCCGCTTAATACTTGTTAATTGTATGGGTAAGATGAATAAATAGCAAAAGGCAATAAAGCCTGCTAAGTCTCGTGATTATCTGCGACTCTTGGAAATTAAAGACCTACTGGATTATTGCCTAAAATCGCAACAACATATCCCGGTTTTAGTACCCGATGCTTATATATTCCTTGTCAATCATTGTTTTTGCTGGCAGTTCTTAGTCATGAACCAACCTTTTTTCTCCTTTTATGGCTTGAATAGGCTTAATATCCTGAGTGACTTCCATGGTTCCGATATAGTTATTATTTGCATCTCGAACTGCAAAATATCTGATATAAACATATTTATCTCCCAGCTTTATCCAAAAATCCTCACTATCTTTGCGTCCGGTTCTAAAATCCTCTACCATAGTTTCAACAATGTGGACACTGGCGGGAGGATGGCAATTTTGCACCGTACGTCCGATTATAGTTTTGGGCCGGACAAATATTCTTTCGGCTGAACTGGAAAAATATTTAACAATATCATCTTTGTCGATGAAAGTTATATCGATGGGCAGATGATTTAAAATTAGATTTATCTCCTCAGGTTTTAATACTCCAGTGGGAAAATGGATGGACTTATCCAGTTTAATTTCTTGGCTAAAATCTTTTCCAGGCGGATTCCAGCCTGCTTCCGGCTCGATTAAACAGTAACCTATTTCTAAGCTTTCGTCACGAATATTAATCCATTCATCTTCAGACAAGTTATCTAAAGCCATCTCTAAAAAGATTTTTTCTTCTTTAAAAATCATATCCTTTACCAGGGCTATTACCTCATCAGACTGCTTTACTACTTGCTCTTTATTCCCATTATAATCAACTAACCAGCTTTTTAAATTCTTAATAGCAGCCCTTATTTCATCATCTACTCCCCACATAACTTTAGGCGGAGCTGTTATGCCGTATTTCTCCAGATAGGGGAATAGTAAATTTTCCTTACGACTATAATGCTTATCTATATCGAGGAGCTGATTAACTATAGCAATGACTTGCCAAATGTTTTCCTTACTATCTGCTGCTTTAAATATATTTAAGGCCGGTTCCAATTCATTTTCAATTAGACTTTCTATAGCCCTATTTTCCGCTTTAAAGGTATAAACCGGATGACCTGGGGTATCAGGACCTTTATCTTCCCGGTGAATTTCTGCTATAGAACCCTTAAATACTGCAGCATGAACATCACAAAGTCTTTGAATTTCTGCAATGGGCATTCCTTCAGCAACTAAACTTTGTTCCAAATCAGAGATTTCACTGGCCTGAACTCCATCGAACACTTTAGCAAACTCTTCTTTTACTTCCTCAAAATTATTACCTTCATGCAGCTTTAAAATTAGTTCCCTGAGCTTGGCCTGTCTAAATTCCCGGTTATTAATATATTCGCTCATTACGGCCTCCTAGCTAGTTTAATATTTTTAATCGGTAATTAGTTCGGCATGACCTTCAGTTAGCTCGCTCAAGGAAACTTCCTGCTGTCTCCCCGTTGTCATCTGGGAAACAATAGCCGTATCATTATGGTTTATCTGCTCAATCCAGACCGCCTGCTCTTGATACAAAACCTCAATAACACCATGAGATTCCATAATCTCTTGGGCCCGTTTATAGTCCATCTATTACATCTCCTTAGTTTTCAATTTTTTAATAGTATGAGCCTTAAATACGGACACTATGCGCAGAAACAGCGGGATGAGGGGGATGGCAGAGGAACTTTGCTTGGACAGCTATACAGGGCGGTACTAAGACCGCCCCTACACCTATGCTTACTTCTCACTCCTTAACAAAGTAAGAAAATTATTTAAAATGCGGGCGGTTAAACCCCATATTACATGGTCATGCCACTGCCAGAACAATTGAGGTATATAAGATTTGTGAAAAGGATAATTTTTGCCTTGGGGAATTAGTTCAAAAGGAAAATCTTGTTCAGGTTCCACATTAAGCCACATTTTATATGAAATAGGAGCGTTTCCCAGTAAATAATCTAAAGGCACATAAAAAACTTCTTCAACTTCATCACAACTGGCTTTTATATTATTAATATCATCTATGTAGGCTACAAAGGGATAAACAATTACATGAAAGGGACTAACCATAATATCAAGGGGGGCAATTACTTCTATATTGTGGGGCTGTAAGCCTAATTCTTCGCAAGTCTCCCTTATAGCACCCCGTTCAGGGCTTATATCATCAGGTTCTATTTTCCCGCCCGGAAAAGAGATTTCTCCCGGCTGATGCAGGAGATCGGCCGCTCTTTTTTCAAATAAAACACAAATTTCATTATTTATATTTATTAAAGGCAAGATTACCGCTGATTTAAAAAGCTTTTCCTGACCTAAAATATTGGCTTCCCGTCCCCGTAAGCTATTTATCTTTTTTAACATTCTTCTTCCTCCCCAACAATTCTCATTATTAATGACCATAGCACTTTCTTGTCCAGAAAAAAACCCCTTTTACGGGGTTAAGTTTCAATTTCCGGCTTATTTATTTTGATTCTTCCAAACAATCTCCCTATTATCAGGTGCAATTGCTATTAGTACATGGGGATAAGTTAAGACCGAGGTTGTAAAGTCTGACGATTTAGGTTCGGTAACTCTAGTGTGTATTTCTATGTTCTCGGCTGCAATTACATTTACAACTTCCATAACATAGCCCCCGGTTGACTTCTGCCCCGCACTAACCAAGATATAAGTTTTATTATCTAAATCCTTGGTATATATTCCTTCCCTTTGGTAGTTTTCGGAATACCATTGGTTTAATTGGGGATTAGATTTTAAGCTCTCGGTATTAGTATCAATTCTTTCATAATTAATGGTGTCACTTATTGGTTTTTTTTGAGCTGATTGCCCGCCGCAGCCACTTACCACTAAACCTGCGATTAACATTAAAGACAGCATTCGTTTCACTTTATCGCTTACCTCCACATAAAAAATTATCTACGACTTATTTTATAGAAGAATCATTATCTCTATACATAAAAAAAACGAAGTATTTAACTCCGTTTCAGAGCGTCAAAAAAGCCCAATAGCTGCGTTGTTAAGGTCAGCCCGTTCAATCGACGTACCAGTGTACGCCCGGGTCACGGTCTTCCCTTAACGCCTTGCTCTTGCAACATTAATAGTGAGTGATAACGAACATCAGTAGTGCCATTAGGTGAACTTTTTTGCTCGCTCTGAAAATTATTTTTAAAAAAGGCTGCTTAAATTCTTATCACTAAAGCTGTCAAACTTCCAATTATTATTTTGCCCCTCACGTTCTAAGATAAGCTTATAAATTTTCTTTTGCCCATTGTCATAAGTAGTAAGATAAACCTTGCAATAATTAGCATAATCAATATTAGCCGCTTTATGAGGTGAGCTTAAAGACCAAAACTGTATCTGCCCTATGGTAACTGCTTTATCCTTTAATTGTCCTTCAAAAACGCTGCCTTCCTGGACTTTTTTCACTAAATCAGCTGCTACCTTATAGACTTCTGCAGACTCTTTAGAGTCAGGGAAAGTACTGATACCAGTTATTAGCCATCCTTGCTCCTCTTTTATTAATTCTAAAGCCCAGCCTTCACCGGCCCCGCTGCCCCAAGAATTAACTACGGAAAAGCCGATTAGCATAGTAGCTTTATCCTCATCAATTCTCCCTATATTGGCTACAATTTCGGTAGCATAATTACTTACACCTAAGGCTGGCTTGGTTTCCTCAAAAAACAGGGACATATCTTGTAAAGCCCATTGCTCGGGGGCATGGGTATCGGTAAAATATTCATTCAAAGCAGTTTTATCTTCTAATTGCGAACACATAAGAGCCGCATATAAATCTACTGCACCTCTTATAGTTGCATATATTTCTTCTACATAATTTTCGTTTATTACAGGTTTAATCGGTGGACTAGGTTTGGTAACATCAATAAACATATCCCCGTTACCTTTCACTGCGATATTTTTTCCATCTGGGGATAAACACATAGTAGCTCCTGTAACTGTATATGATTGGATTAGCTTTCCGTCTGTATCAACTAAATTAAGGGCAAACAGGTTTTTCTCGGGATCAGCATCTTTTATAATATAGGCCAACTTACCCCCGGCCACAAATTTGGCATCATATACAAATTCTTCCGTCAGATTGATCACCTTATCCGGCACATTTATATCAGGTATATAATCTAATCCAAAGCGGTTTTCACCTACCTGCAGGAGTGCTCTTTGGTAAGAGTCCTTGAAACGCCCTTCGGCCACGATTTTCACTATATTACCGGAAGAATCTGCTATTACGGATTTAGGAACCGACACCCAACCCGCTTTCTTCAATTCCTCTTCGGTCTGTTCTGCTATATAAGTAGCATAATAATGAGTGCTATCCAGTTGACCTTTATAATAAAGCTTTACATCATTTTCATATTTATGAGAGATAGTTTGATTTTCCAGGTCAATTATACTGCCATTAGGCAAATTAGGATGGGAAGTATAAATTTTTTTACCATCAGGTGACCAACCGAAATCAGTAATTTGCTCATTAGCTAAAATATTCTCCATTAAGACTTTACCTTGGCTTGCATCATAAATAGTCAAATGGTCGCCTCCCACCATAGCTAATACTTGTCCGGTAGAGTCCCACTTGGCCGATGTTGCCACCGGCATATCAGCTACAATTATTTCTTGCTGGCCGGTTGCTAATTCCTCCCGTATTAAACTCATGGCCACCGGATTATATCCTTTAATGATTTCATCTACAGCTTTTAACTTGGCTTTTACGATGGAAGGCTTCATTATATAAGCAGTTTTCTTATCCGGTGACATACTCACTATGAGGTTATCTGCTTCATGCTGCAACTGGGCGGGAAGTTCATAAAAAGTAATTAATCCTTCGGTATTTAGACCCGAACCGGAAACAGCATCTCCCTCCCCAGCCCCATTTTGACACCCGGCCATCAAAAAGCAACCTAAAATCACCAATATTAGGTACGGTTTTTTAAAACCCATCCTCTCACCCTCATTCCCCAGTTTCCTTTTTATAATATTAAGATATTTTTTTGAAAAACTTGCTTATCGGTAAAAATAAAAAACGGAGTATTGCACTCCGTTTAATCCATTTAATATAATCTTAGTTAGAAGCATAGCCCTCCCCAATAACATAATAGGCTATGTTGCGGCAGTGGTCGCTTATTCTTTCTAAAGTACCGATTAAGTCCAGGAATACGGCCCCATTATTACCATTACAAACTCTTTCATTCAGCCGTTTTATGTGACCCCGTCTATACTCAGCCTGTAACTCGTCAATTAATTGCTCATTTTTTTCTACCTGTTTGGCCACAACCATATCTTTATTTTCCAGAGCTTCTAAAGCCAGACTGAGGGTTTCATCGGTGATAGCCAGTAATTTATCAATTTCCTTCTGGGCTTCACCGGAAAATTCCACATTATGTTTAGTGGCATAATCAGCCATTTCTATAATTGATTCACTTAAATCCCCGATTCTTTCTATATCATTTAATGACTGTAATATGGTAACCGACAGATTGGAGTTTTCGGGGGACAATCTTTTTTCCGAAGCGGCAATAACATAATCAGTTATTTCCCTTTCCAACATGTCAATAGTATCTTCTAACACTTCCGCTTTTTTCAAAAGCTCACTATCCTTGGTTCTAAAATAGGTAATCGCATTATTAAACGCCTGATGGGCTAAACTGCCCATACGCAAAGTCTCCCGGTTAGCTTGGGCTAAGGCCACCGAAGGATTATTCAAGAAACGTTTGTCAATATATTGAGTTCTATATTCACCGATATCCTCTTCGTCAGGCGAATCGGGAATAAGCTTAGTGACTATCCAAGCCAAAACAGCTACCATAGGCAATTGAACAAGAGTATTAGATAAGTTAAAAGCAGCGTGAGTCTGGGCAATCTGCAATTTAACGTTTATCGTTTCCCAGCTCCCCATAATGCCGAAAAGATACCTACTGAAAAAAATCGTTATCTTTTCAAAAAAACCTATCATGAATAGAGGCAAGAAAATAACCGTACCGATAAGGTTAAAAATGAAGTGGGTTAGGGCAGTTCTGCGGGCTGCTACACTAGCCCCAATAGCAGCTAATAAAGCGGTAACCGTAGTGCCGATATTATCCCCGAAAAGAATCGGCACGGCTTGCGCATAAGTTATAGCCCCCTGATAAGCCAATTCCTGCAATACCCCGATAGTAGCCGCACTGCTTTGCACTATGAAAGTAAATACCGTACCGATAGCTACTCCTAATACCGGGTTATTTTCCACATTAAGCATGAGGTTGATAAATACGGGTAAATCTATGAGGGGCTTCATACCATCCCCCATTATAGTAATACCGAATAAGAGCACCCCTACCCCGAATACAGCCTGGCCTATGCTTTGGAACTTTTTATTTTTAGAGAACATAAAAACTACAGCTCCGACTGCAATAATGGGCAAAACATATTCATTCAAGTTAAAGCCGATTAAAAAAGCGGTCAGGGTGGTACCGATATTAGCTCCCATAATTACCCCGATAGCTTGACGCAAAGTTAATAGCTGGGCATTAACCAGACCTACCGTTAAAACCGTAGTAGCAGTACTGCTCTGAATTAAAGCCGTAACCAAAGCCCCGGTTAAAACTCCTCTTATGGGACTTTTGGTGCCTTTCTCCAAAATAGCACGCATCCGGTCCCCGGCCACAGTTTGCAAAGCCTCCGACATAAACTTAATTCCGAACAAGAAAAGAGCTAGTCCGCCTACAAACGGGAATAAGATTGACTGGACTGAAATATCCATAGTTTTTGTAAAAATCCTCCTACATATAAAGACTTAAGCTGATTATATTATTTATATTAATATAATTTAACCCTTTTCTACATATTTCATTAAATATTTAATCCCGCCAAATAATAAAATAGGCCTCTCTTAAGTGAAAGACCTATCTTAATACATCGCTGTTAACTAATAGCGGTTAAAACCATTCTTAAAGTGCCAAGTATGTTTTCATCAGTAAAGGTGTCAATTAACGCATCCCATTTATATTCCCTAAGTCCTTTTTGAATCTTCTCGGCAGCATGTTTTCTCTGGAATTCCTTCAGCAAAATAAAGGGGCGGCCTGGAGTATCTATTAAAGCACTTACTTTAGCTTTGGCATTTTGCATAAGCTCTTCCGGAGTTTCCACTAGCTCATCAAAAATACCCCGCTCTAAAGCTTCGGTAACCCCGAACAACTCTCCTTTAAAGACTACATCTTTCATGTTCTTGTTAGTATCTAAGCCAAATCTCATTATTTCCATTTCAGCCGGGGTCAAAGCCAGACCAATCTTAATTTCGGTCATACCTAATTTAATTTTAGGGTGGTTAACAGCTATACAGTAGTCACAAGCCATGGATACTATCATCCCGGCTGCGGTAGCATGACCATTTATAGCAGCTACTACCGGCTTGGAACAAGTAAACAGCTTATACATTACATCTTCTTCCAGTTCAAACCATTTAATAATTTCTTCCCCATTTTTAAAGCTGGTAAAAGTGCCTAAATCAAAGCCCCCCGATAAATAGCGGCCTTCTCCGGTTATGATAATACCTTTTAATTCCTCTTCGGTATTTACCCGGTCAATAACCTCGCGAAGACCTAGTAGAGTCTCGGTAGTAATGGAATTAACCTTAGGATTATTAAATTTAAAAATAACAATATTATCTTCAATTATGTATTCGTATGACATTAGTTCACCTTCCCTATAAATTATAGCTATAGTTTTATCCCCGCATATGAATTAAATTATATCTGCCTTTTCACCCCCCGCCAGCAAATATTTAAGTCCAATCCATTTAATTCCTCATTATGTAGCTTTGCTCCTAAGTTTATCCTTTAAATCTTATTTGGTCAAAATTTCTTTAACCCGGGTTCCCTCTTTAAGTAAGCTGCTTCCATCCAGCACTATTTTTTGGCCGGCCTCTAAACCTTCACTTATTTCGATATTAGTTCTATCCCCTAATCCGGTTTCCACTTGCATATATTTAACCCGGCCCTTTTCCATAACCATTACGGTTTTATGGCCGTCTTCATTATAAATAACAGCTTCCCGCGGAATAATTATTACCTGGTCTTTAGCTAAAGTATCAATACTAACCTTGACCTCGTATCCGGGCCGGAGTTTATTAGCTTCTGGCAAATTAATTATTACCGGTACCCGGTACTCGGTTACCCCTAAAGCGGAAAGTTTTTCTTCTGCTTGAGGATAAATCTGGACTACCTCTCCGGCTAAAAAAGTTTCCTTAAGCAAGGGAGCAGTTATCTTAACCGTTTGTCCTACCGCAATATCAGCCATATCATCACTTAATATCTCGCTTTTTATTTCCATTTGATTGAGACTGGCTACTTGGGCTACCGGAGTTCCGGCCGCTAAAAATTGCTCCTCCTTAACCGGTAACCTTACAACCGTACCCTCAATAGGACTAGTAATAATTAACCCTTCTTCCTTGGCATTTATATCCTGCAAGGCTTTTTCTAATACTTGGACTTGTTCCTGGGTTTGGCTAAAACTTTCATATTGTTCTTGTAAAGTAGTGTTTATTTTATCCATAATAGTTTGCATTTCTTCCAGTTGACTTTGGCTGACTGCTCCGGCTTTATATAATTTTTCGGTTCTGGCATAATTATTTTTAGCTTCCGCCTCATCAAGTTTAGTCCGTTCTAAGTTAGCTTTTACCAGAGCTAAGCTATTATTAGCTTGAATTAAAGCACTTTGCTGGGTACTTTTTTGAATACCTAAATCATTATTAATCAAAACTGCCAGAGTATCACCTTTACTTACCTTAGCTCCTATTTTTACCGGTAAACTTTCTACCTTACCATATTCGGTATTATATATATCCAGATAATCACTAGCCTGTACCAACCCGGTTTCATTTACACTTTGCTGTATTTTTCCCACTTGTACTTGATATACTTTTACTTCTTGGGCGGGCGGATTTAGAGCGGTATATATTGCCCCGATTATAACCAGACCTGCGATGCCCACCAGAACCTTCTTTTTCATCGTCTATCAACCCCCTAAGTCCATAATTTTAATCTCTATTTTTAAGCGTTTCTACCAGATTAATCCGGTTAACCCCTCTAATGGCTAACCTATGGGCAATAATAATAAAAACTATAGCAGTCAAAGTAGAGAATACATACGTGAGCGGATAAATTATAACCGGAAAGCTGTATAAATCCGTTTCAATTGAACTAATAAACCCGGTGGCCATAATCTTTCCTAAAGGTAAGCCTAAAGCTATCCCCAGTATAGATTGTAATAAATTCTCCTTACCTAATATTCCTGCCAGTTCCTTATTGCTGTAACCGATTACCTTCAATGAGGCTAATTCCCGTTCCCGCTCCACAAAAGTCATTAAAGAAGCATTATAAACTATAGCCAACCCTAAAATCATGGCAAACAAAACCATAATCCCCACCGTATATATCATTGCTCCAAGATTCGCTTCAAAATTAGCTATTTCCTTTTCCCGGCTGGAAATAGAAGCTATATTAAGCATTTCACCCAGCCTTTCCTCAACTAAAGAGGCTTTACCGGCTTCGCTTTTAAGCATAGCTCCTGATATTAAGTTCTGGGCTTCCAGTAAACGGTTAGCAACTTCCAGGTCAACATAAGTAGCACTGCCAATCATCTGATGACTAATCCCGGCTACCCTTATGAAACTGCGATGAGTTGGCCCCTGAGGTAAAAGGGTTTCGATTTCTACATCTTCACCTACTCTTACCCCTAATTTTTGGGCTTGACTATTACTTAATAATACGCCTTGAGCCGGAATATTAAGTTCACGCCCTTTTTCATCGGCAATCTTTTTTAAGGACATAGCCGGGTTATAAGCAGTTAAAACATCATCCTCACTTTTGCCCTTATAAGTCATGCGTACCGGTAACTCCAGGAAAGGCTCTACCTTTAAAACCCCATCAATTGCTGCTATACTGCTTAATTCCCCTTCTTTAACCGGGGTAGCAACCCGAATCATCAAATCATACTTCTGGTCGTGGAAAATGCTTTGCATCATATAGTCAACGGCATCATTCATAAAATAAGAAATTACTAATAAAGCTACGGCTAATGCTATGCCTACGGTAGTTAACATAAAGCGGCCCCGGTTACGGCTAATATTTCTTAAGCTGATTTTCCAATCCGAACCTAGCCTTATCCATAAAGCCGACCAGTTTTCCACTATACTTTTGCTTCCGGTTTTAGGCGGTACCGGACGCATAGATTCGGCCGGCTGGATTTTACTGACTTGCCGGGCCGCTGACCAACCTGCTGCTAAACCTACTACTATGCTTATAATAAAACCATAAATAATCGCTTTAGAATTAAATCCTCCCGGGCTATGAGGTAAATTAAAGTAAAGTAAATAAAAATCAGTAAGGATACCGGAAAAAAGCCAGCCGGTAATGGCGCCTAATATTGCTCCTATCAGGCCTACTAACAAGGCATAGGTAGAATAATGCAGTATTATTTGGCCATTAGAATAACCTAAGGCCTTTATAACCCCGATTTGAGCTCTTTGATTCCTGACCATTCTTCTAAGAATGACAAATTGTATAGCTGCAGCTATAGATAAGAATATGAAGGGTAAAAAAGTTGTCAGTGATTTTATGGAGTCTAGTTCGGTTTGCAGCATAGCGTGACTTAACTGGTCATCACGGGGATAAGAAGCTAAAAAACCATAGGGCTTAAGTAATTCTTTAATTTCTTCCGCTGCCTTAGCATGATCTGTATTAGGAGTAAATTCAACTAATACCTGATTTATCTGGCCTGCATAATTAAATACCGGTCCGGCTTCATATTGGGGCAGCATAAATATACCGAAATTTTCATGATCAGGCAGTAAATCAGCTATATCTTTAATAGGATAAATAAACTCAGGGCTGTTAGCCGTTCCTACTATACTTAAATCCACCGGCTTACCTTCATATATTACGGTTACATTATCTCCCCAATTAATATTATTGGCATCTACAAAGCCGGGATTAGTATTTATTTCTATATTGGAGCCGGCCTTGCCCGTAAACATTCTTCCTTCACTAAGCAATATATGGTTTAATTCATTATCCATAGGTAAGGGAAAAGTAATAATTCTAGCGGTGGCCCGCTTATTATCTTCCTTCAAGATAGGCAGATCTAAAGAAATTCTGCCTGTAGCCCGTTTTACTCCGGCTAAAGCTTCCACATCTTTTATTATTCGTTCGGGGGCTTTGACTATACTAAAATAATAATCGGCAAAATTACTAGCCTGGTAAAAATCCTCTTGGGATTTTTTCAGATTATAGTAGGTGCTGCTCATACTGACATATATCATAATACCCACAGTTACTACTGCAACTACCGCCCAAAATTGTCCTTTGCCCTGGCTTATATTCCTAAGTAGCTTTTTAAATAAAGCCTGCATCTACCACTCAATCCTTTCCGGTGGTAGTGGGGTGGAATTAACGGTTACCTCCACAACTTCTCCGCTGCGCATACGAATTACCCGGTCCCCCATAGCACCTATAGCAGTATTATGGGTTATCAAAAGCACCGTACAGCCAGTTTCCTGGTTTATTTTTCTTAATAATGATAAAACCATTTTGCCGGTTTCATAATCCAGAGCCCCGGTAGGCTCATCACATAAAAGAAAGCGGGGATTTTTAACAATAGCCCGGGCAATTGATACCCGCTGCTGTTCTCCGCCGCTCATTTGCGAAGGGAAATGATCCATTCGGTCTCCTAAGCCTACTTGTTCCAAAACCTGGGGCGGCGGGGAAGATTTATCTACTAAACCTGCAGCCAATTCTACATTTTCTAAAGCGGTTAAATCAGAAATAAGATTATAAAACTGAAAAACAAATCCTACTTCTTCCCTTCTATATTTAGTCAGCAAAGCATCATTAGCCTGGCTGAGATCAGTGTTTTGAAATATCATCTTACCACTAGTGGCAGTATCCATACCTCCTATAATATTAAGCAAGGTACTTTTACCCGAGCCACTGGGACCTAAAATAACTAAAAACTCTCCTTCA
The DNA here is from genome assembly GCA_023395515.1 of Bacillota bacterium. Classification (GTDB taxonomy): domain Bacteria; phylum Bacillota; class Syntrophomonadia; order Syntrophomonadales; family Syntrophomonadaceae; genus JAAYRQ01. The sequence continues at coordinate 55,729 of JAEWZB010000003.1, forward strand.
TATACGTTAAGAGAGGTCTTTTTCAAAGCCTCGACCTTAACTTCACCCATAATATAAGTTTTAGTAACATCTTCTAAAGATAAAATAGTTTTTTGCATAACCATAGTATTCACTACTCCTTAGATTAAATACTTAAGGTGCATCTATCTCTTTATTAACTATAGTTCTACAATAAATCATTCTCACTCATAAGTCATTATTCCTCTCTTTTCTTGGCATGGTCATTTATAAAAGGTGAGGCGGAATACGTTTAGATACGCCTCAAATTCCTCCATAAGAGGATCAAAATGGCTTTGAAAATCTGACATTTCCTTTCCCAGAGTCAGGATTCTATTCACCAGGCCGTTCATCGTCCAAATAATAATGTCCTGCGCCTTTTCTACGTCAATATCATCCCGAAACAACGATTTGTCCGAATAGCGCAAAACCCGCTTGGCGACGCTTTCCGAAGCGTTGTAAATGTCCTCGGGCAGCCCCTCGGTAAACACATCGTCCAGCGACAGGTAGGACTTTAACAGAAAGCGGTATATGGTTGGATATTCAACAGTCAGCTCAATGGAGAGCCGGGAGACCCGTTCGATATTGTCAAGAAAATTTTTATCTTCTAAAACCACGGTATCATACTGTGTATTGACGATGTCCAGCGCATACTTAATCAAAAACAGGTACAGCCCTTTTTTGGAGCCGAAGTAATGAAAAATAAGCCCTTTTGATATACCGGCCTCTTTTGCAATGTCATCGGTATTGGCTACGACATAACCCTTTGCAAATTCCTTCATGGCCACTTCAATGAAGGTATCCAGCTTGTTTTTATCCATCTTCTGCATGACTTTATGGTTTTTCACATCGTATTCGCCCATAAAATCTCCATCATTTTGCTTCACAAAAAAACCTCGTCTAATTTCCATTGACTTCCAAGTCAATCATTCTAATTGCATTATAATATCCATTGACTTTCGAGTCAATGGATATTTCAGAAGTGTCCGCAAGTGGTCTCCACCAAGTGGCAGGGGGATATAAAAAGCTGTTATTTAATAAAGTTAGAATTAAAAAAATAGAAGGAATTAATTATTAAAAAATAATAAATCCCTTCCTCCGGACAATTATCTTACATTAAAGTCCAATTATGGTCTACTCATGTCAAAAATCTGGTCATTTATGACACAATATGGACCTTTAGGTAAATAATACAGATTTATGTAATTTTTTGGATTATAATATATTTTGCATAGGCCTTCAAACAATTTCACCTTGCCAGATTCATTGTTTGAAGACCCGCCCCTACACAAATAGATGGTAGGTTATTTATATTTTAATCTATCTAGGGGTATTTGTGTAGGAGACTATTTCAAAAGGAGGTGTCTTCTTAACAAGCTCCCCCAAAAACCATATTATATCAATCTATTTTTATGAAAGGAGAAAACTTAATATGATGAACAAAAGTAAGCATTCTATTTTTTTTGCTTTGGTAACTATGTTAATTATAACTGTAGCAACACCTGCAATGGCTTCTGGCGAGTTCCTAGTCCCCATAAACCCTTACAGTGAACGTGAAGTACTATTTACACAATTTGCAGCCGATGGCACTGCTGTCATGCCTATGGCATCTTACAATGTCTATGCAGACAAAGGAGACAGGCAAAAATCCAGCGGCCTATGGTACGCATGGGGATGGACTAGATTAGTTGATAAAAAATCGGGAGAAGATTTATATCATTACACAAATGTAACATATTCCGATAAAAATGGCGATGACGAGATTGAATCTGGTAAGAAGTGGGGAACCGGGAAAATTGAGGCCAATACAAAAGATACATATAAACGGACTGTAGTAAAAGTCTGGTATGGAATCAGTTAATATGTAAAGAGATTTCTAGGGGGTGCAGCATATTCTGGTATAGTTTAAAACCAGCATATGCTACCACACTCCTGGGAACAGATGGGATGAAATTATTTGGGCAGAATGTATCGTTTTGGATTATTCGTATTGATGTTTATATTTATGAACTTGATTCTGATAAATACGCTAGCTTGGGCGATGATAGAAAACCAAACTAAAATCAGTAATTATTATCGAGGCAGCAATACGGTTAAATTTATCATGCGCCAAGACTTGGATAAAGGTGATATGCTTAAGCTTTATCAGTTGATGGATCATACCTTATTATATTGTGATGTATCCAAAATAGATGACGGTAAGATTATTGGCCTGGTTTTTAAAGACGCTATGTTTATCCCTAACCTTGTAGAAGGCAGATTATTTACTGAAGATGACTTTGCCCAAGAAGATCCTACCGTCATGATTGGGAAAAACATACTGGCTTCACCTTATCATAATGACCAGTTTATCCAATTGTTCGCGAGGGAATTTCAGGTAATTGGGGTTACTGCTTATAAAGATAACGTTGCTTTGGATAATGTTATATTCTTAAACTTAACCTCTTTAAATACCCTGCCCCCGTACAGATACTTCTATTTGGACGGGAGCTCAACTACCAAAATTGATTATACCATCAAAAAAATTCAGGACATTTTTGACATCTATGTAATAGATGAAAAGTCTAATCCTTTAGACCGAATTATTGTTCTCTCCGAACAATATGGAAATATAAGCAGAATGCTTATTGCAATCTTTATCTTAGCCGTGATATTTTACTGTGCATTTGCCTGGAGATCGTTAAAACAAGAAACATATATCGGGATTCTTTTAGGCTTTAGCCCCGGGAATTTATTAAAACTAATTATGGAAAAATATTTTGTCCACAATTTTACGGTTATTCTAATTATCTTGCTAGAATGGCTGCTTTTGTACTTATTAGGAATCAAACTTCCACTGTTGACTTTATTAGTTCAGTTATTGCTGTTTTTAATAATCATTAATATCGTGTTATCAATTTACGTATTAGGCAGGTTCTATAAAAATTAGAGGAGATTTTAGAATGTTCTTTTCTATAAAAGATACCAAACTATTAGCAGGTTCAATTGCTATTATCGCATTACTAACTTTAGCGATAGCCCTTATATTAAAGACTTTTTTAATAAACGATACTGTTGAGGAAAAATCCCAAAAATACTATCATACTTATGTTGAAAATCAATATGTAAAGATTTTTGCTACATATGATATTCAAGGAATTACTTTTACCCAAGCTTTGCAACAAGAAGACTTTCTTACCCGGCTCAAGCAGTTTAATCATGACTTACATACAGCAGAGGGTCTGAACTTTTTTGAGCTATGTGACCAACATGTTGAACATAAGGGTTATTATGAGGGCAAAGATAACTTTGTCGTAGGATATGACCGGGACCCATCCATGAAAAACCAATGGCTTAAAACCTCGGCCGGACAAGTGTATATAACGCCTCTTTATGCGCTTCAAGTTGATAGTAAAGCTTATAACTTATTTTTAAAAAACAGTCTGGCTAGAGGAACAGATTTTATAGATGATGATTTTAATTACAGGCCGGATAAAATGACAATCCCCTGCCTTTTAGGTTACGATTATTCTACCATTTATGATCTTGGCAATATGATGCAAGTAGAATATTTGACTCGAAAAATCAATCTGGAAATTATCGGGTTTTTTGATCAAACTGCATCAGTTCCCGTTAATGGCAGCATACTTTATCTAGATCACTATATTGTTATGCCTTTTTTAAACTGTCAGTATAATCCGATAAATCCAGAAGACGAGTTTTTTCAGAAAATACTGTATGACCAAAAAAATACCGGCTATTTGCTTGATGAAGGATTGGACTACTCTCTGGTTAACAATATTGCCCAAACTTATGATTTATTATATACAACGGGAACTAATAAAAAAGACATCAGTATGGTAAATCAGGGAGTTACGGCTTTGCTCACTCAAAGGATTGTTTTTATGATAAGCATCTTGTTATTGCTGGGAGTTATTATTACTATCATACTGGTTTTAATGCAAAAATTTGATCGCGACGCTAAAAAAATAAGTGTCAATTTAATCTGCGGTGCTTCTTTAAATACAATAAAGGCTAAACTATATGCATATGTTATATGCTGCTATTTAGCCGGCATCATTATATCTTTATTAATAATTGGCAAGGATATATTTTACATATCCCCTAAAAACATGACCCTGTGTTTTTCTATTTTATTTTTCAGCCTTATGGGCGTAATAATAATCCTTAACCTGCTTATTAACAATTACCATCTTGGTACCGCATTAAGGAGGCGTTAACCATGATAAGGCTGGATAAAATAACTAAAATATATCAAAACTTAGGGAAAAATAAAAAATATGCATTAAAAGCCATAGATTTATCTATAAAAGAAGGTGAACTGGTAGCAATCGTAGGTCCCAGCGGGGCAGGCAAGTCTACAATATTAAACATAATAGGCGGCATTGACAGGCCCAATAGTGGTAATTATTATTTTGATGATAGATTAGTTTCATTCAAAGCAAATAAATTAGCTCATTTCAGAAGGAACAATATCGGTTTTATTGTTCAAGATCATGCCCTTATTGAAGATATGACCGCTTACAATAATATTGCACTACCCTTAAAATACAGCTCAAAAAATAAAGCTCAAATTGAAAATCGGGTTATGGATATAGCCAATTACCTAAATATAAAAGATCAGTTACATAATTACCCCCACCAGCTTTCAGGAGGGGAGTGTCAACGCATAGCAATAGCAAGAGCCATAATTAATAACCCCCGCCTTATATTAGCAGATGAACCTACCGGTTCATTAGATAGTGAGAACAAAAGAAATGTGATGAACATTTTTAAAGACTTTCATCATAGAAGTACTACGATAATAGTAACCCATGATTATGAAATAGCTAATTTATGTCATAGAATTGTTGAATTAGATAACGGTATGATAATCCGGCAATGATATATATCCGCGGATGGTAAGGAGCTTTAGAGAAACTTGAACTAGAAGGAGATTTCTTGGCTTAAAACTTCCTGTTTTTTCATACTTAGGTTACCTACCTAAACATAAAAAACAGGAGGTTTATTATCTTTTAAAAATAAGATAGTCCTTGGCATAACCATTATATTTACTGCTCCTTAGATTATACCCTCGGTTTAACGCAGTGCTAAAGGGACATTTTGTTTGTCAACTTTACCGTCTGCCCTAATGATGATATACTAACCAGCGACTAACTAAATAACAACGCATCTGATTATAAATATAAAAAGGATTAAGACATGAATACATTAGCTTTTATTTTAGTAGTGTTAGTTGCATCAACTTTGCAGTCCGCAACCGGCTTCGGATTCGCCATTATGGCTACCCCATTTTTCTTACTTTTATTCGAAATGCATGATGCAATCCAGTTAAATATTATACTTTCATTATTGTTATGCCTCACTATGATTTATAAAGTTCGCCATGAAATTGATAAAGGTATCCTTTGGCGATTAATCAAAGGCAGCCTGATAGGAGTTCTGCCCGGACTTATGCTTTTAAACTTTTTTAATGAGCAAGCCCTGAAAATTTTTGTGAGTATAATAATTCTTACCTCGGTAGGTTTATTAATCAGCCAGGTTAAAATAAGACAAAGCACAACCAAAGAATTCATTGTGGGGGTGTTTTCAGGATTACTGACTTCCAGCATAGGTATGGGTGGTCCCCCTTTAATGATATATTTTTTGGGGGCAAAAACTGATAAAGCGACACTGCATGCCACAACCATAGCTTATTTTATTTTCGTTTCCTCGGTTAGTTTCATGCTGCAATTCTGGAAATACAATATTACCCCCATGGTTTGGACAGCAACTTTATGGGCAATACCAGTCCTATTAATAGGGGTATTGTTAGGCTTGTTGGTGTTTGCACGGCTTAATCAGCAACTCTTTCGCCAAGCCATATATATGTTACTAATTTTTTCTGGTCTATATATGTTAATCTAGAAAAGTGACAAGGAGTAGCAGTGAGACTATTTCAACCATCCTGGATGTTTCAACAGTCTCAAACCTCCCCTTACATCAAGATTTCAATTCCTGGGAATTCCTAGTTTACTATAAATAGTATTTTCCGGTCATTTCCGTCACATCAATTCGTATCACCGCAGTACCTTTAGCCATATTATGGGGAATCTCATGGTTTACCAAATGAGGGGTATATTTTTCCACGATAGTTCTTAAGACCCTGCTTTTTTTTTCCATATCATCCACCAGTTTGGCCGTACCAGAGATAATCACACTTTGGTATTTTGTATTTGTATCGCATGGTTTTCCGGTCGGGTCCAGCAGCAGCTTATCCATTTCATAAACCGAAAATCCCACTCTGGAATCATGCCCAATATTATCCAACTTTTTGCCTTTAGGCAACCCATGAAAAAATATGGCCTCATCATAATAAACAAAATGGATCGGGGTACTGTACGGTGTACCATCGGGATTTATTGTCACCAAGCTGCCGATGGGAGCCCGCTCAAGCAACTGCTTTATCTGTTCTTCGGTCAAAGGGTGGGTTTTCATACGGTGCTGCATAATATATCCTCCTTATCTATTCCTTCTCCTGTACTATAATGCAAAACCGGCCTCTCTATAAGAGCCGGTTTTAACAAATATATAGGATACAGTTTAAATTAACTGAACCAAGCTTGAGATAAAATCTCCATTATTACTGATATCTACCCCAACAGAAAAAGGAATTAACGAATGCTCATAATCCCATACTAAATTCATTTGCAATAAAAT
>JAEWZB010000046.1 GCA_023395515.1 Bacillota bacterium
GATGATCTTCTTTACCAAGAAAAGAGTCTGTCAAGACTGTAATGGGGTACAAAAGGAGAAATGAAGATGAGAAAGAAGAAAATAGCTTTAATGGTAAGCGCTTTTGCCATGATCGTCGCCATTGCCCTTTCTGGTTGCTCGGGAATCAACGACTCCGTCAAGATTGATGCGAAGAAAAGTCAACTCGGCAATAAGATGGAACAATGGGGTCAGAAGTATCCAAACCAATACAACTCTATTTATGCCGACGTGGGAACCACTATGGATGAGCATTCTCATGGAGGGCGTTTAAAGTGGATTTGTGAAATCCCGACGCCTAGGACGGGTGCGGGAACGATGATCCGTGATGAGAATGGTCGTATTGCTGTCGACAACGTTTACCTTAACTATGAGACTGGTGAATGGGTTGTAGAGATGCCTGAGAAAGGTGACTACTCAGAGTTTGGTTTATCTGTAAGTTGTTATAAGTGTAAGACTCAGATTTATAATGACTACGTAGACAAATATGGAGCCGAAAATATATCTGGTGTTCCCATAACTGACGATACTATCGCGTATGTGGATGACCAGTATTTCAACTGTGCTACATGTCACGAAGGGGATCCCGGTGAGGGAAACCCTAGTCCACAGATCTACGGATTTATGGATGAAAACGGGAAATACGGTGCGCTCATGGAAGGGGTGGATGCAAAGATCACCGTGTGTGCGCAATGCCACAATAGTAGCAGCGGTACCGGCATCGATGCTGAAACCGTTTTTGAGGGAAGATCAGTTACGACTGACCCTAACGGTCTTGAAATCAAGAAGGTGTTCCATCCTGATGCAGAGATGGTTCTTTCTTCGAACCATTACTCGCTTGGTTTAACGTGCGTCGATTGCCATATGACTCAAGAGACTGCCGAAGACGGTAGTACTTACACCAGTCATACGGCGTCACAGCCAGTATTGGAGAACGAAGCGGCGTTGGAGTTGTGCTTGACTTGTCACAATTCCCAGGGCATCAAGACTACTGGTGAGATGCGCGAGATGGTTAAGAGTCTTCAAGCTGACTGCGCCGAGCGCACAGTCGCTATCTACGATAGGCAAGTGGCTTTGGGCAAGGCTATCGCTGAAGCTAAAGCTAATGGCACCCTGTCGGAGACAGACCTTAAAACAGTCCTCGAGAACTACAAGTGGATTTACTACTATCGCAGTTGGCTGTGGGACGACAATAACAATCCCCTCGATCCCGGAACCAAAATCCCCATGAACGCAGCCGATACGCGGGATGTTATTGACCGAGTAGAGGCTATGTTGGAAGATACGGAGGCTTTGCTTAGATAAAACAGGAAATAACGCTCTGAGTCCGTTAGGGATGCAATCCCTAACGGACTCATCTTGTTCAAAGCTAACCACCCGATCGACTCCCTATCGAGAGGTCTTTCACATAGCATACAAATATTCTTCCGTCAACAATAAAAGATATTGCCGATAGGCTCTTCATCGATAGAAGCAATGTTTCAAGATACAAGAAGATGCTTGAGCAAAGGCAATATATAAGAGTTGTTCGGGAAAAGTACGATAAAAGAAAATTAATCACCCTTTGCAGTGTGTTGATTTTTGGGGCTAAGAATCTGGTGTTTCCCCTGCTGATGAACTGTAGAAGTCACGGAATCGGACAGTTTTAGGGTTACGCATGGCTCTGTTTAGCACCAATGCGGCTTTTTCCATCTTGTTTTCCGGCGGGTTCATCATGACCGAGAACAGATCCAGATAGCCGTCAAGGTCAGCCCTGTTAAAGCCGGAGTGCGATCTCAAGAAGCGCTTGAGAAGATAGCAGAGACGGTTCACTTTGTACAGAGGGTTCTCGTCGTCAGGGAGCTTGCATATGAGCCTGGCGTTATGTGGCCTGTCCTTTAGCCCTGGCTCCCGTACCAGCCGCCGGTGTCCCTTCTCCATGTCGTGGGTCAGAGTCGACCCGGGTGCGACGTGCGTACCAAATGCCGCCGCCATGGTCTTTCCGGCACTGGTCTTGCCTAGTTCTCCCTGACAAAGCAGGAGCGCTCGGTATCGTCGCATCCAACGCCGATGCAGATCTTGTTCCTGGACAGCATGTGGTGGAAGAGAATGACGCCGGGTACACCAAAGGGTGCTATGCATGCCGCAGTTCTAAATTCGAAGAGGCTTATGCAAAAGACGGTGCCGAGATATACGCCAAACCCCTTGATCAAGAATTTGCTGATATGCTTAATGGGCAAATGTGGGATTGCGCAATCTGCCATGGCGATAATCCCGAGAACAAGGCTGATGCCCATTTATCAATGTTCACTCAACTTTCACGTGACTCCTTCGATGATTTCGTTCCTGAAGAGCGTGCATGTGGACAGTGCCATAACACTTTTGACCATCGTCGTTTCATCACGGATCAAAAAACCATGGATGGATACTACCCCTATCGATATGGGTATGACGTTGAGAGTCTATGGAGAGCAGCCATAGAGGATGGCGTCAGAAGATACAGGCGCAACCCTTACAGCATTTGACGAGCCTGAACTTCCGCTCTTCCAAGGCAGTGCTATGCAGAAGATGGGTGTTAGTTGCGTCGACTGTCATATGCCTAAGATAACTGACCCCGAAACAGGAGATACCTACCCGACCACAACGCTTCAGGCTCTCCTCTGGCCAAAAAAGAGTCTTTGGAATACTGTATGTCCTGTCATAAAGCGCGGGGTATCAACTCGACCGAAGAGATGGTTCAGATGGTAAGAAGTAAGCAAGGCGAGGCTCGGAAAGCGTTGGGTGAAGCTCGGGCCAAACGTGACAAAGTATCCGAGATGATTAAGGTGGCTGTTCAGAGTGGCAATTTTGACGAGGCTACCTTAGATAAAGTGCGTAAAGATTACTCACTGGCATATTCTTACTTATACGTAGTAAATGGTGACAGTATGGGTCGTGTAGTCCATAACACGATGTTTTAGATTACATTACCAAGGCGAACAATCTCCTCGATGGAATTACCACTACGTTGAAGTAAGGTTTGATCTAAACAGCGACCATCTTAATATCTCTATCTCCTCCTCTTTCCCTAAATAACCCGGTCTGGTTTTCGTAAGGCCGGGTTATTTTTTATATAATTTAGTAATTCGGCTATAGCCGAGCAACTAATCGAAAGCGCAATCGAAATGCAATCATAACGCAATGGTAGTTTAATTGACTGTAGAAAGGGTCTTCCTTAAAATAAGCACAGAATGATTAAGAAGGTAGCCATATTTTTGGTAAATCTTTAATTTGGAGGGTACTATGACCAATAAGTCTGATGGATTAGGCGATAAATTATGGGACATTTTCAGTTCGATGAAACTGGGGCTCATTTTACTGGGGCTGGTTGCCTTGGTGTCAGGAATTGGAACTCTTATTCCTCAACAATCCATGAATCCGCAGGAAGCTGAAGCCGTTGCGGAGATTTGGAAAACTCTAGGATTCACAGCTATGTATTCTTCACCCTTGTTTCTTTTTTTATTGGGACTACTCTGTATAAATCTTATCGTGTGCAGCATTCAGCGCTTTAAGGGGATTTATAAGCTATTTGCTGCGGTTCCTCTCCAGGAAAAATCCTATATTCCCCGGAAAATTAATGCCGAAATAACCGGGAGTGATGGTGAAGCCTTACGGCAAAAAACTGAGGGGATTTTCCAAAAAAGAGGATTTCAGATTACCCAGTCGGAGAGTGAGAATAAATGGAGCTTTGTAGCGCAAAGACATCGTATGGGCCACTGGGGTTCCCTCATCACTCATATTGCCTTTGTTATATTGCTTTTAGGTGCATTGATCGGCTCTCTTACCGGTTTTAAAGGTTACATGATGGCTGGTGAGGGAAATCTGGTTCCTATTCAGGAAATCCATATTAGCCAAGGCCAGGTTAAAGAAGATTTTATAGTTAAGGTCAATTCGGTGGAAGACCGAATCCTGCCTAACGGAGAACGGGATAATTGGTATACGGATGTGAGTATTATCGAATCCGGGCAAGAAGTTTTGCGGGAGACACTTTCTGTTAATCATCCTTTAACTTATAAAGGGATAACTTTTTATCAGGCCAATTACGTACCGGGAGCAAACCTAACGGTTACAATGGACGGAGAAAAATACCCCATAACCCTCCAGAGCCGGGGAGGAAATTATTTTAATGCGCCGGGAACTCATCTTTTCCTCATTCTGGCCGGTATAACCTATGATAACCAGAAACCCGTCATGTATTATCAGGTTTTTGATCAACTCGGTGAAGTAGCCCGGGGGCCTATAGCTTTGGGAGAATCGGAAAATATTCAGGATACCTATACTATGACCTTCGATAAAGTTACCGGGTTTACCGGGTTACAAGTCAAATCCGATCCTGGATTATGGATAGTTTGGCTGGGGTGCGGACTTTTAATGCTCGGTTTGTCGCTATCTTTTTATTGGCGCCCGATACGTATAGCGGGAATTTTAGATTTCACTGCGGAGCCCGTACTGACCCTGGGAGCGTATTCCGGGAAGCTGGGTATGGGAATTAAAGAAGAATTTGAACAAATTGTAGATGAATTAAAGGCTTAAAATCATATTTTCTTAAAAAGGGAGGTAGTGATTGTAGTGGGTGAATCTTTAGGAACTTGGGAAGTGTATATGTTTTATGTCATGGCCGGGTCATATCTGGGCAGTGCCATTCTTTATTGGCTTTGGATAGGTATTAAAAAAGATACGGTGGGCCGTCTGGCGAACTGGGCGGCAGCTGTGGGTTTGCTTGCCAATACTATGGCCATTGTTTTACGCGGGCTCATTGCCCAAAGACCGCCTTTGGCTAATGGATATGAATTTATCCTGGCGTTTTGCTGGGGCATTGTAGTTATCTATCTTTTAGTCAGGCATTTCTATAAGCTTGAGGTTTTGGGAGGCTTTGTCATGCCGATAGCTTTGGTTCTGCTAGGGTTTATTATGATGCTTATGGGTCCCGAGGAAAGGGTAGCCAGTGCTATTCAACCAGCTTTGAAGAGTCAGTGGCTGACTATTCATGTGGCGACGTCTATTCTGGCTTACGGAGCTTTTGCGGTTTCTTTCGGTTTAGGTATTATGTATTTGCTTAAAGTTGGTTCCAGTCAGACAGATGATAAAGATAAACAAGAAACTTGGCTGGACCATTTTCCTTCCGCAACAGTTTTAGATGAGCTGGCCTATAAAGTAATTGGATTTGCTTTTCCTATGTTAACCCTTTGTATTGTTACCGGGGCGATATGGGCCAACTATGCCTGGGGAACTTACTGGTCCTGGGACCCCAAGGAGACCTGGTCTTTAATTACCTGGATCGTTTATGCTGCTTATTTGCATGCCCGCTTGATGTATGGATGGAAGGGGAAAAGGACTGCCTGGATGGCTATATTAGGCTTTGCCGTGGTACTCTTTACTTTCTTTGGCGTAAACTACTTGCTTCCGGGACTTCATTCTTATGCCTGATGAGGAGCTTAGATTTATTGTTTAGGGAGGGTGGCAGATGTCAAGTTTTTACCCCATTTATGTAGATTTGCAGAATAAACCGGTATTAGTTGTGGGCGGGGGAGCCGTAGCCTACCGCAAGGTTAAGACCTTATTGGACCATGGGGCCAGGGTCCGCATTGTCTCACCTAAACTTGGGGCTGAATTAGAAGAACTTCTGGATGGTGAACACTGTACTTGGATAGAAAAGGAATACACGTCCGAAGATTTGGGGGATGCGGTATTAGTTTTTTCCTGTACGGAAGATGAAAAGGTTAATGAAACTGTGGCCAGGCAGGCCAGAGATGCTATCCGTCTTATTAATGTGGTGGATGATCCGGAAAAATGTAATTTTATTGTTCCTTCCATACTGGAACGGGGAGACTTAAGCATTGCAGTGTCTACAGGGGGCAGCAGCCCCATTGTAGCCCGGCAGATTCGGGTCGAACTGGAAGCACGGTATGGGGATGAATATGAAAAATATTTAGCCTTATTGAAAAATGTGCGTAAAGAAGTAAAGATACATCTTACCGCTGAACAAAAGGAAAGATTCTGGGCTAAGGTTACTGATGGAGAGGTACTTCAGCTTATCAAAAATGGTCAGCTTGATCAAGCGAAAGGAGTAGTGGAAAATTGTTTCCAATCATTGTTGGATTGAATCACAGAACGGCTCCGATAGAGCTGCGGGAGAAGGTCAGTTTTCATCATTCCGAGATTAATAGAGCCTTACTGGAATTAAACTCTCTGCCGGCCTTAAATGGAGTGGTGCTCTTAAATACCTGCAACCGTTTAGAGATTTATGCAGCTACTCCTGAAATTGAATTAGGCGTCAATGCCATTAAGACCTTTTTAACCCGTCATAGTAATCTAAAGGAAGAGGATATTAATCAATATCTTTATGTTCATACCCTTTATGCTTGTGTCCGGCATCTCTATCGTGTAGTTGCAGGTCTGGATTCCATGGTTAAGGGCGAGACCCAAATCTTAGGACAAGTGGCCAAAGCCTATGAACAGTCGGCCCAGCTTAATGTGGGCAATAAAATCATCCATGCTATTTTTCAAAATGCCTTGGCCGCCGGAAAGACAGTACGTACTAAAACTCAAATCGATCAGCATCCTACTTCGGTTTCATATACGGCGGTAGAACTGGCCAAACAAACTTTTGCAGATATTAAAGGTAAAAGTATTTTAATTTTAGGAGCCGGAGAGATTGGAGCCTTAACTGCGAAACATCTAATTGCCAGCGGAGCCACCAATGTAATGGTTTCTAACCGTTCCTATGGGCGGGCTAAATGTTTGGCGGAAGAGTTTGCCGGGCAAGCTGTTCCATATGAAGATTTCGACGCTTTATTAGCAGAAATAGATATTGTTATTTGTGCAACTGCGGCTCCCGATTTTGTCATTGGGCCGGAGCAGATACAAAAGGCCATGGAGCTCCGCAGCAACTGTCCTTTATTGCTTATAGATATTGCGGTTCCCCGCAATATCCACCCGGCCGCCGCAGAGTTAGAAGGGGTCACCCTTTTTGATATTGATGATTTACAAGGAGTCGTAGATACTCATCAAAAAGCTAGAGAAGAAGCTGCTTTGCAAGCGGAAAAGATTATTGCCGAAGAAATGGACTGTTTTGTGAAATGGCACAACTCTTTATTTGTGGTCCCCACCATTATTGCTTTACGGCATCGGGGGGAAGAAGTTAAGGAAGTCATGCTTAAGAGTGCTTTGAATAAACTGGGGCCAATTGATGCTAAGCAGGAAAAGATTATTAGCAGCATGGCTAATTCCATAGTAACCCACCTGCTTAACCGGCCTATTGCCAATTTAAAAGAAGCCGCTAATACTAGTCAAGGACATTTATATACGGAAATTATGCAAAGCTTATTTGAATTGGAAGTTAGTGAGGAACCATCCTATTCAGTAAGCTGGAGCTGTTAAAGGATAAGAGGGAGCATATGCAAGTTATACACATTGGAACCAGGGATAGTCAATTGGCACTTTGGCAGGCCGGGTGGGTAAAAAGCAAGCTGGAAAGGTGCTATCCGCAAAAGAAGTTTATGCTGGTTCCTATGAAAACTAAAGGGGATAAGATTCTTGATGTTCCCCTGGCTAAAATCGGGGATAAAGGTCTTTTCACCAAGGAATTGGAAACCGGCTTATTAAGCGGAGAAATTGATTGTGCTGTACATAGCCTAAAAGACCTGCCTACTGTATTGCCGGCCGGTTTGGAGATTGCCGCCTTTGGTGAACGGGAGGAACCCCGGGATGTTTTTTTAAGTAAGGATGGGACTTTATTAGCCGATTTGCCGTTAGGTTCAACGATTGGCACCAGCAGCTTAAGACGTAAGGCTCAACTGCTAAATTACCGCCCGGACCTGACTTTTACTGATTTAAGAGGTAATCTTAAAACCCGGTGGCGAAAGCTTACCGAAGGGCATATGGCTGGAATCGTTCTGGCTGCTGCCGGAGTAAAACGTCTGGGCTGGGAAGAACGAATAACAGAATATATTGCGGGAGATATTATGCTTTCGGCAGTAGGTCAAGGAGCTATTGCGGTGGAAATTGCCGCGGAAAGGCAAGATATTCGAGATTTACTGGCAGTGCTGAACCACCGGGAAACTGAACTGGCAGTAAGAGCGGAACGGGCTTTTATGTTCCGGCTGGAAGGCGGATGTCAGATTCCCGTGGGGGCATTAGCCATACTGGATTCTAAGCAGATTGTTCTCACGGGAATGGTGGCGGCCTTGGATGGTCAACGTATGCTAAGAGTTACGGAGCAAGGCGATAATCCTGAGGAGTTGGGCAGAAAAGCAGCCGAAATACTTATAGCTCAGGGGGCCCTGGATATTCTTAATGAGATTCGGAATAGTTCCGGATGATGATTTTACCCTATCCAAGGATAACAATTGTAATGTTGATAGGATAAGAAAAATTAGTCTTGTGCTTACGTCATTAATAACAGCCGTAGGGAGCATATGTTGTGCCCGCAGGATGCGTCTGAGGACTGGCGTAAGTCAATTTTTATAATAAGACAGGAGTGTTTTAGGTGGCTAAAGGATATGTATATTTAGTGGGCGCCGGACCAGGAGACCCGAAGCTGATTACGGTAAAAGGTGCGGAGTGCATCGCCAAAGCCGAGGTGCTTATTTATGACCGTCTGGCCTCGCGCCGGCTTTTAGCATTAGCACGTCCTGATTGCGAACTCATATATGTGGGGAAATCTCCAGAACGGCACACCTTACGTCAGGAAGAAATCAATGCATTATTAGTGCAAAAAGGAGGGGCAGGCAAAATCGTGACCCGTCTGAAGGGGGGAGACCCGTTTGTTTTTGGACGGGGGGGAGAAGAAGCTGAAGAGCTGGTTAAGGCCGGGATTCCTTTTGAAATTGTGCCGGGAATTACTTCAGCTATTTCGGTACCGGCTTATGCTGGTATTCCAGTAACTCATCGCGATTTAACTTCATCCTTTGCCGTTATTACCGGTCATGAAGACCCTACTAAAAATAGCTCGGCTTTGGAATGGGAACATTTGGCCACTGCTCATGGAACTTTAATCTTCTTGATGGGGATGGAGAATTTAGCTTTAATCGCATTAAAGCTAATGGAAAATGGCCGGGCACCTTCTACTCCGGTCGGGATTATTCAGTGGGGAACCCGGCCGGAACAAAGGGTTCTGACCGGAAAACTGCAGAATATAGCTGAATTGGCCGAAACCGCAGAATTTACTAACCCGGCCATCATTATTGTGGGTGAAGTAGTGCAATTAAGGGAACAGTTGCAATGGTTGGAAAAGAGGCCTTTTTTTGGACAGCGGATAATTGTAACCCGGTCCCGGCATCAAGCCAGTGCCCTTGCCTATGCCATTGAGGAGTTGGGGGGAGAGGCGTGGGAGTTCCCCGTCATTGAAATCGCTGCGCCCACCGACCCTGATAAATTAACCCAGGCTTTGGAAAAGCTTCAAGATTTTCAATGGATTATCTTTACCAGTGTCAATGGAGTTGAAGAATTCTTTAAAGCGTTTAGGCAACAGGGCCAGGATATTCGGGAGTTGTCGGGTATTGAGGTGGTGGCAATTGGACCAGCCACCCAAACCGCTCTGGAAAAACGGGGGTTAAAGGTTGCTTTTGTACCGGAAGAATATCGGGCGGAAAAAATCATTGAAGGTCTGGCTGCTTGTATCCTGCCCGGACAAAATGTTTTGCTGGCCCGGGCTGAAGAGGCCCGGGATATCCTCCCGAAATCTTTGCAAGAACTAGGGGCCCATGTCCAGGATATACCAGTTTACCGTACAGTTATGGGCAATGCCAATAAAGAAGAGTTACGAGACTTGCTTAAAGATAAAAACGTAGCGGCAGTTACCTTTACCAGTTCCTCAACGGTACGTAATTTTATGCAGTTGCTTGATGGAGATATCAGCCTTTTAGAAGGAGTTAAGCTTTATTCTATCGGCCCGGTTACTAGTAAAACTGCCAGAGAATGCGGTTTAACCGTTTACCGGGAGGCTAAAGAATCTACTATTGAGGGATTGATTGAGGCTATGAAAGGAGGGGCAGAAAATGATAGTTTCCTGGAATACAACTAATGCCTGCAACATGTATTGTGATCATTGTTATCGGGATGCCGGATGCCAAGCTGAGGAAGAACTTAGTACTGCAGAGGCTAGAGCCCTTCTGGAGCAGATTGCCAAGGCCGGGTTTAAAATTATGATTTTTAGCGGGGGTGAGCCGCTTTTACGACCGGATATTGTTGAATTAGTGGCTTATGCCACCTCACTTGGTTTACGCCCGGTTTTTGGCACTAATGGAACTTTGATTACCCTGGATATGGCTCACCGGCTAAAGGAAGCCGGAGCTATGGGGATGGGAATTTCTCTTGATTCTCTTGATGAAAAGAAACACGATCAATTTCGTAAATATCCAGGGGGTTGGGAAGAAGCTGTACAAGGGATGCGTAATTGCTTGGAAGCCGGACTTCCTTTTCAGATCCATACTACCATAATGGATTGGAACCGGGAGGAGCTGGAAGCGATTACGGACTTTGCCGTAGCCATAGGGGCGGTAGCGCATCATATCTTTTTTTTAGTTCCTACCGGACGGGCGGTATCCATTGAAGAAGAATCCCTGCGGGCCGAAGAATATGAAGAGGTTCTGACCCGAATTATGAAAAAACAACCAGAGGTTGATATAGAACTAAAGCCGACCTGCGCTCCTCAGTTTATGCGTATAGCCAAGCAAATGGAGGTAAGTACCCGCTTTAGCCGGGGGTGCCTGGCTGGTACTTCTTACTGCATCATCAGCCCCAAGGGACAGGTTCAGCCTTGTGCTTATCTCAATATCCCCTTGGGAGATGTGCGGGAGACTCCTTTTGACGAAATCTGGCAGCAGCATCCGGTTCTTAAAGAACTGCGGACTTTGGATTATAAAGGCGGCTGTGGAGTCTGTAAATATAAAAAGATATGCGGCGGCTGCCGGGCCCGGGCTGCTTATTATGAAGCAGGAGATTATATGGCAGAAGAACCCTGGTGTCTTTATCATGGGCGCAAGGGAATTAAATAGTGGATACATTTTGTGATTGTTACTCGCTTTTCTATCAGACTTTGGCTGACCTCACCGGAGCTATAGAGGACGAAGAATAGGAGGTTTAATTTGAGCTGGCAGGATAAAAGAAGTACAGCAGCTTTTGCGCGAGCCCATAAAGTGATTCCGGGGGGAGTTAATTCTCCGGTAAGAGCTTATAAATCCGTAGGAAGGGCCCCTATTTTTATCGAACGCGGGCAAGGGGCCAGAATTTGGGATATTGACGGTAATTCCTATCTAGATTATGTCTTATCCTGGGGACCATTGATTCTAGGCCATGCTCATCCGGAAGTTATTGAGGCTGTATAAAGGGCGGCTGAACGGGGCACGAGTTATGGGGCTCCCACCGAGATAGAGACAGAATTGGCGGAAGAAGTTATTAAAGCCTTTCCTTCGATGGAAATGGTGCGCATGGTTAACTCGGGAACCGAGGCGACCATGAGTTCCTTACGTTTAGCCCGCGGGGTTACCGGCCGTAATAAAATCGTGAAGTTTGAAGGTTGCTATCATGGGCATGGTGACTCCCTTTTAATTAAAGCAGGCAGTGGAGCCTTAACTTTGGGAATGCCTACTTCTCCCGGTGTTCCGCCCTCTATAGCCGCGGAAACTATTGTTGCTCAGTATAATGACTTAACTGGAGTAAGACAAATCTTTAAACAATGGGGAGAAGATATAGCTGCGGTCATCATTGAGCCGGTAGCGGGGAATATGGGAGTTGTTTTACCTAGGCCTGGTTTTTTGGAAGGGTTACGCCAAATTACTTTAGAATATGAAAGTCTTTTAATTATTGATGAAGTTATGACCGGTTTTCGAGTCGGCTATGGAGGAGCTCAAGGATATTTCAACATCAATCCTGATTTGACTTGCTTAGGAAAAGTGATAGGAGGGGGCCTCCCGGTAGCTGCTTACGGCGGCAAACGCATATATATGGAACAGATTTCGCCCAGTGGCCCTATTTATCAAGCGGGCACTTTAGCTGGAAATCCTTTAGCCATGGCGGCAGGGCTAGTGTCTCTGCGGCTGCTGCAAAAAAATGGAGTTTATGAGGACTTGGAACGTAAAACTACCCGTTTGGCCGAGGGCTTAAAAACTATTGCCCAGAATCTGCAGGTTCCGGTCTGGGTTAACTCTATAGGAGCAATGTTTTCGGCCTTCTTTACCGACCAACCTGTTATAGATTTTAAGAGTGCCTGTACTTCTGATGGGGAACTTTTTGCCGCCTTTTTTAGGGGGATGTTGGAGCGGGGCATTTATTGGCCTCCTAGTCAATATGAAGCCGTATTTCTTTCTGCGGCTCATACAGATGAAGACATTAGCTATACCTTGAAACAAGCTGAAGCGGTCTTAAAATCATTGTCCTAAAACTTGGCTAAGGGGGGATTTATAGCAATGCAAATCAAGAAAATTGCCCGTACGTTTATCACAGTGAGCTTAGTTGTAGCCTTGTTCAGCGTAATTATCGTTTCTCAAAGATATAATCCGAAAAATCCCCATTCTGCCATTCCCCAGCAAGAATGGCTTAAGGGGGAGAAAGGACATGGATATACAGTCTTAAATAATCAGAATCCCCAAAAGCATTGTTATGAATGTCATGAAAAACAAGGGTTAGGGGGCCCAAGGTATTGCCAATCTTGCCATGATCAATCTGGGGTGGAATATAATTGGCCGGACTAAAACTAATTTTTTTTTGCGAAAGGAATGAACTTTACAATGGAAGAAGATAACAGAGTAAATGATGAACGCAAGAATTTCCGGGAAAAGTATTTAAACAAGAAATCCCTGCTGATTTTAGCCTTGGTCCTGCTAATTATAGGAGGGGGCAGTGGAGCAGCTTTACTTAAGGCCAGCGAAAATCCCGCTTTCTGCGGTAGTTGTCATATCATCAAGCCTTATTATGAATCATGGAGTGGAGAAACCCTGCTGGATAGTAAACATGCTGCGGAAGATATAACTTGTCAGGAATGCCACCATCATTCCCTTTCCGGCAAAATGCAAGAGGGCATTAAGTTTGTAACCGGTGATTATACCTTACCCCTTGAAAGTGATAATGGGGACCGGGCTTTCTGCCTGGAATGCCATTCTAAAAAGGGAGAGGGAGCTAGCTGGGAAGAAATTAAGGCGGCCACTGATTTTGAAGAATCCAATCCCCATTTCTCCCATCATGGAGAACAGAATTGCAATCTATGCCATAAGATGCATGAACCTTCCACGGTTATGTGTTCCGAATGCCATACTTTTAAATGGATGGATAACTTGGACGAATCATGGATTTAATCTCAGCCCGGTGAAAAAGAGGTTATAATAAATAATAGCCTCTTTTTTTCTCCCGTTCCTGCTGGTCATCCAGTTCATTATGATGTGGAGATATTGCCAGGCAGCAATCATCAGAGGCCTCAAGGAGTCCTGTATATTTTTAAGGAGCTTCGGAATAGCTCGGAAAGGTTAGATTTTTTCTATCACAAGGGAATGTTTATATTATAATAAAAACTAGTCTTTCGCTATGTCATTAATAGCCACCGAGAGACCATAGAAGGTACCTGCAGGATGTTATAATATAGCTCAATTGCAGAAACATATAATTAAGACTATGAAGGGGGAAAATGGAAAAATGATTAGTGTGACTAAGTTATTGTTTGATACGGAATATTTCGGGGATTCCCTGCGTTATACGGTCGGGTCTAAAGGATCTGTGCATGGAACTACCTCTTCTTCAGGGCCGGTAGTCGTTTGGAACTCCACCCGAACCTGTAACCTAAAATGTGTTCATTGTTACATGGAATCAGATGCTCAAAAATATCAAGGGGAAATGACTACCGAAGAAGCCCGGAGCTTTATTGATGATTTAGCCGATTTTAAAGTACCGGTATTGCTTTTCTCCGGCGGAGAGCCCTTAATTCGCCCTGATTTTTTCGAGTTGGCTGAATATACGGTATCTAAAGGAATGCGTCCTACCTTATCTACAAATGGAACCTTAATTACCCGGGAAATAGCCCAGCGTATAAAAGATATTGGGGTTGGCTATGTAGGAATTTCCTTAGATGGCTTGCGTGAGGTCAATGATAAATTCCGTGGTAAGGAAGGGGCTTTCCAAGCAGCTATGGAAGGCATCCAGAATTGTGTGGCAGTAGGGCAAAGAGTAGGACTCCGTTTTACCATTAACAGTCATAATTTTAACGAGTTAGATAAGATTTTTGACTTTATTGAAGAGGAAAATATTGATAGAGTTTGCTTTTATCATCTAGTTTACTCCGGCCGTGGTAATCAAATGCTTAAGGAAGATGTTTCCCCGGATGAATCCCGGCAAGCCATGGAAACTATTATCCGCCGTACCATAGATTTTGAACGGCGGGGGTTAAAAAAAGAGATATTAACGGTTGATAATCACTGTGATGGAGTATACATATATCTGCGTACTTTGCAAGAGGACCCGGCCAAGGCCGAAAAGATTAAAAAATTGATTAGCATGAATGGCGGAAACCGTTCCGGGATAGCTTTTGCAGCCGTAGACCCTTTAGGATACGTACATCCGGATCAATTTACCCAGCATATTAGCTTTGGCAATGTTCGGGAACGGAGATTCGGTGATATTTGGACCGATCTTTCTCATCCGATCTTAGCAGGCTTAAAGGACCGCAAGCCTCTTTTAAAAGGCCGTTGTGCCGAGTGTGATTTCTTAAATAACTGTAATGGTAATTTCCGTACCCGGGCTGAAGCAGTGACTGGAGATTTTTGGGAGTCCGACCCGGCTTGTTATTTAACTGATGAAGAAATCGGCATTAGATAAAAGGAATAGAAGCGATTAAATTAAGTCAAAGTGAAAAGAGGCTATCCTAATTGAAATAGCCTCTTTTTGAGTTAAGATTTTTTGTGACTTTTTTCTAATTCATGCAAATCATGCAGCAGATTTTCTAAGGGAACATGGTGAGCGCGAGCACCCTGCTCAACGGTTTCAAATCTTAAGCCCCTTCAGCCTCCACAGGTAATCCCATGTTTGGCAAAAATACGTCCGGCTCCGGGAATGGATAAAGCTTGCTCCAGTGGAGTATTTCCGGTAATAATGTTAAGTCACCTCCCAAATAAAATTACGGGGGATAATCCCCCGTGGTGCGAGTTTATATTTATTTAAGATTGGAATTTGAAAGGTTTCGCTCAGCCATCTGAATGGCTGTTCTGACTATATTGCCACAATCTCTGGAACTAACAGAACCCCAGCCTTCAGAAGCAACAATCTGATCAACCCCTAATTCTTTAGCTATCTCATATTTTAATTTTTCAGACATAATACCTCTGCTTCTAGCCACGCAAAAAACCTCCTCATATTTTTCTCGCACTTGATATTATTTTTAGTAATATTACAATTAATATGGCTAGTTTTTTATCGAATATTTGTAAAGTCTTTGCAACAAATTAAAAATTTTTCATATTACAAAAATAAGGAGGAAAAAACTTATGAGATATGAAGGTAATATTTTCAGACCACCCAGTGAAGGTAGAAGCTATATACTGCAATGCACAGTAGGGTGTACCCATAATCGTTGTACTTTTTGCGCCATGTATAAAGACAAAAAATTCCGGGTAAGAACTATGGAAGAAATTAAAACTGATATCCGTATGGCTAAGCAATATTATGGAGATGTGGAAAAAGTTTTTTTAGCTGATGGAGATGCTTTAGCTATGGCTACTGATGATTTGTTAGAAGTAATCAATATTTTATATAAAACCTTTCCCAGTTTGCGTCATGTAGGTATATATGCCAGTCCTGACAGTATTATCAGTAAACAGATTTCAGAATTAACTGCCTTGAAAGCTGCCGGGTTAACTATTGCATATCTGGGGGTAGAAACGGGTGATCCGGAGCTGCTTAAAGATATTCGTAAAGGTGTAACCTATGAGGAAATGGTTCAAGCTGGTAAGATGATACGCAGTGCCGGTATTTTACTCTCGGTTACCGTTTTATTAGGCTTAGCCGGCCGAACTCCGCAAGCGGTGGCTCATGCTAAAAATACGGCTAAAATACTAAATGAAATGAACCCTGATTATATAGGAGCCTTGACCCTAATGTTAGTGCCTAATACGGTACTTTATAACCGCCAGCAAAAAGGAGAATTTGAATTACCTGGTCCTTTTGAAATTTTGGATGAAATGTATATGATGATTGAGGATTTAGAGGTAAAAGATACCGAATATAGAAGTAATCATGCTTCCAATTATTTGCCCATAAAAGGGAGATTACCGGAAGACAAAGAAGAAATTCTGGCTTTAATTAAAGATATTATTGAAAAAAATGATAGAAAATATCTGCGTCCTGATTATTTAAGAGCCCTATAGTAAACACTTAGACTATCCTAAGACGCAATATGAAACTTATGGTATAATGTAGTAATTCTGATGAGAGATAGTTTGAGGGGAGATAGCTTTGAGATTATTTGGCCGAAAAGATGAGCAGTTATTTGTACTATTCTCGGAAAGTGCTCGGATGGTAGTACAAGGAGGAGCTATTTTGCAAGATGTAGTTAATGATTATACTGATCTTGATGCAAAATTAGCCAAACTAACTGCTATGGAGCATGAAGGTGACAAAATAATTGAGGAACTGGTAAGGCGGTTAAATATTAGCTTCATTTTACCTTTTGACCGGGAAGATGCTTTTCGCTTAGTACAAAGTCTTTCGGTTGTATTAGATTATATTACCGGGATAATCGACCGTATGATTTTGTATAAAGCCGGGCCCCCCGATGCCAGAGTAAAAGAAATGGTAGAGGTGCTTTGCGATAGCCTGCTTTTACAAGAAAAAGCTTTTAATTTATTGAATAAAGTGGAACAGAATAAAAAGGAGATTTTATCTTGCTGTGCCGAGATTACTAAGTTAGAACGCAAGCAAGATAGCCTATATAGAAATGGTTTAGCCAATTTGTTTGAAAATGTAGTTGAACCTATAGAGATAATCAAATGGCGTGAAGTATATGAACATATAGAAATGGCGCAAGATTATGTGCAGCAAGTGGCCGAACTGATTAGTAATATAGTGGTTAAATACTCTTAAATTAACTTAAAAAACCCTTGATGATTAAATAAACATCAAGGGTTTTCTGTATTTATCAGTATTAACGGGTACGTGACCACACATATACCGTTTCTCCGCCATCACCTTTAATAAGCACCCGGGCGTATTCTGCAATATCAGTAGTAGTTAAAGCTACTGCTTCCCCGGGATAGCCTTCCGGTTTTAAATCCA
>JAEWZB010000077.1 GCA_023395515.1 Bacillota bacterium
CAGACGGCGGCGGATATTCTGCGGCGACTGCTCCTACCAATGCGGGCGAGTACCGCCTGACCATTTCGGTACCGGGAAGCAATATGGCCTATACCGGCAGTCAAAGTTATAGCTTCACCATCGAAAAACGCCCGGTGACGATTAAGGCCGATGACAAGACTATGACTAGAGGCAGCACCTTGCCAACCTTTACCTATACTCTGAACGGTCAGCTTGCCGGTGAGACTGCATTTACAGGTACACCTGCTATCTCCAGTCCTACTGCCGATACCAATGCGGCGGGCAGCTATCCTATTGTAGTAGACCTGAGCGGCATCAGCTACACCGATAATTACAAGGCGGCTACCCCAGGTTTTGTAAACGGCACATTGACCATAAATCCGTCCTCCGGCGGTTCATCCGGCGGCAGTGGCGGAACCAATACTCCTGCGGAAACCCCCAAAGCGGAAACACCGAAAACGGAGTCCAATGTGGCAGGAAACATAGTGACCACAACAGTTACAGCCGCAGTTGACCGCAGCGGCCATGCAGTAGCGGCAATTAGCCAGACCCAGTTAAACGATGCTATAGGTAAAGCCCAGGAAGAAGCTGACAAGCCAGGAGAAGGCGGGGCAGCCCAAGTTGAAATTAATGTGGAAGCCCCGGCAGATACCACAACCGCAACAATAAGCATCCCGGGGGAAGCCATAAGCCAAGCGGCAGAAGCCGGGATTGGTGCATTGACCATATCAACTCCTGTGGCTTCTATTACCTTTGGTACTAATGCTCTTTCCACCCTTGCCGAGGAAGCCACCGGTGATGTGATAATTACTGCCTCCCAAGTGGACACCTCATCTCTTTCACCCGAGGCCCAACAAAGGGTAGGGGACAGACCGGTATTCGATTTTAGTGTTACTAGCGGAGACCGGAGCATATCACAGTTTGGCGGGGAAGTATCGGTATCTGTTCCTTATACTCCTAAGGAAGGTGAGGATATAAACGCTATCGTCATCTACTATATCAATGAGTCAGGCGAGCTAGAAGTAGTAAACAATTGTATTTATGACCCCGCTACGGGAAGGATCAGTTTCAGCACGACCCATTTCTCACAGTATGTTGTAGGCTATAATAAAGTCAACTTCAAGGATGTGGCTGAAAGCGCATGGCACAGCAAGGCGATAAGCTTTATTGCCGCCCGGGAGATTACTACCGGTACCGGCAATGGCAATTTCAGCCCGGAAGCTAAACTGACCAGAGGGCAGTTTATAGTTATGCTGATGAAAACCTATGGCCTAGTACCTGACAGAAATACAGGGGAAAACTTTGCCGACGCAGGCAACACTTATTACACCAACTATCTGGCGACGGCCAAAAGGCTGCAAATAACTGCAGGTGTGGGCAACAACATGTTTAGGCCGGAACAGGAAATCACCCGTCAGGAAATGTTCACCCTGTTGTATAATGGGCTAAAAGCCATAGGCAAGCTGCCTCAGGGTAATTCCGGCAAATCATTGTCAGCCTTTAGCGATGCCGGCGACATAGCTCCTTGGGCTAAAGATGCCATGACCCTGCTGGTCAAAACGGAAACCATTAACGGAACCGGAGGCAAGCTCTCTCCCACCAGTACAACTACCAGAGCAGAGATGGCCCAGGTACTGTACAGCCTGCTGACACAATAAACCTCCGGCTGTCGATGGCGTCAGGGCGGTAGCGACGGCCGATGAAAAAGAAAGGAAGCCACAAATTGTTGTGACTTCCTTCTTTTTTCCGTATTAGGTTGGGGGTATGGTTCCATAGATTTCCTATTAAACCGTGCTTTGAGCTGCCCCCCTTTTTAAAACTTGGATTTAGTTAGCCGGAGCCAGTGACTCGGGAGTGGAACTTGCACCTTCAGTCAGAACCGGAAAATCTACCGCGGAACTTACATCAGGAAGTTTAAAATCAGAACTAGCTTCCTTAATTTTAAATCTTCCCTTCATGTTCATATTCATATCTAAGACTTCGGTACTGTTTTCTTCCGGAGAAGGCATAGACATGGTCATAGTCATGTCCATATCCATATAATCTGTCATATAGGTGGTTGTATTGACTAGATTACTATATTTCATGTCAAAATTCATATTACTCAATATGTCTGTGAATTCATCTTGAGGTACGGGCAGTTGGCCTAATATTTTTTGATATTCGCCCATGAACTTTTCCTGATCCATAGCAACATTTATTACCCAATACTTTTGCCCGTCAATAGTAACATCATTACCATAGGTGGCAATCATACCAAAATCATTCATTTGTTTCAGCATTAGAGAAGGATCTTGGTTATTGTAGGTTTGCATTAAATCATCTAAATTTAATGGACCTAAATCCATTTTAACCCAGCCCATTTCCGGCATATTCATATAATAATTATTGTCAACTAATAGGGCTTCCATTTCCATGTTGGCGGCTTCAGCAGGCATTTCAGGTAAACCGCTCATATTCATGGTTTGTTTAGTGTAGACGGCCAGGGGTTCTTTTTGGTAATGAGCAAACAAATCAGTATCCACGGCTAAATCTAAAGGAAAACCTTCTTCTTCAATACCTGACATATTCATCTTAATTTGCATGGTACCTTCCATAGCATAGGTAGGCAGTTCATTCATTACCTGTGATGCTTTAACCAGAATTTCATCAGCAGGCATATTGTTCCTGGTTTCTTGGTAGTTAATAACAACTTTATTATTAACTTCGTCCCAGGTAATCTTAGCTCCTAAGATTTCACTTACAGCCCGCAAAGGCAGCATAACTGCACCATTGTTTTGGTAGGGGGATGCGTTTAAATCCACCTTTTCTCCATTGAAAAGACCTTCATTTTCTCCTACGGTAAGCGCTAGTTTATCATCATTATGTATAATAACGATATTTTGATCACTAACTTCTACATCTGCTCCCATAAGTGTATCAATGGTACTAGCTTCGACATAAGTTACTCCGTTATTCAGCACATAATCAGTATTAGGCTTAAACTGTGAACCGTTTACTTCGAAACTAATACTGGCGAAGGCTGGAGTACATGCTAATAATACCATTAGCATACTTACAAAAATTGTTCTGCGAATCCTCAAACTCTTCACTCCTTTTAATAAATTGAGGCCTTACTGAAAAACCTCTATAATAAAGTATAACATTATGATTTTTGCTTTAGTAGGGAAAATAGGCAAATAGGTGCAGGCAAATGAAGGAAACATAAAAAAATTTTTAGTACAAAATTATTCATAAATTAAATATAATATAAATGTAGATAGTATAACTTGGTCATTATATAAGGAGGTTGATAAATATGGTAACCAGGCTGCTCATGGAATTAAAGACTATATTAGCAGATTTAGCATCAACCCTTATCTTAGGGAAAAATAAAGATGCAGCTAGCTTAGCCATGATATTATCCGAAAAAAGTAAAGCCTTAGCTGATGAATTAGCTAAATAGTATAAAAAAGATAAACATATCTTTTCTTAAAACACTGCACATTAGGGCAGTGTTTTTATTTTCTGGGCATATTTTAGCATAAAATATTAAATCCCCGGTTTTTTATAAAAAACCGGGGATTTTAGTAATATTACCTTTTTAATCTGGTTAAGCTTTCTTCCTTTTATATAAAGACTCAATACTGTCTTTATAATTTTTCATGATAACGTGTTTTTTAGTCTTTTGGGTAGGGGTGATTTCTTCTCGTTCTTCAGTAAAACGCTTACGAAGAATCTCATATTGTTTAACTGACTCAAAATCCTCTAACTTACTATTACCAGCCGTAATTTCATCACTAATGATTTGTTGTAAAAGGGGATTTTGTACAAAATCCTCGCCGACTTCCACACATATTTCAGCCCCATTAGTTTCACCAAATACTAGTTTACTCTTATCATACTCAATGCCTTGTTTATCAAATAAGTCTATAAAATAACCATAGCTAGGAACTATTAATGCAGAGACATAAGTCTTTTCATCACCTATTAAGAAGATTTGCTCTATAGCTAAACTAGTAGCAAATAAGCTTTCTATTTTAGCTGGGGCTACATTTTTACCGGTAGCCAAACATATTATAGCTTTTTTACGATCTACTATTTTATAGTAACCATCACTATCTACTGTTACTATATCACCAGTTTTAAACCAGCCGTCAGCAGTAAAGGAGGCTGCATTTTCCTCGGGCTTATTAAGATAACCGGCAAATAAACCGGCACCAGATACTTCAAGTTCTCCATCTTCAGCAATTCTAATCGAAGAACCATAAATTGTTGGGCCGATTGTGCCCGGTTTGGCAGCCCGCATAGGATTGAAAGCGCAAGCACTTGATGTTTCAGTTAAGCCATAACCCTCCATTACAGGAAGTCCCATCGTATAATAAAACTTAAGTAAATCTGGAGCTATACCGGCACTAGCTGAAAATGCAAATCTAAAGCGTGTTCCGAATAAAGCCCTAACCTTAGCAAAGAGTTTATCGGCAATAGAATATTTCATGCGTAGACCTAAGGGCAGGGTGGATTTCAGATCTAATTCATATGTCATATTGTATTTTCCATGGTCATCAATTCGGTATGCAAGGACTTCTTCCCCGACTTTTAATGCCCAATCAAATAGTTTTTTCTTCACAGCACTAGATTCCAATTGAGCATTAAATTGCATATATATTTTCTCATAAAGCCTTGGTACACAACTAAACCAAGTAGGGTTATATTTAGGCAGATCCGCCATTAAAGTAGCGGGACTATCGGCATAGGCTATACTAGCCCCTACCCAAATAGCAACCCATTGTGAACAGCCCCGATCAAATATATGAGATAAAGGGAGGAAAGAAAGAACTCTATCTTCTTCATTAATTGGGTGCCCCGCATCAGTAAAATAGCTATATACTCCATCCATACGGGATGAAAAGGAACGATGGGTAAGAATTACTCCTTTACCTTGCCCGGTAGTTCCAGAGGTATATAAAATAGTTGCCCAATCATCTAGAACATTACTTTTCCATCTAGATTCGTAAATAGATAAGTTGTTATCAAAATTATCTTTCCCTAACTTTAAAAGGTCAGTAAGTGACATAACGCGATTATCTTGGGAGATATACTCTAAATCTAGTACAATAACCTTTTCTAAGGTTGGCATTTCATCTATTCCCGGTAGAATATTTTCTAAAATTTTATCACTGCCTACAAATAAATATTTGCTTTCCGAATCATTAATTATGTAGGTTACTTCGTTAAGAGATAGGGTAGGGTAAATAGTTACCAAGACTCCGCCACTATTAACAACTGCCACATCTGCATGGGTCCAATATGGACTATTACGAGCCATTATAGCAACCCGGTCTTTTTTTTCCAGACCTAAGGCTAAGAGCCCGCAAGCTAAAGTTTCTATTCTTTGAGTTGCTTGCTGCCAGGTAAAATGACCAGCATTATCACCATGATATAAATCCGGGTTAAATACTTGTGCAGTCCGTTCGGGAAAAGCCTTCACCGTAGCATAAAAAGCTTCACTCATTGTCCTGCCATTAACATAATGTCCCATTAAAAGATCCTCCCCTCGTTTCGCGAAAATTACCATAATTCAATCCGTATTACATTCTTTCATCTCATTTTATTACATTTTCAGATATTTGGGGAGCGAAATTTTGCAAAATGAAAAAATTATACTAAAAGGATATATTTATGAGCTAAAAAATGACAAATTGTTTTTGTCAAGCGAAAAATCCCCCAGATAATAAACGAAAAGTACCCCCCATTTAATAAAAAATTTATTTTTAAGAATTAAGCCAATCCTGAGTTTCCTTTAAACGGTAGGAATTTCCGTTCA
>JAEWZB010000021.1 GCA_023395515.1 Bacillota bacterium
CACCGGAAATAAAAGAAATTGTATCCCAATTCGGAGACACGGCTTGGCGGGCTAAAAAGGCCGGATTTGACGGAGTAGAAGTACATGGGGCTCATGGTTATTTAATAGCCCAATTTATGTCCAATTATTCTAATAAACGCAGTGATGAATATGGCGGACCTTTACAAAACCGGCTGCGCTTTCCTCTAGAAATTATTGCTGATATTCGCCAAAAATGCGGACCGGATTTCGCCATTTTATTCAGGATTTCCGGGAACGAACGGGTACCGGGCGGCCGGGATATAGAAGAAACCAAGCTTATCGCCACCAGGTTAGAAGCGGCTGGAGTTGACAGTATCCATGTTTCGGTGGGGGTCTATGAAAGTACCTGGGCTATTATTCCGCCTCTGAATTTACCTAAAGCTTGGATTGTGAATTATGCGGAAGAAGTTAAAAAGGTAGTTGACATTCCTGTCATTACCGTAGGAAGAATTAATGACCCTTGGATGGCCGAAACCGTTATTGCTTCAGGGAAAGCAGATTTAGTAGCTATGGGACGGGGCTCGCTGGCAGACCCGGAATTGCCCAATAAATTTAGGGCTGGGGACTATGAAGGTATATGTTATTGTATCGGTTGTCAGCAAGGCTGTGTCCAGGTATTGTTCAGAAATGAGCCCATCCGTTGTTTGGTTAATCCGGTCTTAGGATTTGAGTATCTTAAGGAAAAAGAAAAGGCTAAAGCCAAGCCCTCAAAACGGGTGGTAGTGGTAGGGGGTGGACCGGCGGGTATGCAGGCAGCTATTGCGGCTAGTGAGGCGGGTAATGAAGTTACCCTTTTTGAGAAAAAGGATGGTCTGGGGGGAGAATTTGCTCTGGCTTCAATTCCTCCTTATAAAGGGGATATGTCTACTCTGGTAGCCTGGCAGCAAAACCAGATTAAAAGACTAGGTATTACCCTCCATCTGGGAACCGAATTTACTAAAGATGATGTGGAGGGGTTAAATCCGGATACTATTATTCTTGCTACTGGCGCTGTACCGGTCGTACCTGATATTCCCGGTATTAATAGTTCCCATGTTGTACTTGCTCAAGATGTGCTTAAAGGCCAGGCTAAAATTGGAAAAAGAGTCTTAATAGCAGGCGGTGGCCTAATTGGAGCTGAAACAGCTACATTTTGTGCGGCCCGGGGCTGTGAGGTAGGTATAGTTGAGCAACAATCTGACATAGCTATTGGAGAAGAAATGACCCGCCGCGGATTTTTATTAGAATTGCTGGATGATAAAAATGTTAAGCTAATGACTAACACCAGTATTACTAAAATAAAGGAAAATGCCGTTACCTTAGAAAGCGGGGGAGAAACCTTTGAATATCCGATGGATACTGTGGTTGTAGCCTTGGGCATGCAATCAGATAATAAATTGGAAAAATTACTGTCCGGGGGAAAAGCTAAAATTATTGTGGTCGGTGATGCTATAGAGCCCCGGGATGCCTTGGAAGCTACTCGGGAAGGCTATGTGGCCGGTATGAATGTCTAAAAAGCTATGAGTTAAGAATGGCTAATGTACTCCGGTGAGTACATTAGCCATATATTTGGTATAAAATGTGGTAAATTTCTTTTTATTGTGTATAATAATAATCAAGAGGCTTCTTAAGCGGCTAACTTAAGAAACCTCTCTAACCAGCGGGTAGTTTACTTCAACTCCTGGTGCATTTGTTATTACAACTAAACTTAACCTTTAGCTAATACTGTTATGTATTAGCTATTTTCTTTGACCCGGCTGGTGGACAAATGTCGCTACAGCTAGAAGCAAGAACAATAGTGTGCTAACTTCTATAAAGCTCATGTCATCCCCCCTCTCCCGGTTATTTACACACTAGGAGCTGGAGGCCTCCCTATCTGGCTGTTTATAGTTTAGCATATTTCTAATCTTTTCCACTTATTTTCTGTTAACTTAATAACAACCGGTCATGTTCGAGCATTTGTCCGCTTTGTGCGGTAAACTGTTTTACCAGCTTATCAACTGTCATTTTCCCACGCTGACTACCGGATAAATCCAAAATAATTTTACCCTCATGCATCATAATTGTACGGGTACCGTAATCTAAGGCATTTTGCATATTATGAGTAACCATAATAGTATTGAGCTTATTTTCTTCTACTATCATTTTAGTCAGGGCCAAAACTTTAAGTGCGGCTCCCGGGTCCAGGGCTGCAGTATGTTCATCCAGTAAAAGCAGCTTGGGCTTAACCAGGGTGGCCATTAAAAGAGTTAAAGCTTGGCGTTGCCCGCCGGATAAGAGGCCAACCTTTTGGTGGATGCGGTTTTCTAAGCCTAAGCCTAGTAATGCCAGCTTGTCTTTGAAAAGCTTGGTGTCAGCTTTTTTAATGCCGGGGCGAAGGCTGCGGGTCTTAGCTTTGGCATAAGCAATAGCCAGATTTTCTTCAATAGTCATATCAAAAGCCGTACCCTTTAAAGGGTCCTGGAAAACCCGGCCTATCATGCGGGAACGTTTATGTTCCGGGGTATAGGTTATATCCTGCCCGTCTAAATAAATGTAGCCCTTATCTATCTCGTATACTCCGGCAATACAGTTTAATAAGGTGGACTTACCGGCTCCGTTACCGCCTATAACTGTAATAAATTCCCCGTTAGTTAAAGACAGGCTCAAATTATCAAGGGCTTTTCTTTCGTTAATACTGTCTAAAGCAAAAACTTTAGTAATATTCTCAATTTTAAGCATCTTACAATGTCCTCCTATGGGAATTTAAACGGTTTTGCCTGCGTTTTTTCCATAATAAAAAGCGTTCCTTGAATACCGGCATAGCTAAGGCTAAAGCTACTATAACCGCCGAAACCAGCTTAAGGTCGGTGGCCGGCATGCCTAATTCCAAGGCCAAAGCAATTACCAGGCGGTAAAGGATGGCGCCTAATATAACTGCGATTAACCTTCTTAGCAAAGAGGTGGTGCCAAATAATACCTCACCGATAATTACCGAGGCCAGACCAATGATGACCATGCCGGTTCCCATACTAATATCGGCAAATGACTGGTATTGGGCTATTAAAGAACCTGATAAAGCTACTAAGCCGTTAGATACCGCCATGCCTATCAAGATAGTTGAATTAGTATTTACTCCCAAGGCTCTTACCATATCGCGGTTATCACCGGTAGCTCTTATGGCTAAGCCTAGTTCAGTTTTAAGAAAGAAAAACAAGAGTAACAGTATAATGATAAGAATTAGTGAGGCGATAAATAGTCCGGGGTGGGCGGCAAAGGGAGTATTGTCTACCAAACTAAATACGGTGGTTTTATTAATTAAAGGAATATTAGCTTTACCGGACATAACTCTAAGATTAATGGACCACAAACCTAGCATTACCAATATTCCGGCTAATAAGGGCTGAATTTTAAGCTTGGTATGCAAAAAGGCGGTAACACTGCCGGCTAATAATCCGGCGGTAAAAGCGACGGGCAAGGCTAGATAAGGCTGCCCGGCAGTACACATCACCGCCGAAATGGCAGCCCCTAAAACAAAGCTGCCATCTACCGTCAAATCCGGCATATTAAGAGTCCGAAAAGATATAAAGACACCTAGTGCCATTAATGCATAAATAATTCCTAATTCTATTGACCCCATCAATGCCAATGTACTCATTATAAAAACTCCTTAATGGCTTGAATAGCTTAAAATACTTCCTTAGCCGCATCTAAAACCTCAGCCGGAATAGTAACCCCTATAGCATCAGCCGTAGCTTGATTTAAATAAATTTCATAGTTGCTGATAGTTCTGACCGGAATATCTCCGGGATTTTGGCCATTTAAAATATCAGCTATTATATGAGCAGTTTCCTGACCTAAAGTAACATAATTAACTCCATAAGTGGCTAAACCGCCATCCTTAACCATAGAATCGGCACCTACGTAAACGGGTATTTTAGCCTTATTAGCTACCTGGCTGACTATAGGCATGGCTGAAGCTACGGTGTTATCAATAGGGGAGAAGATAGCATCAACCTTATTAGTCAGAGAAGAGGCGGCCTGCTGAACTTCCGAGGAATTAACTACTGTGGCTTCGACTATAGTTAGGCCGTTAGCAGCAGCATATTCTTTAAGGTTATTAACTACTGATATAGAATTAGCTTCACTGGAGGCATATAAAGCTCCCACCGTTTTAATATCCGGGGTAATTTGCCTGGCCAGCTCCATAATTTGTTCGGCGGAGACTGCATCCGAAGTACCGGTTACATTAGCCCCCGGTTTATCCAGATCATTAACTAAACCGGCAGATATTGGATCAGTACAGGCCGAGAAAACTACCGGGATATCTTTAGTTTCACCTACTGCTGCTTGGGCAGAAGGGGTGGCAATCGCTACAATTAAATCATATTTATTATGGGCAAATTTCTGACAAATAGTCTTGAGATTAGTTTTATCATCTTGGGCATTTTGGTAATCAATAATTATATTTTCTCCATCTTTAAAGCCTTTAGCAGCTAACTCGTCAATAATAGCTTCTCGGATAGTATTTAAAGAAGGATGTTCCACAATTTGCACGATACCGATTTTTAAAAGATCATTGTCCACCTTATCACTTGTACTGCAACCGGTCATAGAGAATAACATTACAGAAACTAAAACTAACGCCAATATTTTTTTCATTTGAAAAACCTCCTAATTTTTTAAAAAATGATTGGTGCTATATTTCCCTGCAGTTCTCTATTCACCCGCGGTCGTGAATGAAGAAATAAGGCGGTTAAAAACAAAAAACACCTGTCCTAAATTAAGGACAGGTGTAAAACCTGCGGTACCACCTTAGTTGATGCCAAAATAATAATAAAAGCATCCTCTCATACAGAGTGCCATCACACCCTTAGCCCTGTAACGCTGGCTTTGCGTCGAAGCTACTAAAGCTATTAAGCTTTTTCACTTCGCCCTCCGAGGCCCATTTGTCTACTCTATATCCTGTCAGGTTTCCACCTATCCCGACTCTCTGTGAGGCTAGTCAGTAGTTTTACTTCCTCTTCAGCGGTTATGGAATTATATAATCATAAATCGGGAAGTCTGTCAATTGGTAATTATGGACAATGTTTTAAATCAACTTAGTATTCAGGGTAATAAAAGATTAATTCCACTGCGAAAATTCAACTAACGAATAATATCTTCTAGCAGTGGAATAAAAGGTTTGAATAGGAAAATATTGCTTTAGTAAATTACGAGAAGGAATAAATTTGCGATATGTCGAAATTTATTCCTAAATGTAATGAAAGAATTGCGAAGGAGGCTTGAACATGAGTAGGGAGTATGATTATAACACTAGTACGGTTTTGGATTTATTTCGAGATGGGGTAAAAACGTATGGAGACCGGGTTTTTCTTAAGCGGAGAACCGATAACGGCTGGGTCGATATTTCCTGGAACCAGGTTAGCTCTCAGGTAGACGCCTTAGCATCATACTTGATAAACATGGGTCTTAAAAAGGGTGATATTGTCTCCATATATTCACAGAATAGACCCGAATGGGTGGCAGCCGATTATGCCACACTCTCATGTGGCTGTGCTAATGCTACCATATATCCTACTAATTCTGCTTCCGAAGCAGCATTTATATTAAATGATACTAATTCAGTAGTATGCTTCTGCGAGGAGAAGTTCCAAGTGGATAATGTTCTGGCCGAAAAACATAACCTCCCGGCTTTACAGAAAATTATAGTCTTTGATGATATTGATTATAAAGACGATATGGTAATAAAGCTATCTGATGCCATAAAAGAAGGGAAGCAAAATCTTAAGTTGGATGAAATTGCAGCTAGAATTGCAGCAATAAAGCCTAGTGATCTTATGACTCTTATCTACTCATCAGGTACTACCGGACAACCAAAAGGGGTTATGCTCAGTCATTCCAATATAATGTACATTGCTACTACCTTCAAACGGGTAGAAATGCTAAGAGAAGATGATTTACTTTTATCACTGTTACCTTTAGCTCATGCCGTAGAAAGGACTATGTCATATTATGCAGTTATGATTGCGGGAGGAAGCATTGCATATTCGAGGGGAACCGAATTTTTTGCCCAAGATTTGACGGAAATTAGACCTACGGTAGGTATTTTTGTACCACGAGTCTTTGAAAAGGTTTATAACGGTATAAAGAATAGTGTGTCTGTAGCCCCTCCTAATAAACAAAAGATATTTGCTAATGCAGTGGCGGTGGGACAGGAGGC
>JAEWZB010000026.1 GCA_023395515.1 Bacillota bacterium
GGCTTGGGCTGTCCCAATGGCTGTGATTTTTGTACCACTTCCCATTATTTTAAGCAAAGACATATACTTTTGATTCCCACCGGGGAACAAATTGTGGAGCGGATCAAGGAAATCAGAGAGAAATATCCCGATATTAAATCGTTTTTTATCCAAGACGAGGATTTCTTATTAAATAAAAAAAGAGCCCAAGGGTTTCTGGAAGCTATCAGAACCTCAAATTTACCACCTCTTTCTATTTCAACTTATGGGAGTATCAAAGCTTTATCCCAGTATGAACCGACCGAGCTGGTAGAAATGGGAATTGACTGGATATGGATAGGATATGAAGGCAAAAATGCCAATTTTGCCAAAATGGAAGGTAAATCTTATCCCGAGATGTTTAGGGAATTAAGAGAACATGGAATCGGGGTACTGGCCTCCATGATTTTGGGATTCGACTATCAGGATGAGGCTCTTCTCCGGCAGGATTTTAATGAATTAATGGATTTAAAGCCTTGTGCTTGTCAATTTCTTATTTATGCTCCCACCTGGGGTACACCATTAAGGGAGAGATTGGACCGGGAGGGTAGAATGTTGCCTATGCCGGTGGAAGAATTTTATAAAGCTGATGCTTTCAATTTAGCTTTTATACATCCTAGTATTACTCAGGAGGCCATGAGCCGTATACAAAGAGAGTTCTATATAGAAGAATTTGAGCGGATGGGTCCTACCGCTTTTCGGGTAATTGAAAACTGGCTGTTAGGTTATAAGAATCTTAAAAATCACTCTAGTGCCAGAGTAAGGGCTAAAGCTGAAGAATATGGGCTAAATGCGCACCGGGCCATGATTTTACTGGTGGGCAGCAAAAGCTTTGTCAATAAAAATACGGCTGAATGGCTGGATAAACTTATAGCTGAAATAGAAAAGGAAACAGGCCCCATGAAGTGGACGGAAAAAATAGCCGCTGGCTGTATTCCCGGCCTGATTCACTATACTCAGCTGAAAACCCGACTTAATATTCAGGAACAACCGGAATTTACCAGACGTACTTTTCGTTTTTAGGAAAAGGGGAAAGGACGAAAAACTTTGCGGACATTAGGAATATGTATTGGTTCGTCTAATATTAGCATGGTCATGTTACAGCCGGCTTTAAACGGGACCCAGATTAAAAAGGTGCATATTAAAGCTCACGAAGGTAATCCCGGCCTTACCATCAGTAAAATGCTGGACAACAGCCTGCTGCAGCAAATAGAAGGAATAGCGGTTACGGGAAGAAAACTGAAAAATAAACTGTCTGCTTCTGTATTACCGGAGCCGGAAGCGGTGGAATACGCTTATGAGTATTTACGGGGTGAATATCCCGGGATTGATGTAATTGTAAGTGCCGGCGGGGAAACCTTTATGGCCTATAAATTAGACCAAGCCGGTCGCGTTATAAATGTATTTACCGGCAACAAATGCGCATCTGGAACCGGGGAGTTTTTTGTGCAGCAGATTAGAAGAATGGACCTGAGCTGGGAAGAAGCGGTAAATACTATGGCAATGAATTCCCCTTATCAAGTAGCAGGCCGGTGTTCGGTTTTTTGTAAGAGTGATTGTACTCATGCTTTAAATAAAGGCCGGCGCAAGGAAGAGGTAGTAGCAGGACTCAGCCAGATGCTGGCCTTAAAGATTATGGAAATATTAAAAAAGACCGACTACAGTAAGGTCATGCTGATCGGCGGAGTTTCCGCCAATCAAGGGGTAGTGGGCTTTTTGCAGCAAGAAATACCGGAATTATATATACCAAGAGAGGCTAAATATTTTGAAGCTTTAGGTGCTGCGCTTAAGGCCCAAAAGACCGCTACAAAATCCCGGATTACCGTGTCCGACTTATTAAAATCATCAGGGGTTTCTTTCGGGCATGGGCCTGACTTAAATGAATTTTATCCCTTAGTTACTTATAAAGAAACCCTAAAAAAGGAAGCTGAAGAAGGGGACTATTGTATCTTAGGCTTAGATGTAGGTTCCACCACCACTAAAGCCGTGTTAGTACGGATTGCTGATCAGGCGATGGTAGCTAACTGTTATTTGCGCACCAATGGTGATCCGGTCAGTGCGGCCCGAAAATGTTATGAAGAAATAAATTATGCCCTTAAGGGTAAAAAAATAAAAATTATGGGACTGGGAGTGACGGGATCAGGGCGGCAGATTGCGGCACTGCATGGCGGCACTTCGGCTGTGATCAATGAAATACTGGCCCATAAAACTGCAGCAGTTTATTTTGACCCCCAAGTAGATACTATTTTTGAAATTGGCGGACAAGATGCCAAATATACTTTTATTACTAACGGGGTAGCTGTTGATTATGCTATGAATGAAGCTTGTTCAGCCGGAACCGGTTCCTTTTTGGAGGAAGCGGCCCAAGAATCTCTGGGCATATCTACGGTACAAATAGCGGAAATAGCCTTAAAAAGCAAGAATCCGCTTGATTTCAGTGATCAATGTGCTGCTTTTATAGGCAGTGATATTAAGAGTGCCATCCAAGAAGGGGCGAAAGTCTGTGATGTGGTGGCCGGCTTAGTTTATTCTATATGTCAAAACTATATTAATCGGGTGAAAGGAAACCTCGGTGTAGGACGGCGGATTTTTATGCAAGGCGGAGTTTGCTACAATAAAGCCGTGCCTTTAGCTATGGCCGGATTGCTAGGTAAAGAGATTATTGTTCCCCCGGAGCCTGGTTTAATGGGAGCTTTCGGGGCGGCTTTAGAAGTATTAAAACGGCTGGATATGCAAATGCTGGAGCCTTTAGATATTAGTTTAACAGAGCTTACGGCCCGGGAATTAGAGCAGCTAAAACCATTCACCTGCAAAGGAGGCCCCGAACAATGTGATAGGAAATGTACTATCAGCCGCTTATTGATTAAAGGGAAAATATATCCTTTTGGAGGCAGTTGTAACAAGTATGTTAACTTGCAGCAGGATGAGAATAAAAAACTGTTAAAACCCCAGGATTTTGTAAACCGCAGAGAAAAGAATTTAATCAAAAAATACAGCCCCATGAGCTCAGAGCGTTTACTGCCGGCTAATGGCAAAATTGTAGCTATCAATTATTCGTTAATGACCCATACTTTACTGCCCCTTTATTATAACTTTTTTTATGCTTTAGGATTTCAGGTGATTTTAGGCACCGAGATAGACCGGCAAGGAATCAAGAAAAGAGGTGCTGAATTTTGTTATCCGGTGGAAATTGCCCATGGTTCATTACAAGGATTGCTTAAAAGCCAGGCCGATTTCTATTTTATTCCCAATGTTAAAGCATTACCGGCGCCTAGTCTTATAGATACCAGTGTAACCTGTCCTATGGTTCAGGCTGAACCCTATTACTTGCAAGCCACTTTTGCAGAAATTGCCGATAAAACTATAAGCCCGGTCTTGGACTTTTCGGCAGGCTATACTTCAGTAGCCGGTGCTTTTGTGGCTATGGCCGAAAAGCTCCGGGTGAAAAGAAAAGATATTAAAAAAGCATTTTATCGGGGGATTGCGGCTCAGGAAGCATTTGAACAGGAAAATCAGAAAATGGGTGCTGAATTTTTACGCTATTTGGACGAAGATGATAACAGAATTGCTATGGTGCTTTTTGGACGCTCTTATAATGCCTTTACCTCTCTAACCAATATGGGTATACCCCAGAAATTCATGTCCCGGGGCTATGAAATTATTCCTTATGAATCTTTACCTTTTGCTGATGAGCCCCCGGAGGATTATATGTATTGGGCCAATGGGCAGAAGATTTTACAAGCGGCTAAATATGTAGAACAACATCCCCGTTTATTTCCGGTTTTCCTAACCAATTTCAGTTGCGGCCCCGATTCTTTTTTAATAAATTATTTTCGGCAAATCATGGAGACTAAACCTGCTCTTATTCTGGAACTGGACAGTCATACTGCCGATGCGGGACTGGATACACGAATTGAGGCTTTTTTGGATGTAGTTACCGGCTATCTGGAAAGCAATGAAAAGCAAGGGGGAGCTATCCGTAAGTTTCGAGGGGCAGAAGTAGTTAGTAACCATGAAGCTACCTGGATAATAGATGCCCAAGGGGAGAAGTATGAATTGACCCATCCCCGGGTACATGTTCTCTTTCCTTCTATGGGTGATGGGGCTATACAATTGTTTGCCGCGGCCTTTCGGGGCATGGGCATAAAGGCAACTCACGTTCCGGCTCCCACCGCCCGGGAATTAAAAATCGGTAAAGGGGTATCTTCCTGTAAGGAATGTCTGCCTTTAACGCTGACGGTAGGCAGTCTGTTAAATTATCTGGAGAACCGGGAAGATCAAGACGAAATATTGGTGTATTTTATGCCTACTACCTCAGGACCTTGCCGCTTCGGACAATATCAGGTTTTCATAAAAAACTTGATCGAAGCAATGCAACTGCCTAATGTAGCCTTATTATCACTTACCAGTGATAATAGTTATGCCGGTTTCGGAATGGGGCTTTCCCTTAAATTATGGCAGTCAATGCTTATCAGTGACGTTATGGAGGATATTTACAGCGGGGTCTTAACTATGGCCGCCGATAAAGAAAAAGCCCTGGTAATATATAAAACCTTGTACCAGACTATTTTACAGAGTATGGAAAAAGACGACTGGTCCGGGATTAAGCACACTTTAAAGAAAATAGCCGGCCAGTTGCAAAATATAGAAAAAAGCTGGGCATGGGACGAAATTCCCGAAGTCTCTTTGGTGGGAGAAATATACGTGCGCCGGGATGGTTTTTCCCGACAATACCTGGTAGAAAGGTTGGCCCGGGAGGGGATTAGAGTAAGAACTGCGCCGGTTTGTGAATGGCTTTATTATTGTGATTATAATATAGTAAACAAAATTACTAAAGCCTCTTTAAAAGAGAGATTGACGACTACTTTATTTCAGCACCTCAAACGCTTCTATGAAAAGGAAATTAAAAATATATTAGCTCAATCAGGATTTTATCGTATGCATATGATAGAAATTGAGGAGATGATCCCCACGGTTACATCGCTTATGTCACCTCAATTTGATACTGAAGCCTTTATCACTACAGCTACAGCTTTTTATGAAGCCGTGGAAGATACAACCGGAGTAATTTCCATTGGCCCCTTCGGCTGTATGTTAAGCAGAATAGCCGAGTCCATAATTACTGCGCAAATGTCTGCGGCCAAAGTAGCTGTGGCCAGAGATAAACAACTGGTAGCAGAAGTGCTGGCCCGGTATCCGTCTATTCCTTATCTGGCCGTGGAGACGGATGGCAATCCCTTTCCCCAGATAATAGAAGCTCGCTTAGAAGTATTTAGCATGCAGGTAAAGCGGATGCATGCCCAGATTATAGAATGTAAACAAAATAAAAGGAAAGGAGGAGTTTAAGTGGAACCCTCCCCACAAAACCTGAATTATGAAGAGTTTACCTTTGCCTTAAGTAAAATTGCTATGGCCTTAACGGCCGAAACTAATATAAACAACCTGTTCCGGTTAATTGTCAATGAAGTGCTGAATATTGCTCATTGTGATGCATGTTCTTTATTTTTGAGAGAATATGAACCTGACCGTTTGATTTTTCAGGCTACCCGAACCATATCCCTGGAAAAAAAGTTATCCCAGCATATAGATACTTTTAAAGCCCGACCAGTAATTCTTACCAAAGAATCCATTGCCGGATTTACTGCTTTGACCGGCCAGGTGGTAAATATTGAGGATTGCTATGCGATACCGGAAAAAGAGATTTATAAGTTTAACCGTTCTTATGATGAGGCTACCCAATATAAAACTGTTTCTATGCTGACTCTGCCCATGAAACTTCAAGATGGCACGGTTATAGGTGTGATTCAGCTCCTAAATAAATTGGACTCCAATCATAATATTGTGGCCTTTCCGGAAGATTTGGAAAAGATTATTTCCGCAGTTGCCAGTCAGGCTGCCATAGCGATTTATAATTCCCGGCTGAAAAATATCCAGTCAGAAGCTAGTTTTACTTTTGTATCATTAGTTTTATCATTATGTCTTTATACATTTCTTTTGGCCTCTCTTAAGCTGACTGATGACAAATCCTATACTATTGTAACCTTGCTTATTTGTCTTTATTTTATAGCTGTTTCTACTTTGCTTATTCGCCGCAGCAAGCTGCCCATCAGCAAATTCGGTTTAAGCTTTATAAACTTAAAACAATCCTTGCTGGAATCTTTAGCGGTAAGTGGAGTTATCTTAATGGGCATAACCCTTTTTAAAGGATGGGCGGTGCAAAATTGGCCGGTTTTTACCGGCTATCCTATTGTGGATTGGAGTTTAATCGACTGGTCGTTTTATGCCTATCTGCTTATTGCCCCTTTTCAGGAATTTATCGCCCGGGGGGTTATTCAGGGCAGTGTGGAAAGAATAATGCCGGGTAAATATAACTTCGTGTGGGCCATTGTAGTGGCTTCCATGCTCTTTAGTGTCTCCCATATTTTTTATTCGGTGGAATTAGCCATTATTACTATGGTGAGCGGATTTTTATGGGGTTATATGTATACGAAACATAGAAATATAATCGGCATTAGTATTTCCCATTTTCTAATAGGAAATTATCTGGTCTTGACCCACTTTTGGAGTATATTGTTTTAGATTTAATGTAAAGAGAGTGATGTAATGGACAAAATTTCTTTAGCTTTAATTCTTTTTTATGTCCTCGTCAGTACCATCGGCATGGGCATAGTAAAAGCAGGGGCTAATGACTTGGGTGCCCATGCGATTATCAATCTAAAGGTTTTATTGGGAGGTACTATAGTATTTCTATCTTTTTTTGTATTAGTAGGTATTCTGAAAAGAAACGATATATCATTGGTATATCCGACTGTGCAGGGATTAAGTATTTTACTGGTAGCGATCATGGGCTTTATTACCTTTAAAGAGCCTTTTTGCGGAGTACGTTTGAGTGGAATCATCCTGATGATAATTGCCATATTTTTAATAAGCAAGTCTTAGCGGAGCCAGGCAATATGTAAGAGGAAAAGGAAAGGTTAAGTTAAGTTGGCGGTGGGGACTTAAGATTACTATAGATTAACTGGTATTAATTAATAGGGGGGTAATAAAATGGCGGTTCAGATTCTGACCGATAGTACAAGTTACATAAATGAAAATATTAGGAAACAACTAGGAATTAATTGGGTTTCTTTGAATATTTCCTTAGCTGGTGAAACCATGAGGGAAGTAGATATTGATAATGAAAGCTTTTATAAAATGATGGCTTTAAAAGGGATTCCCACTTCCTCACAACCATCTATAGGAGAAATGTACAATGCTATGCTGAAAGTGATAAAAACAGGTGATAGCTTATGTGGTATTTTCTTGTCATCGGATATGAGCAGTACTTTTTCAACAGGTGAAATGGCCAAAGAGATGGTTTTAAAGGAGTATCCGGATGCTGAAATCGAGATAGTTGATTCCAGGTCCAACTGTATGCAGCTTGGTTTTGCGGTTATTTTAGCCGCCAGGGCGGCCCAAGCAGGTAAAGCTCTCAATGAGGTTAAAGCAGCGGCCATGAATAATATAAAAAGAAGCCGCTTTTTATTTATACCGGACACCTTGGAATATTTAAAAAAGGGCGGAAGAATAGGGGGAGCCAGTGCTTTATTAGGTACTCTTTTAAATATTAAACCGATTTTGACGGTGGAAGATGGTAAAACCTCGGTTTTTACCAAAGTCAGAACCAAGAAAAATGGTATTATTACTATGATAGATAAAATGCTGCTGGATATAGAAAAATATGGTTTAGGAGAAATTATAGTTCATCATATTAACTGTTATGATGAGGCGGTAGAGGTAGCTGCCCTGATAAAGGAAAAATTAAAAATAAATGTGGACACAGCTCCTATCGGACCGGTAATTGGGCTGCACGTAGGACCCAGAACTGTTGCTATAGCTTATTATACTGCTAGAGATATGAGATAAAATCTGTTTTAATTAGTTATAATAACAGATAAGGAGGCGATAATTATGGATTGTTTGGAAGCAATTGCCGGCCGGCAAAGTATTCGCCAATATAAGGCAGAACCAGTTGCCGAGCAAGATTTAATAAAGATTCTGGAAGCGGGCCGTACGGCTCCTTCGGCAGGTAATCTACAGCCCTGTTATTTTGTGGTAGTGCGTGATTCCTCCACCCGGGCTAAACTGCAAGAGGCGGCTCTGGGGCAGGAGCATATAATAAAAGCTCCGGTGGTTATTGTAGTTTGTGTTGATCCGGAACGCTCCTCCCATTATGGAGACATAGGCCGCAACCGTTTATGTTTATTAGATGCCGCCAATGCTACGGAAAATATGCTTTTGGCCGCTTATGCTTTAGGTTATGGCAGTTGTTGGACCGGGGGATTCAGTAATTCCCGGGTGAAGAAATTACTGGATATACCGGAGGCCTTCCAAGTAGTTTCTTTAATTACCATAGGCAAAGCGGAAGGAACCGAAGAAAGGCGGACGCACCGTCCTTTAGAGGAGGTAGTGCGCTGGGATAAATGGTAGTAACCATAAAATGCAGGCTTCTTAGTTAAAAGAAGCCTGCATTTATTAATTACACCAAATTGATTAAGCTTAACCAGTTAATTCTTTCTTCCGGGTTTGCGCCAAAACTTGCCGGGTAAGCTTCAATTCTGCTTGGTCTGGGGGGAGGGAAACTGATTCATCAGCTTCCGCCTGCGTAGTATTCGGCTCGTTACGCTTAACAAATCTTAAATCAGCATACTGCCAGGCTTTGTCTATAATTATGACGGCCAGCACTGAGATTAAAACAGCTTTAAAAAGGTTCACAAAAATCACCTGCAATTTTAAAAGTCTGATATAGAGAATATTGCCCAAAATCTTTAACAATATTCTCTATAGAGCCGCTGTTTTACCACTCTCTCAGGTCAATTTCCAGCCAATCATTACGCCAACTGGTAGAGGTGATTCTATAATCATCTTCGTCTATACGAACCCGGGAACCGACTAGATTATAGGTAT
Organism: Bacillota bacterium; assembly: GCA_023395515.1. Classification (GTDB taxonomy): domain Bacteria; phylum Bacillota; class Syntrophomonadia; order Syntrophomonadales; family Syntrophomonadaceae; genus JAAYRQ01. The sequence goes on from JAEWZB010000026.1 coordinate 8,965, forward strand.
CTCCTCCATACTCAAATTCATAACGGTCAATCACATAGGTCCGCTCGAATTTGCGATAAGTGCCATCAACCCGAATTTGAACTTCATCACTATAATACCTTTTATCATCATATATAAATACTATATCATCAGGGTCTATATAATCATCATCGTCATAGTCGTCGTAATCATCACAATCAATAATCAACATATCATTTTTAGCTCTTATCTCATATAAAGGCATCCAGCTACTAAAGGAACTGGAACTAGTTCGCTTAATTCTAAGCTCAACCCGATTAGGCCGATATTTGGTGCTGCCCATGATAATGTAATTATCATAAAGGTCAACTTCAATTTCATCCAAATCATAACGGGTAGTTTTACCTGATGCTCTAAATTCAATAGTATCTATACGGGAAATTTTAGAGCCCTTTTCATCGTAAACCTCAATATCTGAATAGGAGATATCCCGCCAATAGTCACTACCGCTATATTTACTTTTGCTTAGTTCCAGAGTAGCTAAACCATTAACCCAATAAACTCTTTCTATAGTGTAATATTTGTCTTGCAGCTTAACCGCTATATTGCTATCTGATAAATTATAGTTTGTGCCGCCTAATTTAATTACATTGGCATTTACGATAGAAACGTCAGACAAGTAGTAGATGCTGGATTTATTATCTATGTAAATAGATACATATTCCGGGTTATATCTATAGCCATCCAAAGCTAAGGTAGCTATTCGGGTGGAAGAGGGAGAAGAGGTCGTAGGGTTGTACGTGGGGTTATATGTAGGGCTATAGGTAGGAAAATTATTATATGAACTCGAACCTATTTTAGTTAAATAGCGGGACAATATACTGCAGGCCTGGGCTCTGGTTATGTAATTGTAAGGCTTAAATTCTCCGTCCGGGTAGCCGGTAATAAGTCCCTCCTGATGGGCTACTTTAATATAACCGGCGTAAGGGCTGGTATTAACCGTATTATTATCTTTAAATGAAGCAAAAGCATAATCAGGCTCTTTGCCCAAGGCTCTTGCTACCATAGCCGATGCTTCAGCCCGGTTAATAGAGCTATCCCTATTAAAACCTTGCGGGTATTCACTTAATACAATTATGCCTTGTCTAATAGCTTCATTTATTTGGGAATCTGCCCAATGGACGGTGGCAGCAGAGCTATAATTGTAAGCGGGACTATTATTCATACACCGCAAGAGAACTGAAACAAACTCTGCCTTAGTCATAATTTTATCCGGCAAGAAACTACCATCAGCATAACCTTGAAGATAGCCACGATTGGATAATTCATTAATATAACCTTGTGCCCAGTGATTAGAAGTGTCTTTAAATTCTATTCCTGATGCATTCGGTGAATAAACTAACGTAACAATACATAGCATTAGAATAAAAATAATACGTTTCAAAATATCAACCTCCGCAGAATATTTAACCTAATCTTACCAAATATAAATACTAAATGGGAGATAAGTATTATAAAATATTCTAATCATTAATGTATAATTACATAAAGGATATAGTTAGTACAAGTGAGAATATTAGAATAGAGCCAAATAATTTATGAAACGGAGGGAACCAAATTGGACAAAGTTGAAGTTCAATTCAAAAAAATTGTAGAATGGGCCCAGATTCCTGAATATGAGACTAAACATGCAGCAGGATGTGATATTAGAGTAGCAATTCAAGAAGAAATAATTCTTTATCCCCGGGAAGTGAAAAGCTTATCTACTGGCTTTGCCATCAAGATTCCCCAAGGATACGAAGCGCAAATTCGGAGTAGAGCAGGAATGGCTAGAAAAGGGATAGTCGTCGCTAATTCACCAGGCACAATAGATGCGGAACATACCGGTGAAATTAAAGTTTTACTCCTTAATGTAACCGATAAACCTATAAGAATACTGCCGGATCAGAAAGTAGCCCAAATGGTTTTTAGCCCGGTAATAAAAGCACAATTCATAAGTGACTAAGGCAAAAAAAGTGAACCCCCAAAAGGGTTCATTTTTAATTATGTGAAAGAAAGGAGGCATGAAGGTTCTAGCCTCATTATACAATATATTGGGAAAAATCACAATAGTTAGAATATTTAGAAGTCTAATTATTTTCCTATAATTATTTTTTATGAAACGGGATGATCGATTAATTTCTTAGACTGTCTGCGCCACAGCTTACTGCCCAGAATAGATACAATACCTACCATACAAGAAATTAATGCAATCTTATTTAAGGTGCTCATAACGGTATTTTTAATAATAGTGACGATTATTAAGGGATTAGTGCCTATACTCATTAATAAATCGTTTTGTTTAGTTATATTAGTAAGTATAACATCGTCTATAAAAACTAGAGAAGCGGAGGTAAAAAGGGTGGTAATAAAGCCTGCCATTAAAATACTATAACCGGCCCATTTTAAGCCTAATCCACCTCTGCCGAGAAAGAATAATAAAAAGATGGAAGCAAATAATAAAATATAAGACGAGAACGAGGTTACTTTATAATAAGACCTGAAATCTTGCACTATTTGACTATCACTATTTTCATCGATTTTTAAAACTTCTGCCATATTAATCGAGTCGGGCAGGTTGATACTGCTAACAATGAGATCAGCAATATGTTCGGTGGAATCTATTTTGAAACTGGCTAAGTCCTGAGGGGAGTATTTAGCATCCAAATAATTGACTATTTCACCTTTTAATATGACTTTACGGTCTTTAAGGGGAATCTCTAATTGCAGATCATTTTGATTGCCTTTAAGATATTCAATAGTATTATTTATAAGCTTATCACCCTGATACTCAGCCCAATCCGTGGAAAAGGCGGTGTTTATAGTGGGGGAAAGTGCGTTACAGACGGGTTCAGATAATAAATCATTAGAACTGTTTTTGATTGAAAGCAGGACATAGTTTTGGGGGAGGTCATACATATCATGTTTCTGCATTAGACTGCTATAATATTTCGGATTAAGTAGCGTGGTTTGGACGCCAATAAGTAACTGAACACATAAACAAGAAATCGTAGATACTATTACCAGTATTACTAGAATAGAAGTGCGAAGTTTACTCATTTTTAAAACCCCCATCAAGGTTACTTATATAGGTTAATTAGATACTTTTTATATTTTTCCTGCATAATTATTTTTTACTAGTATATGATATGGAATTCACCTTAATAAATGGTACAATAATAAGCAAAATATTTAAAGGAGGAATAAGGTTAATGGCTAACTATAAACTTGATGCAAAGGATACAGTACTAGTTATAATTGATCTTCAAGAAAAACTAATGAAAGCAATGAAGGATAAAGACCGGGTCTATAAGAATACTAATCTTTTAATTGAAACAGCCAAACAACTTAATATTCCTATAATGCTTACTGAACAGTACCCTAAAGGCTTAGGAGCTACTGCTGATGAAATTAAAAATAACCTGCCTGAGCATTTTTATCTGGATAAAGTATCTTTTTCCGCATGTATTGGTAATCTGCCCTCCGAACTTGAAAAGCTGGGCCGTAAAAATATTCTGGTAACGGGTAGTGAAACTCATATATGTGTATTTCAAACCGTAAGAGATTTAGTGGAACTGGGATACCAGGTTCAGGTAGTAAAAGATGCGGTCTGCTCTAGAACCGATGAAAACTATAATAGTGGTTTAGAGCTGATGAAAGACCTGGGTGCGGTTATTACTAATGCTGAAACAATTGTTTTTGACTTATTAAAAGTATCGGGAACTCCTGAATTTAAAGTTATTTCACCTTTACTAAAGTAATAATAATTAGTTCTTAATTATGATGGGAAGCTGTGGCTTCCCTTTTTTTATTGATAAGTTAGAGGATTGTTGTTCAAGAAAAATATAATGAGTTGGATGGCGGCTTTTTTTATTTTTTAGCAGGTATAGGAGTTCTTTTAAAGGAATAGTAAGTGAAAATATGCTTTTCAGGGGAGGAGTATTTGTGCCCAGTCTCAAGAAGAAAATTTTATTATTGGTACTTATTTTGAGCGGGGTGGCTATGGTCGGCATTTTATTTTTATCTCCAAGACAGGCGGCTGAAATTGAGCAAGCAGGGGAATACCAAACCACGGTCACTTTGCCTGCCCCTCGCCTGGAAGGTGATATGAGCTTGGAACAGGCTTTAACCGAACGGCGTTCCGGCCGGGACTTTGCGGATGAGGCTGTCCAGTTGGAAGACTTAGCCCAATTGCTGTGGGCGGCTCAAGGCATAACCGAGGCTGATAAAGAGTTACGCACGGCTCCTTCAGCTTATTCGATTTATCCTCTGCAATTATACGTGGCAGCAGGCAATGTCGAAGGTCTGGAACCGGGTATTTACCGTTACCTAGTATCTGAGCACAAACTAGGATTGGTGAAGGAAGGAGATCCCAGAACCGGGATGTTATTAGGGGTAAAACAACCGGTGGTAAAACAAGCTCCTCTCAGCATTATTGTATGCGGAAATTTCAGTAAAATGGAAAAGAAGGCGGGAGAAGCGGCAGAACGCTGTGTGTATCTGGAGGCCGGACACGCCAGCCAAAACATACTACTGCAGGCAACGGCTCTTGGTTTGCAAGCGGTTCCGGTAGGCGGATTTTCTTCAGACAGTTTGGGTAAAAGGCTGCCTTTAACTGCTGATGAGACTTCTTTATATGTTATTCCCGTGGGTAATAAATAATATTTCGTGAGTGGAAATTAAATTTGTGATGTATTTTATTTTAATATGTATTAGAATGAAATTACAAAATATAACGTGTAAAGAAATTGATAGGAGGAAATGTAGTGGAAAATAAAAAAGCTTTATTGTTAACTAAGGAAAACTCTATTGCTATTATTACTTTGAACCGTCCGGAAGCCTTTAACTTGGTGAGTCAGGATTTGTTACTGGAATTAGATGCGATTCAAGAGGATATTATTAAAGACAAAAGCATAAGAGCAGTGGTTATTAATGCTGATGGGGACCACTTTTCAGCCGGTGTAGATTTAAACTTTTTGCGTACCGTTACTTCACAGTTTGTTATGGATAATTTAACTTGGTTACAAAGACTGTATGGCAAATGGCAAGAGATGCCTATACCGGTTATTGCGGCCATTCACGGACTATGCTATGGCTCGGCTACCGAACTTATTTTAGGCTGTGATATTAGAATCGCAGCTAAGGATGCCCGAATAGCCATTCCTGAAGTGAGATTTGGCTTATCCCCTGATATGGGCGGAACCGTAAGGTTAACTCAACTGGTAGGCATGGGCCAGGCTAAACGTTTAATCATTGGCTGTGAAGAAGTTGATGCCGATGAAGCTTATGCCATAGGTCTGGTAGAAATAGTGGTAGAACGTGACCAGCTTATGGAAAGAGCCCTGAAGTTAGCTAAGCGGATGGCTAATATGCCTCCGGCAGCCGTAAAATTTGCTAAAATGGGAATTAATCTGGCTAATGAAAGCAGCTTGAGTGCAGGTTTGCTTTTTGAACAGGCACAATCTTCTTATTGCTGTGGCACTGAAGATCAGAATGAAGCTATAGACGCATTTTTCGAAAAACGTAAACCGGTATTTAAAAACCAATAAACCTTGAAAGCAAGAAATGCAGAGCGAAGCTTAATCTTAGGATGGAGCTTCGCTTTTTTATATAGGAGCTATGTAATGAGTAAGCCACCATATATAGATAAATATTCCTTTTAGCTCCTGATAAATTTATGATACCATGAGCACAATGAACATTGCGCTAAGTAGTTGTTTTAAAGAAGAATGATTTTACTGTAAAAACCTCGATTTAATTATGTGGAATGTATAAATATGTAGGAGCCGTTTGACGTAGCATGGAGGATACACCCTGCGAAGGCGAAATAAGAAAGGGGGCGAGCCCTAAGGACGGGGGCCGTTACCGGCACTCCTGATGTTCGCTGTCGCTCACCACTAAGGTTGCGAGCGGGCCACTGAACAGGATGTACCCACCGGCACTCCCGATGTTCGCTATCGCTTACTTTTAAGGTTGTGACTTTGGCCCGGTACCCCTTTCTTATTGAGGCAAGCAGTTGGTGTTTCCCCATGCGAAGTCTGGCGACGAAATATTTATACATTCCACTAACGGAACATAACTTTTGCAGGTAAATCATACCTAAAGGTGGTGACTTCTTGGTTAAAATTTTAGTAGTAGATGATGAAAAACTTATTGTAAAAGGACTTATGCATAACCTTAAACAGGAAGGCTTTGAAGCCTATGGGGTATATGATGGTATTTCGGCCTGGGAGCAGATAAAAACCGGCAAGTATAATCTGGTCATACTCGATTTAATGTTACCAGGTATAGATGGGTTTTCCTTATGTAAAAAAATTAGAAACGAATTTGATTTACCCATAATTATGTTAACCGCTCGAGATGATGATTTAGATATAATTACCGGTTTAGAATTAGGAGCGGATGATTATGTGGCTAAGCCTTTTAATGTCAGAGAACTCATAGCCAGAATAAAAACCGTTTTAAGAAGAACTAATAATACTAGTTCTAAAGTTATAGTCTATTCAGATATTAGGGCTGATGAAAACAAAAGAAGCGTGAAAATAGCCGATAGAGAAATTGATTTGACTAGTAAGGAATTCGATTTATTAATAGTATTTTTAAAAAATCCCGGCCGGGTTTTTACCCGCATGCAACTGTTGGAGATGGTTTGGGATTTAGAATTTGCTGATGAAAGAACTGTTGATGTTAATGTTAGAAGATTAAGGGAAAAAATTGAAACAGATTCTCACCATCCTAATTACATTTTAACTAAGTGGGGAGTAGGTTATTATCTGGGGGAGATGGTCTAAGTGAGAATAAGGTTACGCTCCAAGGTGACCGGGACTTACATAGTAATGATAGTATTAATAGCTATGCTCTTAAATATTTTTATGGTGGAAACCATAAAACATCGCATGATCCAGATTCAAAATAATACTATGATGGCATCAGCCCGGGTAATAGCTGCGGAGGCTTCTAATTATTTAGATAATGTTAATTACTTAACTTTATTAGCTACCGAAAATGGACGTAAACATAATTCCCGCATTCTTATTTTTAATGAGAGTCAGGTAGTTATAGCCGATTCTTTGCAGGATGAAAGCATTTTAGGCCAAAGACTTAATTATGAGGAGCTGCAGGCGGCCTTAAAGGGGCGTAGTAAAGCCTTAACTCACTATTTGCCTGCCACTAAGGATTGGGTCATTTATGCTTCATCCCCCATAAATTCACCGGCAGGAATTAAGGGGGCTATATTAGTATCTTCTTATGCTAATGACATCTTTGGATTAGTCTATGATATTAGAGTACAGATTTTTTATTTATCTTGTTTAGTATTAGTAGTAGTAAGTATTATCGGATTCATATTTTCCTCCAATATAACTAAGCCCATAATTAAAATAGCTGAAGCAGCCCGGCGGGTAAGTAAAGGAAAATTAGGAGAACAAGTAGATATAAATACTCATGATGAAATAAGTTATTTAGCTGATGTTTTCAATGATATGAGTACTAAATTAGCTAATAATGATAATAAGCAGCGCCGGTTTTTCCATAATGCTTCCCATGAGCTTAAAACTCCTTTAGCTAGTGCTATTTTACTGACCGATTCCCTGGTCCATGATTATGAAAATGATATTATGCCGCCTTATGACTTTTTATTAGATGTTAAGGAGCAATTATACCGGCTGCAGGAACTAGTTACCGAATTAAGTGTATTAGCCAGGTTGGATGATAAATATCAAATAGAATATGAGGATTTAAGCATTAGTGAAGTAGTAGAACAAGTTGTAGTTACCTTAAAGCCCTTATTAATGCAAAAAGGTTTAATTTTAAAATTAACTGGTATGGCAGATGATGAATATATTATTAAAGGTAATTCCGGCCAGATAAAACACGCTTTGACTAATATTGTAGAGAACGCAATTAAATATACCGAAAGCGGTCAGATCGAAATTAAGCTGGAAAATAAAGCTTCGCATATAATTATTCAAGTAAGTGATACTGGTATAGGTATACCTGATCAAGATTTGGAAAATGTTTTTGAAAGGTTTTACCGGGTAGATGAAGCCCGAACCCGGGACAAAGGAGGAAGCGGCTTAGGGTTAAGTATAGCTAAAGAAATTATTGAAAGTCATGGCGGTAACATAATAATAACTAGTAGGCAGGAAAAAGGGACTAGGGTAGAAATAATACTAAATGCCAATTAAAAGAGAATCCGTAAAAAAAAGTTTGACAAAGCTTTAATAGGCTAATATAATATTATTCTGGAATCTTTGGTTAGAATTAAATTTATGTAACCGGATTTTCGGCATTTCCTGGCTAAGGAGTGCCGATAATTTTTTGGGTCTAATAAGGAGTGGTAACCTTGATTAATAATTTAAGAAACATAGGCATAATTGCCCACATTGATGCTGGTAAAACAACAACTACCGAACGTATTCTATTTTTTACCGGATTAACTCATAAGATGGGTGAAACCCACGATGGTGAAAGTGTTATGGACTTTCTTCCTTATGAAAAGGAAAGAGGCATAACCGTGGCGTCTGCTGCCACCAAATGTGTGTGGAGAAATCATATTATTAATATAATTGATACTCCCGGTCATGTGGATTTTACCGCAGAAGTTGAGCGCAGCTTAAGAATATTGGACGGGGTAGTGGTAATATTTTGCGCTAAAGGTGGGGTAGAACCACAATCAGAAACAGTTTGGCGCCAGGCTGATAAATATAAAGTGCCTAGAATAGCCTATATCAATAAAATGGATGCTATTGGGGCTGATTTTTATCGGGTGGCCGAGCAAATAAAGAATCGTTTAGGTGCTAATCCTTTAATTCTGACCGTACCGGTTTTCGAAGATGAGGATTTTACCGGCATGATTGATTTAGTTAAAATGAAATATTATGCTTTCAGCGGTTCTTTCGGCGATGAAGTTGCTGAATTGGAAATCCCCGATAAGTATAGAGAAGAAACGGATAAATGGCGTTTAGCCTTAGTAGAAAGCTTAGCTGAAACTAATGAGGCTTTGTTAGATATGTATTTTAATGGTGATGAATTACCGGTAGAAATGTTAGCGGAAGCGATTCGAATAAATACCATAAATAATACCTTTGTTCCGGTTATTTGTGGCAGTTCTTATCGCAATATCGGGGTACAGCCCCTATTAGATTCCATAGTAGACTACCTGCCCTCACCACTAGATGTAGAACCTGCTCAAGCTGTTGTAAGCGGCAGTGATGAAGTAATAGAAATTGTTCCTGATGCTAAAGAAGACTTTATGGCTTTAGTATTTAAAATAGTAAGTGATAGACATATAGGCAAATTAGCTTTTGCCAGAATTTATGCCGGAGAAGTAGAGGCAGGAAGCTATGTAATTAATAGTACTAAGCAAAAGAAAGAAAGAATTGGCCGGCTAGTTAAGATGCATGCTAATCACCGGGAAGAGTTAAGCAAGGTATCAGCAGGTGATATAGTAGCATTTATAGGTCTTAAGGATGTAAGTACCGGTGATACCTTAACTTCTGAAGATAAAGGCTATTTACTGGAATCTATTGAGTTTCCGGAACCCGTAATTCAGATAGCTATTGAGCCTAAAACTTCCAATGACCAAAGCAAGATAGGCGAGGCTTTAGCTAAAATATCCACGGAAGATCCGACCTTTAAAGTATCTTATAATAAGGAAACAGGTCAAACCCTGATTGCAGGTATGGGTGAGCTGCATCTGGAAATAGTAACGGAAAGGTTAGCTAAGGAATATCATGTAGATTTTAATGTGGGGCAGCCTGAAGTTGCTTATAAAGAGACTATAACTACCGAGGCCGAACATGTTACCAGATATGTAAAACAAACTGGCGGTAAAGGGCAGTTTGCTCATGTAGTATTAAAAATTGAACCTAGTGAAGGTTTTGAATTTGTAAATAAGATTGTAGGCGGGGTAATTCCCCGGGAATATATTCCTGCGGTTGAATCGGGAGTAAAACAGGCTTTGGAAGAAGGAGTTCTAAAAGGTTATCCGGTAGTAAATGTAAAGGCAACTCTTTTAGATGGATCTTACCATGAAGTTGATTCATCCGAGATGGCTTTTAAAATTGCCGGAATGATGGCAGCCAAAGATTGCTTGAGGAAAGCTAAGCCTTGTTTATTAGAACCGTTTATGATGGTAGAAGTTACTTCCCCGGATGAATTTACGGGAAATATCATAAATAATATTAATAATCGCAGAGGCCGCTTAGAATCCATGGATACGGAAGGTAGCACGCAAATAATTAAATCTTATGTTCCGTTAGCAGAGTTGTTTGGTTATTCAACCGTACTGCGTTCTGTAACTCAAGGCCGGGCAGCTTTTTCCATGCAGTTTTCCCATTATGAAAAATTTAACGGAGAAATATAATTAAAATAATTAGCTTGGCCCGGAATGAGCAAAAAGGCTAAGAGCAAAACGATGGGGAAACCCGTAAGGGAGACGTACATAGGGCGCGTCTCCCTTACAGGTTTCCCCATTAACGTAGCTATTAGCCTTTTTTTGACGTGGTGACCTTCATAATTAGTTTATGGAGGTTTCCTCGATTTTGCCTAAAAATATTTCCTCCAGTTTATTAAATGCAGCAGTAAGATTAAAATTATCTTGTTCATTAGCATAGTGATGAATTATAGAGGCTGCTTCAGACAAGTCCATAAAACCATACATTCCGCAAATTCCTTTTAAATCATGAGTAATACCCGCCACCCATTCATAATCATTAAGGTTGATAGCTTTTTGTAATTTTTCTATAAGTTTAGTAGTTGAGGCAAAAAACTCCGGCAATAGGCCATCTATAAAATCGCTTTGAGTAACTGAGGTTAGCGGGGTTTTTTTACGTTCCTGGGCAAATATTTTATTAAGGGTCATTTGTAATTCCATACTAGATACTGGTTTGGATAGATAATGATCACAACCGGCTTTTATACACCTCTTGGCATCACCTTCCATAGCAAAGGCGGTCAGCGCAACTATAGGAATATGGGCATATTTATTATTAAGACGAATTAATTTAGTAGTTTCATAACCATCTAAAATCGGCATTTGCATATCCATTAAAATTAAATCAAAGGGATGATCTTCCAGAAGTAATAAGCATTCACTGCCATTAGTAACTGATGCCACATTGTAACCGGCATGCTTAAGCATATAAGTTAAGATTTTGCAGTTGATTTCATTATCCTCTACAATTAAAATCGATTTGTTGTCTAAGTTTTTAGGCGGAAGGGCGGTTTTAAGATCAGGGATTTTGGTCGTCGGAGCAGAAGTTGTTATAGCTTCTTGTAAGGGAAGATAAAAACTAAATTTAGAGCCTTTCCCGACTTGACTGCTGACCCAAATTTTACCTCCCATTTTTTCAACTAATTCTTTACAAATAGTTAAGCCTAATCCCGTCCCACTAGATGAAAAACTCTTGCCTTGATGGAAAGCCTCAAATATAGAATTTAGTTCCTCAGCGGGGATTCCCCGGCCACTATCTTCCACCGCAAATAGTAAACAAATATCATTTTCATTAAGGCGTTCACAAGTATTTTCCGGTGCCACTGATACCTTTATATATCCGTCTTTAGTAAATTTGATGGCATTACCGATCAGGTTAAGTAAAATTCTTCTTATTTGCAAGGGATCTCCGATTAATAAAGCGGGAACCTGAGGATCAATATTTACTATTACATCCAGGTTTCTGGACTTAACCTTGGAGTATACCGTTTGCATACATTCAGCTATTAGCTGGGTTAATTTAAATTCCTTGATTACCCCTAGACTATAACCTGCTTCTATCCGGGACAAATCTAAAATATCATTGATTAATTCCAATAACTGTTTGCCCGATTGTTCAACTGCCATAACCAATTCACTTTGATATTCATTAAGCTTTTCTTGCTTAAGTAAATCACTGGCTCCAATTATAGCAATCATAGGAGTTCTAATATCATGGCTTATATTGGCCAGAAAGTTCGTTTTAGCTTGGCTGGCATTTTCGGCCTGCCGCCTGGAACTGATTAATTCAGTTATATCCGAAACTACTGTAACTGAACCAGTAATATGGTTATATTTATTCCTTAAAAGAGCTGTGGCCAGCCTTAAATACTTATCATTCCCCAGGGGAGTAATAAGTCTGGTTTCTTTTTGTATAACATTAGTTGCAGCATAATTCCCGGTAAGCTTATTGGTGTAGTAATTGGAGTCGAGAGGAAAAACGTTAAATATGTTTTCATTCAGAACGGAAGCAGAAGTAACTCCTAGTATGTTTTCAGCCGGGGAATTCATATATTCAATATTGCCCAAAGCATTAGTAACTACAATACCTTCACTAATATAATCTAAGAGGCGGGCTTGATATTGTAAAGTGTTTTCCGACTTTTTAATATGAGTAAGGTCTTTAACAACGGCAAAACTCCCTATTACATTGCCTTCCTCATTAATATAGGGAGTAGGATTTATATTAGTAGGAACAATTTTTCCATCACTAGATCGAAAATTGAGATCATAAATATCTCTATGTTTTTCTTTTCTGCGTCTTATGCCTGCTAATAAAGCTATTTGATCACTGGGATGGGCAGTAAAGTTTAATAAGGATTTACCTAATATTTCCCCTTGGCTATATCCTAGCATTTTGGCAAAAGCTTGATTAAGCTGAAGGATTTGCAACCCATTATTTACTATTACGAAGCCATCATTAAGATTCTCCAATAGGGTTCGATGTCTTTTTTCCAGCTCAGTTAGCCTTTTCAGACTAAGCTGTAATTGTAAAAGTTCCATATCCCCACTTTTCACATACATTCCCTCCACCTTTTTGTACCTTAATGTAAGTATAAAAAAAAATCAATGCTTTTTGTCAAAAAAAAGCATTGATAAAAGAAAACTTACCGATTAATTACTTAAGGTAATTGAGGAAGATAAGGTTATGATATCTTCTTGAGGCAGATTAGATTTTATGGTAACAATATATAATTCGTTATCTGTATTTAATTCCCAACTCAAATGATTCAGCAGGGTTTCATTGAAACCGGACGTTTCAAGTTCCGGTAAATTAAAAAGAGTTAATTCTTGGCCAGATTCTTCTTCATTTATAGTTGTTTCTTCAGATTCAGGTTCGGTTTTGGCAATAGTTATATCTAAAGTTATTTGGTTGGGCTCATCAATATAACAATAAGTAATAACATCAGCCCCATTATTCTGGACTTCTAATAAACTGAACTCGGCGGGAATATTTTGGGGAGATAAGTTTATTCCGGCACTATCTATACTAGCCATTCTAAAATGCTGTTCCGCACGGTTAGGATTATCTTGTTTCATCAATTCTCTATCATAAATAACCGTTTCCGGCACCTCAGGATTAGCGGCATAACTCTTTATTGCATTGTCAGCCTCATTATCACTTCCAGTTAGGTTGCCACTCTGGTCCTTACTTTCGTCTATACTTCCACCTCCACTTACGGGAGCGCTATTATTAGAGTTAATAACTTCTTTTTGCTTAATAGGTTCACTTACATAATTATCATTACCATCATTTAAAGAAATTCTAACTGGTTCAGATTCTAGAGATACTGGAGGACCTGCATCCTCAACCTGGGAAATCCCGGTAAACTTATCTGGGTTAAACATACTGGGGAAACTAGTAGTTAAAAACAGAATAAAAACTGCCGCAACCGGTAAAAGCAATAGCTGTTGCCGGGATAACCTGAATTTATAAAGAGGCTGATTAACAGTAGTTAAATTTACCGCATTAATATTTTGCATCACCTTAGCCGTAAAGTCAGCCCCAGGTTCTATGGGAGGCAGATTATATAAAAAGGATTCCTCTAACCTGGTTAGTTCCAGACCCTTAGTACAAACAGAACAGTTTAAAAAATGTTGTTCCAGTTCTGCGGTTAATTCAGGGGATAAGTTATTATCACAGTAGTCCAGGATATATTTATCTACTTGCTGACAATTCATGTTTAATCCCCCTTTCTTCCCAATTTTTTTGCAGGGCTTTTCTTAAGGCTCTACGGGCGCGGTGAATTTTAACTTCTACATTTTCTTTGCTGATTCCTAAGGTATCTGCTATTTCCTGGTTAGTTAATTCCAGCTGATAACGCAGGATAATTACTATTTTATAGTTCTCGGATAATTCTTTTATAGCTGTTTCAATATCTTCGCGTAATTCCTTACGTTCCACCGTAAGTTCAGGGTCTACAATATTTAACATAGGCAAATCTTCTTGAGCTTGAATGTAAGTTTCATCGAAGCTTAGGGTTACAACCTTTTTTTTCTTTCTTAAAGAACTGATGGCTGTATTAACCGCTATTTTATGAATCCATGGCCCAAATCTCTTTTCAGCATCAAACTGATAGAGCTTTTGGTAAACCGTAATAAAAACTTCTTGGCTAATATCCTCGGCTTCTTGATATTGCCCTAACATTCTATAAATTATAGCAAAAACCGACCCTTTATATCGGTTTACTAACTCTTCAAAAGCTGATAGCTCACCATTTAAGGCTTGAGTGGCAAGCATTTCATCTGTCAGCAAAAAAACCAGCTCCCCATCCACTCATAATGTAATACGACTAAAGTCATGAATACTTACAGTTTAATATTTCAAAATAACTATAACATATTTTCGTGATACTGACTTTAAATATTAATAGCAACAATTAGGTGATATTCTAATAAATAACTGCTAAAATCAATTTATCCGATGACTTACTTTATTAAAATAGGGAGAAAAATGTGGAATGCGAATAATTGTTGATGCTGATGCCTGCCCGGTCAAAGATATTATTGAAGAAGTAGCCATTTCTTACCAGATACCGGTAATAATGATAAGTAATCTTAATCATAAAATTTCCAGTTCTTATGCTGAAGTCGTGGTAGTAGATGGTAACGCTCAAGCGGCCGATTTGGCTATTGTAAATAAAACTATTGCTAATGATATAGTCGTTACCCAAGATTATGGTTTAGCAGCTATGGTATTGGGGAAAAATGCTAAAGCAATTAGTCCTCATGGGAAAGTATATAGTTTGGATAACATAGACACGCTATTAATGCAAAGACATATAAATTTTAAGGCCAGGCAAGCTGGTCTCAAGACACCGCATACTAAAAAACGGCATAAAACTGATGATGAGAAATTTAAAGATACTCTGATTAAGCTGATAAGATCGTAGATAATCATTTAAACCTATAAATTAAGGTGTATAATGAACTAGTAATAATTGCTAGAAAGGGGATTATGTATGTCTGACCAATGTAAAACATGCCCATCCAGCCAAGGATGCAATGTTAATCCTGATGATTGCGGACAAGTACAAGAACAGGATAAAAGTCTCTTAGGGGCACTTAACACCATTACTAATGTAATTGTAGTAATGAGTGGTAAAGGCGGGGTAGGTAAATCATCAGTTACAGCTTTAATTGCCAGTAATTTAGCTAAACAAGGTAAAAAAGTAGGGATTCTGGACGCGGATATAACCGGGCCTAGTCAACCTCGGGCCTTCGGAATAAAAAATGAAGGGCTTAAGGCTACGGAATACGGTATTATACCTCCAACAACTGCTACCGGTATAAAACTCATGTCTATTAACTTTTTCCTTCCTAATGAAGATGATCCGGTAGTATGGAGAGGCCCCTTACTGGCAGGTGCGGTTAATCAGTTTTGGGGTGAAGTGGATTGGAGAGACTTGGATTATATGGTGGTGGACCTTCCCCCAGGTACGGGTGATGTCCCCTTAACCGTAATGCAGTCTTTACCGGTAAACGGGATTGTTATTGTATCATCACCTCAAGATTTAGCTTTTATGGTAGTTAAGAAAACTATTAAGATGGCTCAAAAAATGAATACCCCTATAGTCGGTTTAGTAGAAAACATGAGTTATGCTATTTGTTCCCATTGTGATGAAAAGCTGGAGATCTTCGGCAAGAGCCAAGGGGAAAAGGTGGCAGCCGAAACCGGGATAGACTTTTTAGGTGGTTTGCCCTGGGATGCTAAATTAAATGAGCTAATAGACCAAGGTAAAACCGAAGAATATAAATCAGAAGTGATGGAAGCAATAGTAGCTAAAATAATGGCCAAGCTGCAATAATTTAAGCTATAAAAAAAGCTCAGCTATAGCATATCCAGGAAGACATTTGACAACCGTAAATATTAGATAGGGCAGACAGCAGATTAAGTTGTCTGCCTTTGCTTTTTTCATTATGAGACTTACACCATTTAGCAATATGTATTTATAATAATTTACCTGCCATTATATATTGCTAATGTTTGCAATATGCTTAACTTGGCAGTATACTAGGGGCAATATATGGGGGTGGTGTAAAACGTGGATTATATAACCGTGAAAGAAGCCGGTGAAAAATGGGGGCTTGGCATCAGGATTGTGACCTTATACTGTACCGAGGGTAGAATAGACGGTGCGGTGAAAAAGGGTAACTTGTGGCTTATTCCTGAAGATGCGGTTAAACCGGAGGATAGAAGACGGAAAAAAGCCCCCCGGCAAGAAGAACAGAAACCGGCGGTATCTAAAGACATATATGACCTATATGAACAAAGAAAACATGAAAAATCATGGTCTTTTGACTCCCTGTATGAAAATAAAGAACTATTTGCCCAGATTGTTAAACACTTTCCTTATCCCATGCATATTTGTGCACCGGACGGCACCATGCTCCTAGCGAATGACGAGTTTTTAAAGTTTGCTAAAATATCCAATCCGGAAAAGCTTTATAAAAAACATAATATAATGCTTAATCCCAACCTGGAAAAGTGGGGAATAAAAGACTTTGTCTTGCGGGCTTTTCAGGGAGAAACCGTTCACGCCTATGATGTAAAAGTGCCCCATCAGGAAATCGTTGAAAGGTTGGGAGATAATAAGGAATTGGTTTCCGGAAGTTTGTTCCAGAACCTGACGGCCTTTCCTATCCGCGACAGTGCTAATCAATTGATATTTGTGGTATTTATTTTTATAACCTCCAGATCTTATCAGGACCGGGAAGAAATTATGAAAGGCAAGGAATACATAGATGATCATTGGCAGGAAGAGTTTGACCTGGATAAGCTGGCAGGTATTGTTCACATGAGCAGATATCATTATACCCGCTTATTTAAACAGCATACGGGCATGACCCCCTACAACTATTATCAAGAGGTAAAGTTCAGCAAGCTCAAGGCAATGCTGTGCGATACTAATTTTTCCATAAGTCAAGTTTTTGACGAATGCGGAGTGGATTACAACGGGAATCTGGCCAAAAAATTTAAACAATATTTAGGAATGACTCCTTCCCAATATAGAGCGATGATTACTCAAAAATAAGATATTCAGTAAAAAAGGCTTCCGACCATAATGGTTTTCGGAGGCTTTTTTTTCTTGGCAATATAGCATAAATCACCGGAATTTAAGCACTAACTAACTATTACGGCTACTATTATTTAAATAAAATTAAACTATAAATAATATTGGGAGGAGTATGCTTAATGTGGGGGAAAAGAAATCAAAGAGCCTATAAAATGCTGTCTATCATGATGGTCTTTACGTTTATGTTAAGTATTGTAACCTGCGGACAGATACCAGCATATGCAGCAGAGGAAATCATGGGGGACAGCGGAGCTATGACTGGCGTAAGTGGTGAAATTATCGCCTTTGGGGAGCTGGCGCCGGAAACTGTTATGCAAAAGGTAGCTCTTGGCACGGGGGTAACCGAGCTGAACCTGCCGGATATGCTGGTGGCAACAGTATGCCAAATGGTGGATGAAGAAAAACCTGGGCAGGAGAAAGAAGCTTCAGTTGTAGGTTCTGTATATACTTCTGAAACTACAGGCTTGGCAGATAACTCTAATATTTTAACCTTAGATATGCCTGTTCCCCTGACGTGGATATCCTCACCGAAATATGACGGCAATATAGTGGGGATATATACCTTTACTGCCCATATTGAAGGCTTCACAGTAAGCACTGCACCGCCGTCCATCAACGTGACGGTGGAAGAAGCGGCACTAAAGGGTACTATTACTGATTTTGATGAGCTGGCCGATGAAATCCGCTGGCAGAATACTAGAAAGCCGATATTGCCGGAAACGGTGAGGGGTACGGCGGAGAGTGAAACCGTGCCAATTTCTGTAACATGGCAGACAGAGCAGGACTATGACGAAAATGCCCCTGAGCGGGGACTTTATGTATTTGATGCTGTGGTAGGCGAGGGATATACTCTTGCGGAGGACTTGGAAACGCCTCGTATCACAGTGTATATTCCCGAAGCAGTCAGCCGTTTTGCGCCCATGCGTATGGGCGGCGGCGGTACAACTGCCAGCCCGCTGGAAATCACCACGGCCGCCCAGCTGGCGGAAATCGCGGAGTTGGTCAATGCGGGACGGCTGGAGAGCTTTTTGTTTAATGACGCTAACGCTACTGTATTCCTGAAGCTGATGAACGACCTCGATTTGTCCGCATATGGCCAAGGATGGAATGGCGGCAAGGGCTGGAAGCCCATAGGAACAGTAGCCAATCCGTTCAAGGGGCAGTTTGACGGTGGTGAACATACCATTGCCGGGCTGTATATCAACAATGATAGCTCGTCTGATTATGAGGTATATGGCGGCTGCGGACTGTTCGGCAAGATTAATGGCGGCAGTGTGAAAGATCTGCTGCTGTCCGGGGTTTCTGTGCATGGTTATGCGATGGTAGGCGGCATTGCGGGACAAATCACCGATGCCAAAATCCAGCACTGTGGTGTAGACGGTTCGCTGCACGGGGTCGCCGTCGGCGGCGCCAATGTGGGCGGCGTTGTCGGTTATGCTACCAGCAGCTATGCCGGCAGTGCAACGGTGGAGAACTGCTATTCCACCGGTCGTGTCAGCGGGGGGCCATACAGCTCGCACATCGGCGGCATTGTGGGCAGCATCACTGCGCCTACCACCAGTATCCAAAACTGCTACTCCTCCAGCAGTGTGAGCGGGGGCTCAAATGCCCACAATGTCGGCGGCATCGTGGGTAGCTTCTCTTACGGTGGCCCGGTGTATAATTGCGCCGCGTTGAACCCCTCTGTCACTGGCACGAGCAGCAATGTGGGCCGTGTGGTTGGAAGAATAGATGGGAGTAGTTCTTTTGGCAGCAACGTCGCCTTTGTCGGCATGATGACGATGGTAAACGGTACCCCAAAATCTATCACAAGCGACGCGTCCGGCCTTGACGGCGCGGACATCACTGCCACCGATATAAAAACCGAAGGCACCATCGGCGGCCGCTTCACTACCACTAATGGCTGGATTATTGAAAACGGCAAGCTGCCCGGCTTTGGCGCGGCGATAGATATACCGGATTATATCACGGACGGCAGTGACCCTAATTTCCGCGGCGTGGGTACAGAGGAAGCTCCCTTTCTGATTGACACGGCTGCCCAACTGGCAGAGCTGGCAACGCAGGTGAATGCAGCCAACGCAACCTACAGTGCGGAGGGCGTACACTACAAGCTCACCGCCAATCTCGATCTCTCCGGCTATCAAAGTGGCGAGGGATGGACGCCGATTGGAACGTCTATGGCCGTCGCGTTCACGGGTATTTTTGAAGGCAATGGCAAGGTTATCACAGGATTGAACATCAACCGTTCTGATGCAAATCAGGGGTTATTTGGTAGTATCTATAAAGGCACGGTGCAAAACCTTAGGCTTGAAGATGTAAACATTACCGGAAAAGACTATGTCGGCGGCGTAGTGGGGCAAATTAATGACAATAGCAGTATAGAAAACTGTTATGTCACCGGTAAAGTCGAAGGCGCGATGAATGTTGGCGGCGTGGCCGGCACCGCTTTTGGAGATGTCAGCGTGAAGTTCAGTCACGCCTCCGGCGAGGTTCGCGGAACAACTTATGTCGGGGGTGTAGTTGGAAGAGTTACCAGGGGACCCAGCTTAGAAAACTGCTACGTCACCAGTATGGTCAGCGGCACAGGAGATTCTGTCGGCGGCGTAGCGGGAAACCTTGGTGATGCTCTCTCTGGATCCAGCTTAAAAAACTGCTACGCCACAGGTTCCGTCAGCGGCATATCTAATGTCGGCGGCGTAGTGGGAGATATAGAGGGCGCCGGCAGCATAGTTAAAAACTGCTACGCCACGGGCGCTGTCAGCGGTACAGGGAACTCTGTCGGCGGCATAGCAGGGCAGACCTCAAGTATTGGCGGTAACGTAACAAGTTGCGCCGCTCTCAACCCTAGCGTCAGCGGCTATTTCAATGTGGGGCGAGTGCTTGGGAAAAATCACGGAGACCCAGGTGTCCTTTCCGACAACATGGCCTTTAGCGAAATGACGGTGCTGATGGGCGGCAACGTGAAAAATCCTCTTGATGAAGGTACAGGCAAGGTTGACGGCGCGTCCAAAACCGCTGCCCAAATAAGCGGCGATATCGGCGACTATATCAGCAGTCTGTTTACAGAGGAAAACGGATGGACATACCAAACTGGCAAGCTGCCCATCCTGACGGGCCTTGATGGGCAGGATGGTACGTTGCCTTACCACATCAGCGGGAGATTTTTCAGCGGCGACGGCTCGGTTGGTAATCAATACGAAATATCCACCGCTGCCCAGCTGGCCAAGCTGGCGGAGCTGGTGAATGATCCCGTTACCAATGCGCAATATGGCGGAGAGAACGTATATTATAAACTGACTGACGACCTCGACCTCTCCGACTACGGCGCATCCAACACCGGTTTTAACGGTGGCAAGGGCTGGGTGCCCATTGGGAGAGAGACAAATAAATTTCAAGGTCACTTCGATGGTAATCATAAGACCATCACGGGGTTGTATATCAACGATGCAGACTTACAA
>JAEWZB010000011.1 GCA_023395515.1 Bacillota bacterium
CCGGGCCAAATGCGCATCCGTGCTCAGTGGCCCTCTCGCCCATCCTTGGGCTCGCCCCCTTTCGACTCTTCATCTTCGCGGGGTGTTTCTACCATACTACGTCCAAAGGCTCCTACATATTTATACATTCAACATGATTAACTTAACGTTTTCGTAATGGGATCAAGTTCAAGCCTACCAAAAGGGGAGTTTTTTCCCTGCCCACCTAGGTATTTTTACGTTTGACGGTATAGCTGGTGTGCAGCAATTCATGTGATTTATGCCCCAGAGCTTGGTGCAGGAAATCATTATAGAGAATCTTTACATCCGTATTCTCGTGGGATTTCCTGACCGGCTGGCTGCGGTCTTCGGTATAGATAGCATCCATCCGCCTATTTCTTTGCTGGTCGGTACGGGTTAAAGGCTGTCCGCCTCCCCCTATGCAGCCGCCAGGACATGCCATCACTTCTATGAAGTGATAGGGGGATTTTCCGGCTGCCACCTGTTCCATAAGGAGCCGAGCATTGCTTAAAGTATGGACTGCCGCCACCTTTACCAAGGTCCCATCCAGGTTTACGGTAGCCTCTTTAACTCCCTGCATGCCTCTTACTTCACTAAACTCGATTTGGTCTAATTTTTTATTAGTTACCTCTTCATAAACAGTCCGTAAAGCAGCTTCCATAACCCCGCCGCTAGCAGCGAATAATACCCCTGCTCCGGTATATTCACCCATCCAGGGGTCAAAAGCAGTATCTCCCAGCAGCAGAGGATTTATGCCGCTCATCTTGAAAAGACGTATAATCTCACTGGTAGTAAGTACCATATCTACATCAGAATAGCGGCTGTCCACCATTTCCGGCCGCACTGCTTCATATTTTTTAGCGGTACAGGGCATAATGGAAACCGAAAAAATCTTTTCCGGGTTGATGCCCATTTTATCCGCCCAATATGTTTTGACCAAGGCGCCAAACATCTGCTGGGGGGATTTGCAGGTGGAAAGATGGCCTAAAAACCCGGGGTAAAATATTTCTGCAAAACGTACCCAAGCCGGACAGCAGGAGGTAAACATAGGCAGAGTTTTAGAGCCGTTGATCCTTTCCAAGAGCTCACTGGCTTCCTCCATAATGGTCAGGTCGGCGGTAAAATTAGTGGGCAGCACATGATCGAAGCCTAACATTCTAAGACCATTGACTAGTTGTCCCATACTTAATTCTTCATTGCGGCCGCCAAAGGCTTCAGACACTGCTAATCGCACCGCAGGCGCTATTTGAGTTACCACAACTTTATTGGCATCGGCTGCTGCTGCCAGGAATTCTCTAATTTGTTCCCGCCCGGCAATAGCTCCCACCGGACAGACATGAATACATTGACCGCAATTGACACAGGGACTTTCAAATAAATCCTGTCCTATAGAGGGAAGCACCTTAGTATCAAATCCGCGGTAAGCCAAACCCAGTGCATTTACTGTCTGTCTGGTATTGCAAAATTCAATACAGCGGCAGCAGAGAATACATTTATTCGGGTCCCGTACGATTGAAGGGCTGGAATAATCCACGGGCAAATGTGCATTTTCCTGAGAAAACCGGTTGTTACGCACATCATATTCGGAGGATAATTCCTGAAGCTCACATTCACCGCTGCGGACACAGTGCAAACAGTCCTGGGGATGATGGGCCAGCAAAAGCTCGAGAATAGTCCGTCTGGCTTCCATAACCCGGGCCGTGGTAGTTTTAATTACCATACCCTCTTTTACCTCAGTAGCACAGGCGGGCATAAGATTTCTTTGACCTTCCACTTCCACCACGCAAATCCGGCAATTAGCCTTTATTTCCTGGTCAGGATGGAAGCAAAGGGTAGGAATTTTAATCCCAGCCGCTTCGGCTGCATGTAATATGGAAGTATTTGCAGGTATATTTATTTTGATGCCGTTAATTGTTACATTGGTTGCAGACATTTATTTTGCTCCTTCCATTGGCATTAGCCTTTTAAAATGGCATTAAAGGTACACTTTTGTATGCAGGCCTGACATTTTATGCACTTATCCGCATCAATAGTATGGGGCTTTTTGCGTTCACCGCTGATGGCAGCAGTGGGGCAAACGTTAATACAAGCCGTACAGCCTTTACATTTTACCGCATCTATTATAATATCCAAGAGGTCTACACATGCTCCGGCCGGACACTTCTTATCATAAACATGGGCTTCATATTCGGAGCGAAAATAACGCAGAGTAGCAAGAACCGGGTTAGGTGCCGACTGTCCCAGACCGCATAAGGAAGTTGATTGAACTACCTGGCATAAGCTTTCCAAGGTATCCAAATCCTCGGGCTGGCTTTTGCCACTGCAGATATCTTCCAAAATCTGCAGCATACGCATCGTTCCTTCCCGGCAGGGAGCACATTTGCCACAAGATTCGTCCTGGGTAAAATGCAGAAAATATCGGGCTACATCCACCATACAAGTATCTTCATCCATAACCACCAGGCCGCCGGAGCCCATCATGGCTCCTAATGCCACCAGAGAATCGTAATCAACCGGAGTATCAAGCAGACTTTCGGGAATACACCCACCGGAAGGACCGCCAATTTGAACTGCCTTAAACCTTTTGTCGTTCTGGATTCCGCCGCCTACATTAAACACGATTTCCCTAAGAGAAATACCGATAGGAACTTCGGCCAGACCGGTCCGGTTTATTTTTCCCGTCAAAGCAAAAACCTTGGAGCCTTTGCTGTTATCGGTACCCATGCCGGCAAACCAGTCCGCCCCCTGACGTAAGATACCGGGAACATTAGCATAAGTTTCAACATTATTAATATTAGTCGGTTTACCCCATAAGCCTGATTGAGCAGGATAAGGGGGCCGCACTCTAGGCATGCCTCGCTTTCCTTCGATGGAATGCATTAAGGCCGTTTCTTCACCGCATACGAAAGCTCCGGCACCGGCCACAATTTGTATTTTAAAGCTGAATCCACTGCCCAGGATATTGTCGCCCAGAATGCCCATAGATTCAGCATTAC
Organism: Bacillota bacterium; assembly: GCA_023395515.1. GTDB lineage: Bacteria > Bacillota > Syntrophomonadia > Syntrophomonadales > Syntrophomonadaceae > JAAYRQ01. The sequence continues at coordinate 2,997 of JAEWZB010000011.1, forward strand.
GAATAGCTTTATTAAGTCTTTTTATGGCCAGGGGGTATTCGGCCCGGATATAAATATAACCTTCATCGGCTCCGATAGCATATCCGCAAATAGCCATACCTTCCAATAAAGCGTGGGGATCTCCTTCCAGAACACTGCGGTCCATAAAAGCACCCGGGTCCCCTTCATCAGCATTACAAACTACATATTTTTTAGGGCCGGGTGATGAATAAGCTGCTTCCCATTTGCGGCCGGTAGGAAAACCTCCCCCGCCACGGCCTCTTAATCCCGATTTGCTAATTTCTTTTATAACCTCGGCCGGCTTCATTTCAAATAGAACTTTCTCCAAAGCTTCATAACCATTAAAAGAAATATAGTGGGTTATTTGATCCGGGTCAATAATACCACAGCGGCTCAGAACGTTTTTAACCTGGGGTTTAATAAAAGGTGTATCATTAAGCTTGGTGATATTCACTGCCGCATCATAACCTCTGGGGTCCTGGGCAATAATATATTCAGGGGAAGGTTCACCTTGCTTAAGATGTCTCTCCAGAATCGCAATGGCAGTCTCAGGTTTTAAATTACCATATATAAATCGAGGCTGACCGGGAATATGGACTTCCATAAGAGGCTCTGCATAACACATGCCAATACATCCGGTAGACATCATTTCAACTTTAAGACCCTGCCGGTCGATATAGCTGGCTATCTCATTCCAGATTTTCTCCCCACCGGCTGCCATACCGCAGGTTCCCAAACCAATCACAATTTTGACCTGATTTTTCGATTCATTAAATGCGCTTTGAAATTGCTTACGCATATCGTTTAAGCTATGCATTTATCATCGCGCTCCTTTTCAGCATAAAGTGCGATTATCTCCGGAACCTGGTCGGGGGAAACTCTTCCATAAGTATCCTCATTAACCATCATTACCGGAGCCATACCGCAAGCACCTAAGCAGGCCACAGGTTCAATGGTAAACGCTAAATCTTCAGTAGTGATCATTCCTTTTTCCAAGCCCAGAGTTTCAATAATGGATTCTAAAACTTTCCCTCCGCCCTGTACATGGCAAGCAGTACCGGTACAAATCCGAATAATGTTTTTACCCCGGGCTTGTAAATGGAATTGTCCATAAAAAGTAGCTATTCCATAGATTTCACTGGAAGGAATTTTAAGGGTATCAGCTATTATTTTTATAACATCTTCCGGGACATATCCAAAAATATCCTGAGTTTCCTGCAGAACCGGAATAATTTTACCAGTTGTATGAAGGTATTTTTGCAGCATTGCATCAAGTGTTACATAACGAATATCCTGTATATTTTCTCCACAATTACACATATAGGGCACCCTCCTTGCAAAAAAATCTGAATAATAGTCTTCTTAGCTGCTAGTTTTAAATAAATTCACTAGTATAAATCCGCTTACCTAAAAAGCCAGAGAAGTATCTAATTTTAAGATTGTCTGATTTTTACTAAATCCGCGAAAGCAATTTCGATTTCTTTAACCGGAAACATTCTGGCCAAGGAAGCGTATAATTCTGCTATCTTATTTTCAACGTCTCTTTCCATTTCCTCTACGCTAAGCTTACCCCTTAAAGTCTCCAGAGCGGCATCATCAAGTGATTGCAAAAAGTTGCTTAAAATCAAGCTAAAGAACCGCTGATTATCTTTGGCCATCTGCTTTGAAACCGGGTCGGCCATAATAGGTCCGCCGCTATTGTAGAATTTCACCAAGAGTTCGTTCAAATTATATTTGGCCATTTTTTCAATTTCAGATTTAATAGTTAGCTGTTTTGCTGCCAACTCGTCTAAGAGTTGCTTATCAAGGGTGCGGCTATAATTGCCGATCTCGATACACTTAGCCCTGATACAGTATTGTAAACCTACACCTAGAGAATACACATCATTGGCAGACCTCGGGCAAGGTTGAGAACTTGCTAATTCATAAGCAGCCTTCGTATGGTAGTTGATCTGGTAGTTAATCTTTTTCGCCGTATTCATTAATCCTCATTCCTTTGCTTGTGAAATTTTTATCAATCTCTAGGGAAATTATAAGACATGTGAAAATGTAAGTCAATTAGTAATTGATAAATTTTTCACAAAGATGTCGTATGCTGACGAAATATAACTGATTTTCGAGGTCAAGAGTGGGCGGGAATCCGGGCTTAAGAATAAATCTGGAATATAACATTTTTGAAACAATAAAAACAGGAAATCAGCCTCACTGGTTTCCTGTTCTTCCCTGTTAATCACTAATCTACTATTAAAACCTGGATCTTTCATAATTGTAAGGTATACTCGTACCCCCAACCACATCCAGAATTTTATCAATAATCAACCAATCATCTATATCCTCCTGATGGTCAAATGCCATAGCATAATACAAAACACTTGCCAAAACTCACTGACGTTCCCTTAACTTATGCCAAATCTCAGTTTCTAAAAAACTCCCTGCAATACTTTCCTCCATCTCTTTAAAAAGTTTGTAGGGTATAGAAAAAGATAATATTTCTCTATCTACAAGCTTGCGTTTTGAAATATCAAAAAACCGCCCACAGTTCATCCCCATTCGTAACATATCCTTTTGTAAACGCTAAAATTATTATAGAAAAAACTGCACCAATCCAAAGACTTGTAAAAAAATGTGAAAACCTTTTAACCCCATTCTTGCTTTCAATCCTATCTTCTTCACCTAATCCACCTCAAACTAATAATACCAAGCCCATTAAATCCCACAACTGTAATCCGGTCCCCTACGAAGTTACTCCGCTGGCTTGGTTTCTTCATTTATTTGTAAAGTAGACTCCCAAAGGGGATGATGGCATTTCGCCCATTCCACTGAAACTTTTCCACTTGTTAGTACCCGCCAGGTTCCCTTATTAACCCACAAGGATAGGTATATATGTCCTATAACGGTTAGTATTAGCAAAGCTGCCGATACCCCATGTATTACTAAAGTCACATCATTTACCGCCACCTGTGCAATCGCGCTTTTTTGCAGATTGATCCCCGTACCTGACAGAATTAAAGATAACAAAAGGCTTAACCAAAAGAATATTTTTTGTCCAGCATTAAATTTACCGGCTGGTAATGGTACTTCTTCTTGTGTCAAATAGCCGCCCCCATGTTTTAACCATAGTCCATCATGTTTTTTGAATAAACAAGGCTTAAACCATATTATCAAAGTACATATAGACATTATCAAAAATATGTAGCCGCTCATACCGTGGGTAATTCCTGAGCTTTTACTTCCCCCGTAAAATACAAAAAATATACCGGTTCCTGCAACAATAATAAAAGATAACGTTCTAATAAAATGAAATATTCGCTCTGCCATTGAGAATCTTGGGATAACATTCTCGTGAGAGTTAAGGGAAACACCTTTAGCGCCAATAATTTGGTAATGTAATAATGAAGCAATAATCGGCAATAAAATGGATATAACTATTAATATTCCACTATAACTGGTATAGAAATTAATCATCCTAACCTCCATTCTGCCGCCCTATAGGCAGCATATGCCCTTTTTAATTCCCCTCTGATGGGGATTATTTTGTTATCACGCTATATCTTCTTTTTTTATTAGAAACCAAATGGATTTTAGTAGTGTCAGGTAATTTTACGGAGTCATGGGAATTAGTATTTTCCCGATTCTTCTCACAGGCATGCAGGCTTACATTGGACTTTGTACGTTCAGGGATAATTCCAAACTGTTCAGCAAAATTTATGAGTTTTTCAATATTCACGGCTTCAAATTTCTTTTTCTTTTTTCCAGACATATACTCTCCCATATAAAATCATTCCTTAAAACACACAATATTGACAGCACTATATCTGCCGATATTCTACATTGAACTAAATTCCAATTAAGAAGTTTCCTTTGAAACTACTTTATCAATTTATAGTTTCCTTGTCCACTATATTATTTATAGGGATTATTGGATACCATATATGTGAAACCCCCTGCTAACCATGACGATACGCGTTGTCACATAAATATAATGGTATGACGGAACCTTTTATTGAAAGGGACCTGCTTTTGACCTGATAAAAAAACAAAAGCACCAAGATTCCTGTCCTGATGCTTTTGTCTTTTGTACTAATTAACATTTCAGTGTATCATATTCCCTCAACAACCCTTTTTCAATTACTAATACCCATTACTTCAACTCTTTTATTGATTTAATATAAACTAATGCTCCAATCATAGCTGGAATAACTGCTAAAAGATAAATTATTTGATAACCTAAAATTTCAGCTAATATACCCCAGATGATTGCACCTGCCCCAATCCCCAGATCAAAACCAAGAAAGAAAGTAGCATTTGCAGCCCCTCTTCTCGAGTGGTTAACATTACGTACAGACATTGCCTGCAATGCTGGCTGGATAGCGCCAAATCCAATTCCATAAATAAATCCGGCCATAAGAAAAATAGTGAGCGAATTAGCAAAATAAATTAAGAACATTGCAAGTATAATACAAATTATGCCCGGAAGCACGGCAAAAGAAGTACCTTTTTTATCGGTTAAACGGCCAAAGTAGGGCCGGGAAAACAATAAAGCGGCAGCATAGACGGTAAAAAATAATCCTATGTTCTCAACTTGTTGTTGAGCTGCATAAAGCGCAATAAAGGAAACAATCGCTCCATAACTCATGGTAACAAAAAAAATCACAATCGCAGGAAGAATGGCGGATCTTTCAAATATTCCTCCTTTATCAGGTTTTGCAAGCACATCAGGTTTATGATATTTTATGGGCCAAGCAATGAAAATGGAAATTAATACTGCTGCTGCAGACATATAAAAAACCATACTAAATCCGTAGCGGCTGAGGATTCCCAGTCCTAGTGCCGGCGCGATGGCCATAGCAAGCGTACTTGTTAATCCAAAATAGCCCATTCCTTCCCCTAAACGGGATTTAGGAATTATATCCGAAGCTATTGTGCTGGAAGCTGTACTGGAGGCCCCCCAACCAAAACCATGAATAAACCTAAAAATTAATAGCACTAAAATTGTGGAAGTCCAATTATATGCCACAACACATATAAGAAATACTATTAAACCTAAAATATATACGTCCCTTCTGCCACGGCTGTCCAATAAACGACCGGCAATCGGCCTCATTAAAACCGCGGAAAAGGTAAAAATCCCCACCACCAGACCCGCCCAAGTATCTGAGCCTCCTAGCCTGGCGGAAAAAACAGGCAATACCGGCAATAGCATTTGAAATCCCATGGTAATAAATAAGCTTGCTATTGATATCAAAATAAAATCCCGAGTCCAAAGTGACTCCTTATTTTGAAGTTCTGCTTCTTTTTCCATTACTATGTCCTCTTTCGCCTATAATAAATTATATTTGCTTTTTTCTTCAGATAAATTGTTTATTACCTTCCTTAGCACTAGTATTGTCTCCTCAATCACACTTTCAGGAATATCTTGCGCAAAAACACTTAATGTTTCCATAAAAGCAGATTCAACCACTCCCGAAGCTTCTCTGCCTTTCTCGGTTAAATACAGCGCAGAATATCGTTTATCTTTCTCAACTTGTTTTTTGTAAACATAACCTTTACTCTCTAAATGCCGGACAGCTTTGGCAGTTGTTGATTTTTCTACATAGAGCATTTCAGAGATTTCTTTTTGGCTTGTACCTTCATTCTTAGCTATGGCAAGAAAAAAATCATATTGTCCGCTGCTAATATCTAACTCCTTCAGCTTATGGTTAAATATACTTTGGCTAAGCCTATAAATAGCAGCACTATATCTGCCGATACTTTCCATCGAACTATTCTTCCTTTCACAATAGTTTTCTTTGAAACTAATTTATCAAACTATAGTTTCATTATCAACTATTATTGGTTACATCAAAATATAAAAACGCCAGAAGCACATTTTTAAGCTCCTAGCGTAACATATTCAATCCCCTGCTTTACATGGCATCCTACACATCATCACACTTTAATCGGGCTACAACCTTTGATTGTTCCACTCGCGTGGGACTCTTATACTCCACGTTGTTTAAAATATTTGATTCTTACTATATTTACACTATAGATGGCCTGTTTAAATTGGAGTTTCCCTTTTTTTTGACTTATAGGCTAAATGAGCTATTCAAAAAGGTTCTTAGAAAATTCCTCTCTATAACTATCCAGTAGAATATTTAAATCCTCACAACCCATTAATTCTTTTAAATCAGACTTATCATTATCAGATAAATGATTATAATATCTTTTTCTTAAATTCAAATAATCTTTTAAAACATGTGCGGTATAAATTATTGCAGTTTCTATAGATAATTCTAAAATCATAATACCAGTAATTTTGCCATTATAGACTAAACTATGTCTTATGGAACTAGTTCCTAACCCCATATAAAGGCTATGTATACTTGATGAAAATATATTGTATAAGCCAGACTCAACATCCTTTTCTAATATCCCAATATCTCCTCTTTTATAGGTTGGTTTACTGCCTGTTAATATATGACTCTGTGTTTGTTTATCCAATTTTCTAAAATCTTCATTCTCTTGAATTCTTTTAACAATATTATTTCTAATTATTTCCGCACTTAAAAATTCATAATTTAAAGGAAGTTTTAATTTTTTAGATATATCTATTAGATTAACATCATAATTTAGGGTTAAAAGATTATACCTAAATTCAATTTCCTCTTATGAAATTTTTCTTTCAGCAAAATGGAAGTACAAATTAGTAGTTTCCATAATATTTCTTGCCAAAGAACCTATCGCTGCTAAATCTAGTTCTATAAATTCGTTTTCTTTAGCTATTTTGAGCAAAGAAATAATACTTTTATCATGGAGAAGAATCTTTTCCATGATTTTGTCTACTATCATTACCCTAAAAGAACTGATAGTAATTCCATTATCAATAACAGAAATTTTTTTACCAATACTATAAACTCTATTTAACTTTTGAAACCCATTAGCAGCCATGGTTATTTATCTCCTTTAGACTTTTCACAATATACATTGTTATTTAGCCATTTAGCTAGAATGTCAATTTTTTTGATTTACGGTGACAGTGGAACAGAAATATTGTCAAACCCAGTTTTTACATTATCCTTATATTTATATTTAATTTGTACTTACGGTTACGAATTCCGCTGTAGCGAAAATTACCCTGTGGTAATTCATAATACAGTCAAATGAGGATATTTTTCTGAAACAATACCATTTATAGATTTTTATCGTCTTTATCAGATTCCTCAATTACATCCCCAATTACATCCCCAATAAGACGGGAGAAATCAACAGCGTTATTTTTTGTAATCACAGGCTTACCAGTATCAGCTTCAATTTCTTTGCGAGCATTTCCTGCAATTCGACCTCCACGACTTGCTACCTGCCTATTTTCTTCAAAAGTTTGCGGTTCTGTTGTCCTGGAAATCTCTGTCGTAGTAGCCTCAGCAAGCATATTAAGAACTAGTTCCAATGTAGACATATTATCGCGGAGGTTTTCCTTCTTTAGCCCTTTAAGTTGTTTGTACTGGCGAGTTGTCATGCCGGACCATGCTCTGGTAATTTCGTCAGTCAGTATGGCGTATTCTTGTCCTCGCTTTACACCACGGTCATCCCACTCATCAGTAAGCTCCTTGCGCACTTGAAGTGCCTGCAACCGCTGATTGATCCATTCGCGTGTGTATCCTTTTTTCAAATATGTAACGAGGGCACGGTCAATGGTAAGTTCCGGATCAATAGTCTCATCTATCCGCTCACGTCCAACCTGGGCAAGCCACATTTTGAATGGTTCAGCTTTCGGTGATGGAATAGACTGTATAATGCGTAAAAGCTGTTCAGTATTTGCAACATCTGTCAATCGTTTTTTCCCATCTGCAGCTTTCATCTTCAACTGCTTACAATTTGTAAGCAGTTGAGCGCCTTCTTCCATGATGCGTTTTTTCAAAACCGCCCAATAAGTACTCGCATTTCGAGATGTTGTTTGGTCAGTCAAAATTGAAACTACATCAACCACAGAAAAATACCACTCTTGTTCTTCCTCATCCCAAGCTGTACGAATCCTCCTATCCTCAAATAGTTGAATCTTGTTTTTTTCATCCATTAGCTTGCTCCCCCATCTCACCTCAATCGTTATATTTAATAAGTAAACCTATCGGATCCGATAGGTTTACTTATTAAAACATTATATCAAACACATGTTCTAATTACATCATTTTTATATAACAAGGGAAAGAGTATATTATATGACGCCCCCGCGTGTGTCCACTTCAGTACTCTATGGCATCTTTGATTATTAATGGGAAACTAGGGAGATATTTTGCACCAGCAGTTCCCCTACCTGTTTTGCTATTTGCTCGGTACTGGCATTTAACTCATCCAGTACAAAGGATTCTACAATACCTAAAACCGCCATACTCAAAAACCTCAAAAGTATTTCGGCATCTTGTTCATGTTTTAGGTTAGTTAGCTTTTTACTTAGCTGATTGGCCATGAAATTTAAGAGCTGTTTTCTAAAGGAGACGGTACTTTCACTTTTAAACAATGCTGAAAAGAAAGCTTTATGCTCTGCAAAATAATTGAACCAAATTATGGTGCCCTCAATAAAGCCTTTATCCTTTTTTTGCTCACAGATTTTTTCTAATTCTTCTAATTGCTTATTGACGATTGTATCCAGCAAATCATATTTATCTACATAATGCAGATAAAAAGTTTTTCTGCTTATATCAGCTTTTTCCGCAATCTCTTTAACCGTAATTTCATCAAATTCATTTTCTAGCAGCATTTTTAAAAAGGCGGAATGAATAAGGTTTTGTGACTTTACGATTCTCCGGTCTACTTTATCATTCATGGCAAAACTCCTTTGGTTAATATACATATTTTGCAAAAAGTGTACTAATACACACAAATACAAATGTGGTCATTGCAATGAATAGAACTATAATTCACTATAAATATACACAAGAGAATTAAGACTCGCAAGTGTATATTAAGAAATAAATATAGGAGGTCGAAAATATGACCGTTACTAAAAGAAATGTAACATTTAATGCCCATGGACTGCAGGTGGCAGGCATTTTAAATTTACCGGTAAATTTTGAAGAAAATAAGAAAAATCCTGCCATTGTATGTGTTCATCCGGGCAGTAGCTGCAAAGATCAAACTGCGGGCATTTATGCGGGGAAGCTTGCCGAATTAGGATATGTAACTATTGCCTTTGATGCCTCATATCAGGGTGAAAGTGAAGGTGAACCCCGGTATATCGAAATACCGGCTGCACGGGTTGAAGATATTCGTTGTGCGGTAGATTACCTGACTACACTTGATTTTGTAGATGAAAACCGGATTGGTGTATTAGGTGTTTGCGCCGGGGGTGGCTATGCGGTAAATGCGGCCATGACAGAACGCCGCATCAAAGCAGTAGGTACAGTGGTGGGAGCTAATATCGGCCGGGTATACCGTGAAACCCTGGATACCATCCCTACCTTAGAAGCAGTTGGGCAACAACGCACTGCCGAAGCTCGCGGGGCTGAACCCATGATCACAAATTGGATTCCTCATAATCAGGAGGAAAGAGAGCAGGCTGGTATTACTGATATAGATATCATTGAAGCGGTTGATTATTACACAACCTCCAGAGGTCAATGTCCTAACTCTCCCAATAAGCTGAAATTCACCAGTTTAGGGCCAGTATTAGGTTTTGATGCTTTCCATTTAGCCGAAGTCCTGTTAACTCAACCTTTACAAATCATTATTGGTGACAAACAGGGTGGGTTCGGTTCATACAGAGATGGCCACGAGCTTTATAAAAAAGCTGCTTCTGAGAAAAAGGATTTGTTCATTCTTGAAGGTGTAAGTCACTATGATTTATACGACCAACCAGAACCAGTTAGAAAAGCAGTTGAAAAATTGGATGCTTTTTATAGAGAAAATCTCTAAAAACATAAAAAATGCAACCCACCACTAAGGTATAGGGATTAATTTGCCAGGGGCTAAGTATTCAGAATATAATCCAATACTTAGCCCCACTAGTTCCCTAATAAGGTTCATCCGTAATATTAAGGTTTTAATTCAGATTTACAAACTCCGAACCACAACCCCATTTTTAAATTGCATCTTAGGAAAGCTGGCGCCCGCTATTTCTTTTTCCGGTATCGCTTCCTCAATGCGAGCCAGGTCGGCCTCGCTGAGACAGAGCTTTAAAGCCCCTAGGGCTTCTTTAAAATGATCCGGCTTACTATTACCGATCAGCGGGATGATATCCTCCCCTTTGGATAATATCCAGGCATAAGCAAGCTGTGACACTGTTGCCTGCTTTTCGGCGGCGATTTGAGCCAATCGCTCTACCAGTGCCACATTTTTTTCAATATTTCCCTCCCAAAAGAGAGGAATATAGCCGCCTTTACATCGTTCAATACGCTCTTTCGTCCAAGTCCCGGCCAACATTCCATGGGCCATAACTCCAAAAGCCACTACACCAATTCCTAATTCCCGGGCAATTGGCAGAATGTCCTCTTCAATTTCACGATTAAAGAGAGAATATTCTGCTTCTACAAAACGGATGGGATGGGTTGCATGAGCCTTTTTTAAGGTTTCCCCATCAACCTGAGTAATGCCAATATGCTTCACATAACCGGCCTGAACCAGGTCGGAAATTGCCCCTATCGTTTCTTCCACAGGAATGTCCAGGTCAATTCTAGCTGGCTGGTAAAGGTCGATATAATCTAACTTCAGCCGTTTCAAAGAATGGGTGAGATAATTTTTTACCGTCAATGGCCTCACATCTAGTCCATACATGGACCCGCCCGGTGCTACCAGCGCTCCAAACTTTACGGACACAAAAACCTCATCCCGGGTACGCCCCTTCAAGGCTTCTCCAATCACCATCTCGCTTTGCCCCGCGCCATAGAAATCTGCCGTATTAAAAACAGTGACGCCCTCCTCCAAAGCCGCATGAATCGTGGCAATACTTTCTTTTCGGGCGCTTTCATTTCCATTTGACATATGTCCGCATCCCAAGCCAAGTCTGGATATGCTCAACCCGTTTTCTATCTCTGGCTTATTTACCATTATTGTCCCTCCGTGCACACAAGTTCCTTATATTATAAAAGAATTTGCCAACGAAGAAAATCCAGCTTTAAGCAACTCGTGGCCGGGCTAGGTGATGGGAAAATCAAAATAAGTGTTAGGATAAGGTTCGTGTTTCAGTTTATAATGCCACCACTCGCAATCGTAGGCCACAAAGCCGCAGGCCTCCATGATAGAACAAAGATATTGACGATTTCTCGCTTCGATAGGTGTGATTCCTGGTGCTCCATGATGTGAAATTGAATCCATTAAATCAAAGTCGCCGCCCATAGGAATAAGTATACCAGTAGCTAAATCATAAAGAGTTAAGTCAATGGAACTGCCCCGACTGTGGCCCGATTTAGCCGCCACATATCCTTTTTCAACTATCTCGGTTTTGTCAATATTCGGATAGTGTTTTAGTTTGGTTCGGCCATCTTCCGGCTGTTTTGACCAGCGCAGAAAACAATCTACGGCAGATTGGGGGCGATAACCATCCCAAAGCAGCAAACCCCAGCCAAAGGATGCAGCTTTTTCCCGTGCTTTTTCCAGGCTTAAGCACAAAGCTCTGGTACCCACAATGCGATTTGCTACATATCCGTCCACCGGTTTGCCGGTAAAATTATCCCAGGTGGCATATTTAGCATCCCAACGTATGCCCGGCACCAGCTCATCTACAAAGACAAAATCATTTTTCATCATCTTTTTACTTCCCAGGTCAGCGACACAATTCGGTCGATGACTTCGTCCAAGGGTAACCCTGCAGCCGCCATCATTCTCGGATAACGGCTGTATGAGGTCATCCCGGGCAAAGTATTAACCTCGTTAAGGATCACCTTTCCATCTTCCTGCAGGAACATATCCACCCGCGCAAGTCCCCGGCATCCCAAGGCGCGATATATGGCTTGGGCTGTCTCTTGAACGAGCAAACGCTTCTCTGCCGGAAGGTCAGCGGGAACGATTACCGTTGAGTTTTCGGAACCCTTTTCCGGCTTATTCTCCTGATGGATTCTGAAAAAACCATGAGATAGATGAATTTGATCTACCTCGCCTGTAATCAAATCCATATCGTTTCCTAATATCGCACATCCTACCTCACTGCCGACCACCGCCTCCTCAATCAACACCTTCGAGTCATACTGCCTGGCGTTTTCCACCGCACTCAGTAATTCTTCTTTCTGAACTACTTTACTGACGCCGAAAGACGAACCTGAACGGGCCGGCTTTACAAAAACGGGATAAGTAAAACAGTCAGCATCAATATCCTCCTCCGCCGTTACAATCCAGAATTTTGGCGTAGCAATTCCCGCTTTTCCAGCGACTATATAAGCCAGAGATTTATCCATACACAAAACCGAGCTGGGGATATCGCAGCCTACATAGGGAATGCCGGAAAGCTCCAGCAAACCTTGTATGGCACCATCTTCGCCAAATTTGCCATGTAGAACGGGAAACACCATATCTAAACGGATCACTAGGTATTGTCCCTGCTCCATAACCAGCAATCCGTGTACGCTTCGGTCCGGTGATAACATAACCGGACGGCAATTGCCGTTTTCCCAATTTGCTTCAGGGTAATGACAAAGCTTCCAAATACCATTTTTCGTAATCCCGATATAGAACGGTTCATACTTTTTGGTATCAAGGTTTTTAGCCACCTCCCCGGCAGATTTAACGGAGATGGGATGTTCTTCGGAACAGCCTCCGAATATAATTGCTATTTTCAACCTATCCATACTGCTTTCTCCTTTCAAAATTCAGGCAATTGATAATAGTATTTTCAACCGTATCGCTCAGAGCGTGTTCTGTGTAATAGGCGGTATGCGGAGTAATAAGTACATTGGGTAATTTTTGTAACCGCAGCAACAGTTGACTGGCAATAGGCTTTTTTCTGTAGTCAAAGTAGAAGATTCCTTCCTCCCCTTCCAGGACATCCAACGCCGCACCCCCTAGTTTACCGCTTTCCAATGCTGGGATAAGAGCCTCTGTATCAAGAAGTGAACCACGCCCGGTATTGATAATAAACGCGCCGGGCTTCATCTGTTCTATACGCTGACGATTAAAAAGATATTTGGTCCCCGCGTTAAGTGGGGTATGGAGTGTTACAATATCGCTCTGCGATATCAATTCATCAAGAGAAACATACTCAGCAGAAGTTTGGGGACGATTATCATAGGCTAATATGCGGCAGCCAAAGCCTTGCAGCCTATCTATAACTGCCAGACCGATGCGTCCGGTTCCAATTACCCCAATGGTCATATCCCTTAATTCTTTCCCCCGTACCTTGTTCAATCTGAAATCTTGAATATCTGCACGGCTGATAATGGATTTTGCATTTCGCAGTGCCATCAGCATCAGCATTAAAGTGTAATCAGCCACACTATCAGGTGAATAAGCGACATTTTCAACGGAAATGCCAACACTCTCCGCGTATTTTACATTAATATGGTTATAGCCAATGCTTCTGGTGGAGATATACCTTACACCGGCTCGGCTGAGTGCCAGAAGAATGGGACTGGTGATGGGAGTTTTATGACCGATGCTGATACATCGATTGCCCCAGGCCAGTTCAATATTAGTTTCAGATACTGCTGCATCTGTAATAATTGGCATAACACCAAAGCGAGGTGCCGTCTCTCGAAACAAAAGGGCTTCATCCTGCCCGCATCCATAAATTGTGATTCCCACTCCTGTCATAATCTAGATTTATCCTTTCTAAAAATTATAAAAGCCTGTTCGATTCGATAATTTCATATTATCGAAATCAGACAGGCGATATTGGAATTCTAACTTATCAAACTCTTAATAAATTCTTATGAGGAACTTATTATTTTCTTATACTGTTGTACACCGCTAAGGCATCGGTAATATTATACTGCTCCGAATGGTGGTCCCCTTGCGCACCGGCCGAAATCAGAATATAGACTTGTTTTCCCACTTGAGCAAGACTGGCGAGACATAGACCGGCTTCATGGGTATACCCGGTTTTTCCTCCTAAAAATTCCCCGTCAATAATGTTTTGCTGGTTAAGTTCTTCAAACATGGTGCTGTATAAGGTTATGCCGTCAGGATGCTTATTAGTAGGTGGGGTAAAATGACGGGATGAAGTAAAAATCTCCCGGAAAGTATCATTTTGCCAAGCATAGCTTAGAAGCATAGCCAGATCCTTGACTGTGGTGTAATGGTTTTCATTATGAAGTCCGCTGGCATTTGTAAAATAGGTATTTTCCATACCAAGCTCGGCGGCCTTTTGATTCATTAATTTTACGAAATTCTGCTCTGATCCCGCCACCTGATCAGCAAGTCCCATACAGCACTCCGCGCCACTGGGCAGCATTACCCCGTATAATAAATCGATGGCCCTTACCTGCTCACCCGGTTGGAAACCTGCCATTGATGCATTTGCTTCGTGCAGCCCCTCAAACGCAGCAGGGGTAAGTTTTATTTTCCCCTGCAGATCAGGTAAATTTTCTATGGCCACAATCGCAGTCATTATTTTAGTCAAAGAAGCCGGATAGATTTTTTCTTCACTATTTTTCTCCATCAGGATGGTATGATCTTTTAAACGGATCAGAATCGCATTAGAACTGTTCAGCTCGTCTAAAGCTATAGCAACAGAGGAATCGAGTTCCATTTTCGGAGGAGAAACCGGTGCTATTCTATGGTCAGAAGAATAGGTCGAGGTTTTATCCTCATATTCTTTCATAAGTATTTGGTGGTTTCCCAAAGTAATCATGGATTTGTAAACCAAAGCAACAATGGCAGCCATTAACAGCAATTTAACGAATATACGTATCCTTGACTTTTTCTTTTTTGCTTTTCGTACCATAATAAAACAGCTCCTTGTCCTGTGGTGATATTATTCAAGCACAGAACTAGAAGCTATGTTGGAATTCCATCTTATGAATTTCTTAAGATTTTCTTATAACGGAAGCTTTACGGTAAATGTAGTATTTTCCGGATTGCTTTCCACCGAGATGGTTCCACCGTGAGCCGTGATAATTTCTCGGGCGATGGCCAAACCTAACCCTGCTCCGCCAGTATTTGTAGAACGTGCAGAATCTAAGCGGTAAAATTTTTCAAAAATAGTTTCAAGCTCGGCCCGGGGAATTGGATTTCCCTGATTAGAAAAAGTTATGCCAATATTTTTGTCCTGCTGCCCGGCAGAAATGTCAATAACGCTGTTTTCATAGCTATAGGCTATCGCATTTTTCAAAATGTTATTGAACACCCGGGCCAATTTGTCTGCATCTCCCCACAGAGTCAGGCCGTCAGGCACATTGACGGACACCTGCTTTCCTTGGGGAGTCAGCATGGGATAAAATTCATCTGCTATCTGCTGGAGCATGAAAAGTAAATTAATTCTTGCTTTATTCAAAACAATAGTTTGCAGATTAAATCTGGTGATCTCAAAAAACTCATTTATAAGCTGCTCTAACCGATAAGCTTTTTCCAAGGTAATACCCACATATTTGGCCTTCTGTTCAGGTGGCATATCAGGAGCTTCATCCAGAAGGCTTAAGTATCCTATAACCGAGGTCAGAGGGGTCTTTATATCATGAGCCAAGTAAACTACCAAATCATTTTTACGCTGCTCGGCATCGAGGGCGGCTTTCTTTTGTTTTATCAAGTTGTTTTTTATCTGGTTAAGCTTATTTTCCATAAAGTCCAATTCCGGTAATAATATAATTTCATCATCATCGGATTCCTCCACCAGTTTATCCATTCCCGCACTTATTTCATCGAAATATTTAGTAAACCAGGAAATCGAAAATCGAAAAAGGATAACTAAAAATATTAGGATTACAATAAAAAGAATGAGGTCCATATTATTACGAATCACAAGCTGATAGATTGTATGGGCGTCCGAATTTTTAAAATGAAAAGCATTGACTAAAAATCGGACAATACGATCTCCAATCTGCCCACGCAGGATATAGCGCAATAGATAAACAGTCACAGCGGCGGCCACTGTAATAAGGGACATCTGGAAAAATACTTTTCTTTTTAATTTAGTATAATCATTCCTTTTATCTCTCTTACTTTTCAATTTTATAGCCAACTCCCCACACTGTTTTGATATATTTAGGATGTTCTGCACTATCGTTCATTTTTCCCCTTAAATGCCGAATATGAACCATTACCGTATTATTGCTGTTGGTGAAATACTTTTCCCCCCACACTTCACGGAATAATTCTTCCGAGCTGACCACCCGTCCGCGATTGGAACACAGGACCCAAAGAATAGAAAATTCTGTAGGAGTAAGAGGTAGCTTTTTTTCATTCAAGGTACATTCACGGGTATCCATGTTTAATACTAAGCCGGAAAAGGCAATCGACTGTTCTTCCTGATTGGGCTCTGAAGAATTATATTTGGTAAATCTCCGCAGCTGCGCCTTTACCCGAGCAATCAGTTCCAAGGGACGAAACGGCTTGGTGATATAGTCGTCCGCCCCTAATGTCAGCCCGGTAATCTTATCTATTTCTTCTTCTTTGGCGGTCAGCATGATGACCGGAAAATTATGCTTTTCCCGGATTCGTTGGCAGATTGAAAAACCGTCTACATCAGGGAGCATGACATCCAAAATGGCCAGGTCAAGTTTTTCATTGTCAATACAGTTAAGGGCCTCCCGGCCGTTATAAAATTTAAAGATATTATAATTCTCATTTTTCAAATAAACTTCAACCAAATCGGCAATAGCTTGTTCATCATCAACTATTAAAATATTGGCCCCCAAAAGCCTCATCTTCTTTCTTTCAAGTATATATCCCCATAATTATTATATTGCAAAGCAATAAACCATTTTATAGCTTTTTATTTAAGAAAATCTTAAGATTTTCTTAATTTGGTGATATTGATAGTCTTTTACATCTCAAATATAAATATCAGCTTGGCCAATAGCCTATGGGTTTTTCTTCGCGTTATCTCATCACGATTCCTAGCTTAAAAACAAAGGCACCGGAGTTTTTGTATTCCGGCGCCTTGGGATTTAAGCTATGAAATTTTATGTTTGTGTCGATAAATCATAATTTATCATACTGATATTGAAAGAAGAATATCAACTTAGAATTCATTAATAACTGCATACTCCCGCAGCTCTTTTAGCAATACCATAAAATCTGTATTGTGGATAGGCGTAGATAAAACGTGAAATTCTGTTCCATAATGCTCAGAAGAAAACCCATTTTCAAAGAAGATAGAAAAGAAAGGTGTCATCTAATTGTATATCTCCGTATCCTGCGGCTTTATTGTATGGTTAATCATTTCAATAAATTTTTCATCAATAATTCCTTCAATGATTATTCCGAATTCCCAATCGCCCGATTTTTCTTTTCCAAACTTCAAGGCGGCTTTTATTTCTTCCGTTTCTTCATTCCAGCAGTGAATTTCAAATTTCAAGCCAGCCATGGCAAACATGGCAATTAGCTTTTTCCAATAACAATTGTCTTTTAAAGAATTGCCTTCTAATTGTATTTCAAATTGTAAATTATCCATATGAAATCACCTCTTAAAGTACTTATGTGGGGTTTTCTCCGGTTCTCCCATCTGCTACTGCATGGCAGTATATTTTTCTTTACTATTTTTAGTTCTTTTATATGCTTTTGAATTTCTTCAGCACCCTATTATTTTGATTTTTAAAATAAGACAAAAAAGCTAGGAACTCCAAGCGTAAAAGGACTTGCACAAGCGATGGAAGAGTTATAGGGCAGCTTGCCTAAGCTAGACCAACTGCCCTATAAAATTCTCCTTATTTTACATCCGTTTTGAAGTTGGGGAAGGTACTTCTCCTTGCGCCATTTGCTCCTGCCAAACCATAATTACTTCTTAACAGCGTCATCATTTTCAAAAAGCTCATCTACGGTAGTGTTCAACACCGAGGCTATATTAAATGCTAATTGTAAAGTAGGATCGTATTTATCGTTTTCAATAGCATTTATCGTTTGTCTTGATACATTACAAAGTCTAGCCACTTCTTCTTGGGACAATGTTGCTGACTTTCTTAATTCCTTAATACGATTCTTCATTTAGCCACCATATTTCTTCTTAGAAAATAATAAAGAGAGCAAATATACAATTGAAATCGCTACAAGTAATGTAAATGGATTCATACCCTCATAAGAAATATCTGTCCTAAAAGTTAAATAAATATTTTTGATAATTTCTAATAACAGCATAGCAATTATAATTGTAAATGCATAAGACTGTGCTCTCATTTTAATAAAATCTTTTCTTTCATCCCCTAATTTGGGTAATGTCGCCAGAGTAACTACTATTAGTAACATACAAATTGCTAAAACAGCAAAAAAGATAACTACAATCCAATCCATATTGTATTTCCTCCTCAAAATTAAATGTCAAAAGTATTTGACATTCATTATTTTATCATTATAAGTAAAAATGTCAAATCTTTTTTACATCTCGTTTACGGCAAAATAAAAATACCATTGCATTGTAGTAGACTGGTTAGCCCCTCGAGGTCATATTCTGGATATAATGGAACTTCTTACCGCTCCGAGCAACAGCTTAAGCAGAAGGACATCAGGCTGGTGACAGAATGTGTGAATGCCAGACCGGGAAACGCTTTGTTTACTTTTAGTTCTTGCTGTTCTTGGCATTTTTATCATCCTATTAAGGGGTAACAACCTTTCCAAATCAGACAAATTAAACTTCCCTTTGTCCGTTCTCTGTTTGTTATACTTTCAGCGTAGACTCTACGGAGCGT
This sequence comes from Bacillota bacterium, assembly GCA_023395515.1. Classification (GTDB taxonomy): domain Bacteria; phylum Bacillota; class Syntrophomonadia; order Syntrophomonadales; family Syntrophomonadaceae; genus JAAYRQ01. Next base: position 21,740 of record JAEWZB010000011.1, read on the forward strand.
GGATTGTATTCATTATTAACAGCATATACAATAAACCCGAGGTGAACCATATGGATATGAAAAGAAAAAAACAACTTCTTGAGGAGTATAAAAACAGACGACCCGAAATGGGAGTGATCTCTTACCGTTGCCTAGCAACCAACGAGTCTTTCCTGGGTATTTCAAAAGATACGAAGGCCGATTTTAATAGTATCAGCGCCAAGCTTGCTGCGAACTATCATCCGAACCAGAGGCTCCAAGAACTATGGAACCATTATGGCATGGAAGGCTTTGAGCTTTCCGTTGTGGAGTCCCTTAAATATGAAAGCCCCGCCGACGACCACACCGTCGAGCTGGAAGCGTTGCGTGAGCAATATCTGGCGCATAATAAACAAGCAAGGAGAATTTGGAGATGAACAAAGATATTGTAATGATTGCAGATCTGTATGACTGTATAGATGGAAAAAACGCCTATAAGTCTAACATTAAACGGTTGACGCTGGGCACACCGACTTTGGAAATCAACAAGAATATGAAAATTGCAGCACAAATCTGGAAAGAAACAGCAAACGGCGAATTAGAAATCAGCACTGAACTTCCCATTCATCAGGTACTTGACCTAATGATTTTTCTAAGCCGCACCCTGCTGTATTTTCGTGAAGCCTATCGGCTGCCGCTGTTATACGACCCTGATAAACCGACTGTAGAGCGGATTGGCATTCAGGGCAGCGTTCTGCCGGTGGCTGTCTGTACCGAAAATCTGAATATCAACGAAGACATTCAGAAGTTTTGCCAGGCTTTAAATGATTTGGGCGAACTGACCGGGGAACGGCTGCGTGTGCTGTCCCGAATATTGGAAGAAATGGAGTATTGTTAAAATGAAAAATCAATGGTTTCTGTCGCCTGCCAGACAGCTGACGGAAAAAGAAAAATCCCTTGTCTGGCAAAAGCCTGTCACTCACATCGAAAGTGACGCTGAACGCCGCATTTGTGCAGAGGTTTATCGGAATTGGACACGCGGCGAAATGAAAATTACAAATATCCTTTTAGAGGGGGATGCCGGTTCCGGCAAGACACAGCTTGCAAAAGCTCTCTCTGCTAACTTTGGACTGCCCTATACTAAGGTGACTTGTTTTGCAGATATGGACAAATCCGACGTATTAGGTTCTATCCTGCCGGTGCTGCCAGAGGATGAAAACAATACTGAAGGCGTAACATACAAATATTATCCGTCAGAAATTGTGCGGGCTTATGAAAACGGCTGGTTGCTGGAAATTCAGGAGCCTACAGTAATTCGTGACGCAGCGGTGCTAATGTCACTTAACTCGGCGTTGGAGCCGGATGGTAGCATCAATCTGCCTACCCGGATTGTCCACCGTCATCCCGATTTTATCGCGGTTATTACCACAAATCGGGGCTACAATGGCTGCCGCCCTTTGAACGAGGCCCTGCGTGACCGTGTGCAGCATAGCGAAAAGATGGACTTACCCTCTGTGGAAGTTATGACAAAACGAGCGGCGACCAAAACTGGCTGTACTGATGAAGAATTGTTGCTGACTTTTGCCCGTGTCATTGTTTTATTGGATCAAACCGCCAAGGCAAACGCCATAAAGGGTGTAGCAGGTATGCGTTCCTATTTTTTCTGGGTAGATGCTACCCTTCAGGGTTCAGAGGCGGTAGAGGCGCTATATCATAAGGTTATTTATAAAATCACCACAGACCCCGATGAAATCGTTATTTTGGAACAAGCCTTATCAAAACATGGGATGTTGTCAGAATTGGAAAAAATATCGGAAAAGCGAATTAAAACCAACGGCGAGGTTATGGAAATTCATACCGAGGGAACTATAGAGACAGAATTCTCTGACCATGTGCCGAATGATATCCCGGCGGTTGCTCTGCGAAAATCTTCTGATAGCGAAGGTCAGTCCAATCATAGTGCGGAAAACTCCACCGATACGCAAAGTTCTGATGACAGCGAGGACGGAGACCCCATATATCACGAGTTGCAACAAACAACCACTGAGTAATTGGAGCAGCAAAGGCGGGAATTTCGCAAGCATCTGAATCAGCAAGCGCGGGAAATGGTAAAGGGTTCCGCCCATGAGAAAGTAAATCTGATTGTTCACAGACCGGAAGCAACGCTTACCCATCATCGTGAATATCATCAGATCGCATCCGCGTTGATGCCAGTAATACGGGAGTTGGTACGAAAAACTGTTCCGCTGTTGGAACACGAAATATCTACAGAGTTTGCAAAATCTCGTGTTTATGGGACCAGATTCCATGCAGAAAAGCTGGCTTCTCCTGATTTTCATTATTATTCTCAAAAGCGTCCTCCGAGTGAAGAACCTTCTCTTGCGGTTGCATTACGAATTGACGAATCGGCATCTATGAGCGCCTTTGGGCGGTTGGATGCCGCAAAGCAGGCAGCTGTTGCAGTTTATGAATTTTGTGAAAGCTGCCAAATACCAATGTTGATTTACGGGGATACAGCAGACCGCTCATCTTTGGAGCGGATGTCCCTTTACTCCTATATCGACTACGAGAACCCAGCTCTGAACGACAAGTATTGTCTTATGGCGATACAAGGACACAGCAACAACCGAGATGGCATGGCACTGCGCATCCTGGCGGAAAAGCTGATGAAAGCGCCGCAAAAAACGAAGCTGCTTATCAGCATCAGCGACGGTCAGCCCAAGGCTATGCCGGACTATACCGGTGAAACTGCCATAACTGATATGAAAGGCGTGATACAGGAATATAGTCGCAAAGGTGTATTATTTCTGGCTGCTGCCATTGGGCAAGATAAAGAAACTATTTGTGATATTTACGGGCAGGAACGCTTTTTGGACATCACCGATTTACGGCAGCTTCCGGCTCGGTTGGTTCAAGTCATTGCTAAATATCTATATCAATGATAAACCCAGAACATCCTGGAGGTGATTAATGTGGATTGCTCCAAGGTTGGACATTTAATTTTTCAGCTGCGAAAAGAGAAAGGGCTGACCCAGCAACAGGTTGCGGATTTGCTAAATATCAGCAATAAGACCATATCCAAGTGGGAGTGCGGTTTGGGTTGCCCCGATGTTACACTATGGTCTGAGCTCGCGGCCGTGCTGGGGGCAGACATTCAAAAAATGCTGGAGGGAGAACTTGATCCCAACTTGCCCGACGTGGGAAAGATTGATAAAACTCAATTCTATGTATGCCCTGCCTGTGGTAACATTCTGACGAGTACAGGAAACGCCTCCATTTCCTGCTGCGGACGAAAGCTGCGGCCTTTAAAGCCGATGCCTTACACTGCAGAACATGAAATTACCGTGCAGGAAATGGACATAGACTACTATATTTCTATCCGTCATGATATGATGAAAGACCACTATATCGCGTTTGTGGCGTATGTGCTTTACGACAGAGTGCTTCTAATCCGCTTGTATCCGGAACAAAGCGCAGAAGCGCGTATTCCAATGATGAAAACAGGCAGCTTATATTTGTATTGTACAAAACACGGTTTGCAGAAATATACCGACCCTTTTAACCGATATCTGTAAACTGGACATTATAAAAATGTGCTGAGCTTATAAAAAACAAAGGCATCAAGATTGGCCCTCCTGACGCCTTTGTTTTTTTACTCAATAAAATGTGTTTTTGGAGCAATCTTCAAAGATTTCAAATGTCATCTATGAAGTATCCCCAAAAACAGGGGTAAAAAATGCACTTTTTGAGCCCAATTTTTGCTGTGCCTGACATTTATCACCCTATATTACAAAGAACACATCTTGCCCAATCAGACAAATTAAACATCCCTCTGTCCGCCCATACCCATCAAGGATTACACTCGTGCTAACCCCTTCCTGGTTGCGATCAAAAACACCAAAATAGCATAACCGACATAAAATGCTCCTAATACCCCATAAAGCAAATTGGGACTATTGGTGACAACTAATAAAACTCCAAATATACCGCTGCCGGCAGCGATACCAAAGTCTAGGGCGTTCTGTTGTAAAGAAAGTGCGGACGTACGTTCCTGAGATTCAGACTTTTCCGTCATCCATGCCATTAATACCGTAATACTGCCATAATAGCCGGCTCCCGCCAGAAATCCGGCCGGATAAAATAAAGCGGTAATTTGCGGTAAAAATGCAATTAAAATTATTCCAACTCCTAAAGATATGAAAGCATAAATCGTTAACCGCAAACGGCCAAATAGATCTGAAGACCAACCAAAGACACCGTTAGCAAAAATCCCGCCTAATGAAAATAGTGTAAAAAAGAAACCGGCATTAACGATTTTGGTGTAACCATCAATATATAAAGTAACAAAAGACAACAAAATGCCGAAACTCATTGCCGCAATAAATGTAGAAATGATAATAAAAAAACCCTTTTGCAGCAGCTTTAAAAAGCCAAAATTCTGGCGTGAAACCACCTTAGTTTTTTTCCCTTCTATTTCCTTTAATTCATGTGTTTTGATAGTAATGAAAAAGATTATCGCCATACCTAAAAAAGCAATAATAGCCATACTTTGTAAAAATAAGGCATAGCTATAATTTCGGATAAGAAAAAGCCCCAAAACAGGACCAACCATTAATGTAAGTGAAGCTACCATCCGCAAGATTCCAATATATTTGCCTTTTTGATCACTGCCGGCACAAATGCTGGCCGTGGCAGTGGCAGCAGGAAAATAAGAGGCCAGCCCTATCGCCTGTACCAAACGTAATGCCACTACTTGCCAAATTTCTACCGCATAAAACAATAAAACTGCAGCAATTAAAAAAGCGGCACTACCTAATAACATCGCCAAACGTTGACCATATACATCAGTTAATGGACCAAAAAGAAAACGCAGAAATATAGCCGTAACCAAAAAAAGTGTAGCCTGCAGCCCTACTATCATTTCCGTGCTTCCCATATTCATCAACAATAGGGGTGTTGCCATCATGAATACATTGTTGTAAGTATAAATAAAAAAAACAGAAATCAAGAGAATAAAGAAATCTTTATTCCTCCCCACTTTCTGTTCCTGTTCAGGGCCCATACACTCCATCTCCCTTTTTACTCACATATTATATTCTTTTAACCGTTTTAAATCTGTAATGATTAATCCGCCCCTTTGTTTACGAACCAGCTTTTGTTCCCGAAGGGCTGAAATTGCACTAGACACACTATTGCGGCTAGCGCCAACCATATTACCTATTTCTTCGTTACTTAATGGGATTAAAACTCTGTTTTGACCTTCTTCTTGATACTCTTCAGCCAAATGCACCAGAAGCACGTTCAGTCTTTCTGCGGTATTATATAAAGAGATATTAACAATTTCTTGAGCCTCAAGTACCATATGGTGAAAAACATAATTGGTTAATGCGGAGAGATATTCGGGGTGATTTTTAATATAAGCGTAAAGCAAAGCAAATTCCACTTTATAAAGGGTTGTCGGCAAAATAGCTGTGGCAGTAGTAATCGTCATTTTCCCTTCATTTAAGCCTTGAAATCCGAACCAAGCACCGGTTGTATAGTAAAATAATGATTTCTCCCGACCTTCTCTAGTAATGAGATGCAGTTTTACCATGCCCTTCTTAACAAAATAAGTGTAAGGATGATATTCGTTTTCATGCCAAAGAATCTCCCCTTCGGTAAGATTGCATTTAGTGGAAGGTACGAGCTGTTGAATAATGATGTCCTGGATACAAGAAGGTGAATCGCAATCACTTAAAAACGGCCTCATAATTTTAGGCATATCCAATAGCCTCCTTTTTAAACCGCTACACCCAATGACACCTTGTTTTAAATCCAATCAAGGCTACCTATTTCTGATTTTCATATCCTTTGAAAAATAATTAGTTAGGAAGCAGAGACATTATCCCTCCGCTTCCTAACTTCTTTTATAGATGCACGCCTTGCATAAAGAAAATCAAGCGGGAGATAATTTCACCAGCTACTACACAAATCATGAAAATCATAGCCGCCTTCTTGCTTTCCATTTTACCAGACCACCCTAAATAGGCAATCAGAACAGGTACTATTAATCCCACTCCCCACCGCACTACATCCAAACCAAGAGTTGACGGCAAAGTCACCGTCATAACACTAAGCTTCAAGTTCAAGGTAAAAGCAGCGGTTATAATAACTTGCGCTAAAACCGCAACTAAGGCTATTAAGCTCATGGTTTTTTCATTTTTCTTCTCGGGCAGACTCATACTAATAAAATATAGAACTGCCACACCTAATAAAACTGCACTGCCAAAATAATAAACAATGGTAACGCCATTACTCCAAGCCGGAAAGCCTAATGCTTTAACATAAACTAAAGAGTTAACTAGAAGGAGTCCGACCGCAGCAATAGCCCCACTAGCATAAAGTGCTTTGGATATTTTTTTACCTTGAAATGTAAAAATAACAGCGATAAGTAAAATAATACCGAAAATAATCGACCAAATACCTTCTTGAGCAATCATTGAATTAGGATTGCTAAATGCATTAAGAAAACGGAAAGGTTGCCCTAAATGGGTAGCAGATGCTAACATCGCTATGCCCAAACATCCTAAAATTACTACCATTACATTACGGGATAAAATTTGCCCGGTATCTCCCGAAGGTATACTGTTAAACTGCCACAGACCATAGAATATAAATGTGCCGGTAGACACGCCAACTAGTAGTGTAAAAACTATTAATGATAAATTAAGTTCTGCCATATTCACACCTCCTATACATAGTAAACTGAAGGATTAGTCTTATATTCAGGCAACAGTGGTTTCCCATTCTTCGCAGAAATACGGCGGGAAATTTCACTATGGGGATCACTAACCAAGCCGAATAAACGCGCTTCGGCCGGACAGGATTCCACACAATATGGCACTTCGCCTTTTTCTATAAGCCCTTTACAAAGATCACACTTACTCATGACCTTTTTTACTATGTCAAATTTCGGTATATTGTAAGGACAAACCCAGGAACAATATTCACAGCCGATGCAAACATCCTGATTTACTGAAACAATGCCATTTTCATCCTTATGCATAGCACCTGTCGGACAGTTCTTAATACATGCCGCATCTGCACAGTGATTACATAATTTTGGCTGAAAGGCCAAAACCGGATTAGGGAATTTCCCGGTAGGTTGATACATCACTTTACTGCCTATAGTTTCAACACTGTTCCAATAGGTTTCTCCCGGTATCTGATGATTGATTTTACAACTGATTACACAGGTTTGGCATCCAACACAGCGAGTCGTGTCAAGAAGCATCCCGTATTGTTTTGCTGACATAACTCATCCCTCCTTATGCTTTTTGAATTTCGACTAACACATCATAAAATGCCGAGTTGGTCTGACTGATAAACTCCTCAACCGGATTAATAGTCAAATGAGTTAAACTTTGATGATTACTGCCATCTATAAATTGGTCCGGAGTCCAACCATTGGCAATCGCAGTAACACCAGGGGCTATTCCTTCAGTAATGAATGCTCTTAAAGTACATTCACCACGATCATTGAATACCTTAACATAATCACCATGTTTAATGCCCCTGGCTTCAGCGTCTACGGTGTTAATCTGTACCTCCGGTTCTGAAGTAACTACCCGCAAAGCCGGATAAAGCATGTGCTGACTATGAACATTAAGACGATCATGGTAATTAATGCAGACTAGCGGGAACTTTTTACCTAATTCCCCCTTCGGATCTTCTAACATGCGCTCGTAAGTCGGAATTTCCTGTCCGAATTGTTTCAATTTTTCGGTATAAAACTCAAATTTACCGGTTGGGGTTTTATATTTTTGATCTTTAAACGAAAAAACTGGTTCAAAAATACCGTCACTTCTTGTAAAAATGCCTTCTTCCAGCCACTTATCCCAATTAAAATCAGCAAAAGCAGGATGCTCAGAAGTCATAAAGGTGCGCACCCATTCCTCATCAGTTTTATCCCACAAATGTCCTAATCCGATTTGTTTTGCTACTCCTGAACAAATTTCGCAATCTGATTTGCTTTCCCCCATAGTTTCAATGGCAGGCTGATCCAACATAACCCAAGGAGAGCGTACTAGAATGTCCCAAACCTCCCAATGGGTTTTTCCCGGTAAGACCAGATCAGCATATTTGCCGGTCCAGGTCCAAAACGGATCTACATGAACGATAAAAGGTATCTTGGGCAAAACATCATTAATGACGCGATTAGAATCAGGTGACTGGTTAATAAAATTAGAAACTCCGATCCACAGGAATTTTATTTCATCATTTTCAGCCATATTATAGATTTGCGAACTCATCTTTTGTATAAATGGTGCATCTCCGGTATTAGACCATTCGGCAAAATTAAAGTCTGGTACAGTCACGCCGGGGATGGGGTTAATGGAAGATGTACCACCCATGTGGGAAGCTCCGCCGCCCGGGATGCCAACATAACCGGCCACAGCAGCCAACGTTGCTACTGTACGAAAAGGTGCATGAGAATTGAAAACTCGTTGCATACCCTGACCCATACGAATACCAGCCGGTTTCATCGTTGCATACTCATAAGCCAGTTGTTCTACAACATCTTCTTCCAATCCGCAGATTTCCGCCGTTACAGGAATCGTATATTTAGCGGCTTCGTTCGCTAAGTCAACGAAACTCGGATGGCAAAGAGCACCATCTGCAGTGACGTACTCTCCCGTTAGGGCCGGTTCTATTCCCTCCGTGCCTGCCGATACAATTCTCTGGGATTTTTCATCCCACACCACATACTCATCGTTTATACGTACATATTGTCCATCATCATTACGCACCAGCAAGGGCGCACAACTGTTAGCTTTCAACCAGGCACTGTCATGCAAATTATTTGTAATCATATAGTTCATCATTCCCAGAGCTAAGGCCGGATCAGTCTGCGGACGAATAGGAACCCATTGATCTGCAACAGCCGCATTACTACATTGACGCGGGTCGATCATTATCACCTTAGCTCCATTCTCTCTGGCTTTGATGATATAACGCAGTTCACTAGTATGAGTATCAGCGACATTACGCCCCCATAATATTATTAACTTGGAATTCATATAATCCCGGGTATCATGACCGCCGCGTTGTTGACCAAAGACCATACTCATCCCCATACTGGCGCCATGGTCTCCCATCAAACCTTCAGTTGAATAAGTAGTTCCTCCAAATGTATTGCCTAAACGTGTCGTAGATTCCCAAGCCAGCTTAGCCAAGTTCCCCGACATGGTAAAAAACGAGGCTGCTTCTGCCCCATACTTTTCTTTTGTTTCCAGAAGCTTTTGGGCTAATATTTCATAGGCTTCATCCCAAGTGATTTGTTCAAATTTACCTTCTCCACGCTCCCCTATTCTCTTCATAGGATAAAGTACACGAGTTTCCGGGTCTTGTAGACGCTGCACATAACTCATGGCACGTAAACAAGCATTAGGATAATCATCACGCCCCGGCAAAAGACCTGGTGAAACAGCTACTATCTTGCCATTTTTCACATGCCCCTTCAGGTGACACCTGGAAGTACAATTTACCGTACAACATGAGTGAATATACTTTACGGCTTCATCGTCTGCAGCTTTAACCCGTTGGCCATCAAGCATTCCCGACGCAGACAACCCCACAGAGCTAACAATAGTTAAAGCTCCCACACCTTTAATAAACGTACGTCGAGTAGTTTTTGGGCCTGTAAAGGTTAGCTTATTTTCCGTCTTGTCCATAGCCTTCCTCCTCATCTTAATTATTTTTTTCACAAGTTTCCTATGGTTTTAACATAGCATTTATTCTTTTTTACTTATGCACAAGATTAGGCATAACCGAAAATTAATCGGCCAGGCCTTGTTTTCAAGCTTAGGGAGGTTATAGGTTACGTTATCTTTAATTAGTTTTTGTTTAGTAATATTAGTTTTTAATAGTAAAAATTATTTTAAGCTAAACCATATTATTTTTTTGATAGTGGAGATAATTTTGAATTAAGAGGTGTTATATTTTAATAGAGGGGAATTAGTTTAGCCTAAGCGGTATTATATTCTACTAGTAGGAATGAGTTTAAGAAGTGTTTAAAAAATAAACTTTTCCTCCAAAAGGCCAAGGAAAAGCCAGGTGCTTTCACTGTATAGTCAAAGCACCTGGCTTTTTGTTCTATTTAAAATACAGGACTTTCATAGTAAACCCGTTTTCTTTTGTCTAATAAATTTGGTTTGCGTTCTATATTTCCTCAATTTTATATAAGTCTGTTCTCCTGGCACTCAAAAGCGGCAATTGACTGCGGATATTTTGGTTCATGGCCAAATCAATATCGATTACAACTGTTGCCGGCTTTTCGTCAGCCCGGTAGACAATATCTCCCCATGGTGATACCACTATAGAATTTCCATATGAAATGTAAGGGCCTTTTTCATCCCTGGCCGGAGCCACACCGACAGTATACAATTGATTATCAACTGCTCTCTGGCGAAATAGCAGTTCCCAATGGGCCGGACCTGTAGTCATATTAAAGGCAGCAGGAACAATGATCATTTGCGCCTCATTTAAGGTCATGATCCTGCTCAATTCAGGGAATCGCAAGTCAAAACAGATGCAAAGCCCTATTTTAATACCTAAAGCTTCGAAGATAGTAATGCTGCTTCCGGCAGAAAAAACATCAGATTCTTTAAAGCTTTGCCCGCCTTTGATATCAATGTCAAAAAGATGAATCTTTCTGTGCCTGGCTATTTCATTTCCGGCCGGGTCAAATACAAATGAAGTATTGTATATTTGCGTTCCATCTCTTTCCGGCATACTTCCGCCAACCAGAAATACCCCGTTATTTTTGGCGGCATCAGACAGCGTTTTCCAGGTCTGTCCCCCTGCTTGTTCAGCATAAAACGGAAAATCCTTATTGGAATAGGGGCACATAAACATTTCAGGAAGTATAATCAACTCTGCTCCTTGTTTACTACACTCGCCAATGCTTTGCACCGCATAAGAAAGATTCTTTTCTTTTTCGCTTGTTACCGGCATTTGTATCAATCCGATTTTCATATTATCTCCTTACTGTGCATCCTCATCCAGTGCCTCAATCAAAAAGCTCACTGGGCGAAATCCGTCATTACATGAAATCATTGCTGACTTCTTATTCTTCATCCAGCCGTTATAAAAATCTTCACCGCCGTGGGCAAGTGTCATAACAAAGGCAGACATACTCTCCCAGGCACTGTCGCACATTTCTTTAGGCTTTTCCCATCCATTAGCAATAAAAACCTGCCCGATCTGCATATTGCAAGCGTGCTGTATGAGGTTTTCATATTTATCTATCAAGTCTTGATAAACTGTTTGTCTCATCACCGTGATTTTCACTTTTTTCATATTGATTTCTCCCCATCTCGCTCACTCTATCTTTAATCATACAACCAATCTACTGTATATTGCTGCTATATAT
>JAEWZB010000016.1 GCA_023395515.1 Bacillota bacterium
CCATTAGACTGCCGATTAATGAGGAATATAAAATATGGGTAAATATCAGTTCCAGATTCATTAATTAACTATCCCCTTTTTTAAAATAGATATTTAGTCACCTATGAGCGCTTTTTCTCTTCTAAAAGCTTTTGTAAACGGGCAATTTCCTGATCAGATAATAGCTCTTCCTCCAAGAAATTAGCGAAAAGCTTAACTGTCGCACCGTCATAGACTCTTTCCAGAAAACTCTTGCTTTCCGCCATTACACATTCCTTTTCCGTCAGTAAAGGAAAGTAGGTATAACTTCGGCCATTCTTTTCATAGCCTAAAGCACCCTTTTTAAGCAGCCGGTTAATAAAAGTTTTTATAGTTTGATCTGTCCAGTTCATAGGGATAGCTAAAGCAGCAATAATTTCTTCAGATTTCACCGGATGGTTTTTCCAAACATATTTCATAATCTCCCATTCCGCATCAGATATTTTCGGTATACTCAATTATCACCCTCCAAACAACTTATTGTTTACATATGTAATCTTACTTAAGATTACATATGTAAACAATAAAAGTCAAGTATCTATTAGAACTTTTTACTAATCATGGGTCAGGGGTAACGCACACCTCACCCTTAAGGGCGAAGCCCTTAGTACTCCTTACTCCTCACTCCTCACCCCTCACAATTAAACAAAAGGGCATACAAAAAGCCTTCCCATAAATAATGAGAAGGCTTGGTGATATACAAATATCTTAACGTTTGGAGAATTGGGGCGCTTTTCTGGCTTTGTGTAAGCCGTATTTTTTTCTTTCTTTCATACGTGGATCACGAGTTAGGTATCCTGCTCTTCTTAACCCCGATCTTAATTCAGGATTAGCTTTAATTAAAGCCCGGGCAATACCTAATTGTACCGAACCTGCTTGTCCGGTAACACCGCCACCATGTACACGGCAAATTATATCGAATCTACCTGCCATACTGGTAAGTTCTAAAGGTTGTTGAACAATTAGGCGGCTAGTTTTATTAGGGAAAAAATCTTCAAAAGTTCTATCATTAATAATGATGGTGCCATCGCCTGGTACTAGTCTTACTCTAGCTACAGCCTTTTTTCTTCTGCCGGTTCCCCAGTATTGTACCTTAGCCATAGTCTGTCCTCCTTACCCTCTGAGTTCGCGAACTTCAGGCATTTGTGCTTGATGTGGATGTTCGCTGCCTCTATATACTTTTAACTTAGTAAACATTTTTCTGCCTAAACGATTATGAGGTAACATACCTTTAATCGCAGCTTCAACAGCTTTTTCAGGTTTCTTGTCTAATAAATTTCTGTAGGTCATTTCCTTTAAGCCACCTGGATATCCACTGTGGCGGCGGTACATCTTTTGATCAAGTTTATTTCCGGTTAAAATAATTTTATCCGCATTTATTACTATTACAAAATCACCAGTGTCAACATGAGGAGTATAAATCGGTTTATGTTTTCCTCTTAATATTGAGGCAACTTCTGATGCAAGTCGGCCTAGAGTTTGTCCACTGGCATCTATTACATACCATTTGCGTTCAACTTCTAATGGCTTAGCCATGTATGTTTTCACATTTGTCCCTCCTGTGTGTCATATGCCAGCCTTATTATGTTTTCCTGGGAACGGGGCAGAACCAAGGCACATTTTAAGACTACCTATTTATATTATCGAAAAGTAGCTACCCTTGTCAAGAATTCCAGCATTTTTCATTCTATTTAAATAATAATTTTTATACTTAAAAACCTAATTATTTATCCCTTTTGACCTAAAGCCCCTATTAATACTTTACTTCCATAAGGTATAACCCTTGTGGGGGCGCAGTAAAACCTGCCCGGGAGCGGTCTTTAGCCTCAATAATATCTTTTATCTGTTCGGCAGGAATGTTTCCTCTTCCTACTTCTAATAGAGTTCCCATTATTATTCTTACCATATTATATAAAAATCCATCTGCTTCAATTTCCAAGTTTAAATAGGAACCTTCTTCTTTTATATTACAATTCATAACCTGGCGTTCAAAGGTTTTAACCGAAGAGCCGCTGGCACAAAAAGATTTAAAATTATGCCGGCCGGTTATTAAGCGGCAAGCTTGCTGCATCTCTATAATAGCTAAAGGCTCGGTCATACATAAAGCATAGTTGCGTAAAAACGTCCGGCCTCTTACTTGTCTATATAGCTGATACTTATATCTTTTAGCCACTGCATCATAACGGGGATGAAAGTCTAAAGCAGCTAGCTCGCTGGCTATAACCCTTATATCCGGAGGCAGAACACTATTTAAGGCAAATTTCCATTTATCGGCGGGAATACTGCTTTTGGTATCGAATACTACCACCTGACCCAGGGCATGAACCCCGGTATCGGTACGCCCCGCACTAGTTAAGGTACTGCGCCGGCCTACTAGTTTATTAATCCCGGCTTCTATTTCTTCCTGGATGGTATGGGCATTGTTTTGGATTTGAAAACCATGGTAATTACTGCCATCATATTCGATAGTCAACTTGATTCTATGCATTTTTTCTCCCTGTAACTTATGCTTATAAGCAAAACAAAATTGCTCCACTCTACCAGCTTTTTAAAATCCCATAAAAGATAAGGAGGATGTTTTGCAAACTCCTCCATTGATACCATTTCAAGAGCCGTATCAACCCTTTACGTATTCCATTAGAAGATAAGCCCCAGGTTGCTTAAACCAAAGGCTTCATCCTTTTTAGAAGCTTTTCTCCCCATCATAGCTAAAAACTCCCCTTTATTATGTTTAAAGTTATGTTTTACACTATCGGTTCAATACCGAGGAGATAAGTATAAGATACATCTTCTAAACGAATCATACCCTACCCGTTTAGTCAACCAGTTCTAATATTACCATGGGAGCACCATCTCCCTTGCGGTAGCCAGTTTTAATTATACGAGTATATCCACCGGGACGATCAGTATAACGACCTGCTATCTCGGTAAAAAGCTTATTTACAATGTTTTCGGTGGTAATATAAGCTAGAGCTTGCCTTCTGGCATGCAAATCACCCCTTTTACCTAGGGTAATCATTTTATCGGCAATCTTTTTTATATCTTTAGCTCTAGTTTCAGTAGTAGTAATCTTACCAGTTTCAAATAAAGAGGTGACTGAGTTTCTAAGCAATGCTCTTCTCTGATCACTTCTTAAGCCCATTCTACGATAACTCAAAAGGGTCCCTCCTTTCTAATCTTCGGGTTTCTTAAAAGCTAAATCCAGCTCTTTAAGTTTTCGTTCTATCTCTTCTAACGATTTTTGGCCTAAGTTTCTAATTTTGCTCATTTCTTCACGGGTTTTCTCAATAAGATCCCCCACGGTATTTATATTAGCTCGCTTAAGACCGTTAGAAGCCCGAACGGATAATTCTAATTCTTCAATGGACATTTCCAGGACTTTGTCCTTCTTTTCTTCTTCTTTTTCTACTAATATTTCAACTTCAGCATAAGTATCATCAATTTCAGTAAAGAGTTTCAGGTACTCGATTAAAATCTGGGCTGATAGACTAATTGACTCCTCGGGACTTATACTGCCATTAGTCCAAACTTCTAGAGTTAGACTATCATAGTCAGTTCTTTTTCCCACCCGAGCATTATCAATATTATAATTAACCCGGGTTACAGGAGTATAGATCGAATCAATAGGAATTAACCCTACTATGTCATCATTTTTAATCGGTTGTTGATCAGCACTGACATAACCCCGGCCTCTTTCGATGGTAAGTTCCATAACCAGCTTAGCGCCTTCATCTAAAGTTGCTATGTGCAAGTCAGGATTTAATACTTCGACTTCAGCATCAGGTTTAATATCACCGGCCGTCAACTTTTTAGGGCCTACCTGTTCAAATCTAATGATTTTGCGTTCTGAACCATCATAACGTAAAATCATTTTTTTAATATTTAGGATCAGCTCAGTAGTATCCTCAACTATATTAGGCATAGCTGAAAACTCGTGCAAGACTCCATCAATCTTAATAGAAGTCACGGCTGCACCAGGTAAAGATGATAAAAGTACTCTTCTAAGCGAATTGCCCAGGGTAGTTCCATACCCTCTTTCTAATGGTTCAATAACAAATTTGCCATAATTCTCTTCTGCTATTTTCTCTACGCAATCGATCCTAGGTTTTTCCATCTCTAGCATTTAATCTATCCCCTCCTTCTTAGAGGTTTTTATTTTATCTAGAGTATAGCTCAACAATTAACTGCTCACTAATTGGAGTATCAATTTGTTCTCTAATTGGGTAAGCCAGAACATTGCCGGCTAAGTTTTCTACATCAACACTCAGCCACTCGGGCGGAGTTTTGTAGGTAGCCTGTTCTTTCATTTCCTGGAATTTATCTGATGATTTACTCTTATCTCTTACTTGGATTACATCGCCTACTTTAACCAACATGGAAGGAATATTAGCTTTTTTACCGTTTATGGTAAAATGCCCATGAGTTACTAGTTGGCGGGCTTCCTTTCTGGAGGAAGCAAATCCTAATCTATATACAATATTGTCTAGTCTTCTTTCAATTAAAATTAAAAGATTTTCGCCGGTAATTCCTTTTTGGCGTTCGGCCTTCTCAAAATACTTACGGAATTGTTTTTCAAGTATTCCATAAGTTCTTCTCATTTTTTGTTTTTCTCTTAGCTGAATACCATATTCACTAGGTTTTTGTCTACGGCCTTGTCCGTGTACACCTGGTGCATAAGGTCTTCTTTCGACCGCACACTTTTCAGAATAACACCTATCCCCTTTTAGAAATAGCTTTTCTCCTTCCCGGCGGCACTGGCGACAAACTGATTCAGTATATCTTCCCACTTAAACCATTACCTCCTTATACTCTTCTTCTCTTAGGTGGTCTGCAACCATTGTGAGGAATTGGGGTAACATCCTTAATAACACTAACTTCCAGTCCGGCAGCCTGTAAAGATCTAATGGCTGCTTCACGTCCTGCGCCAGGTCCTTTTACATAACATTCTACTTCCTTAAGGCCATGCTCCATAGCTGCTTTAGCAGCATTTTCTGCAGCCTGTTGGGCAGCAAAGGGAGTACTTTTTCTCGAACCCTTAAAGCCTGCACTACCCGCACTTGCCCAAGAAATAGCATTACCGTGTTTATCAGTTATCGAAATAATTGTATTGTTAAAGGTTGATTTGATGTGAGCAATACCTTGGTCGATATTTTTCTTCTCACGTCTTTTAACCCTCGTGGTTGTTCTTCGTGCCACTCATTTATCCCCCTTCTAAGGCTATTTTTTCTTGCCAGTTGCGGTCCGTTTTGGTCCTTTACGAGTTCGCGCATTAGTTTTAGTCTTTTGACCTCTAACTGGTAAACTACGACGATGGCGCAGTCCTCTATAACAACCTAAATCCATTAAACGTTTAATGTCCAAGTTAACCTGTCTACGTAGGTCACCTTCTACGGTATATTTCTTTTCAATTATCTCTCTTAATTTTGATACTTCATCCTCTGTTAAATCTTTCACTCTTGTATCTGGATTTATACCTGCTTCTGCCAATATTTTCAAGGAAGAAGGTCTACCGATACCGAATATATAGGTTAATGACACTTCAACTCTTTTATCGCGTGGTAAATCAACACCCGCTATTCTTGCCAAATTCATTCACCTCCTGCTCTATTAGCCTTGTACCTGTTTATGCTTCGGATTTTCACATATAACCATAAC
>JAEWZB010000122.1 GCA_023395515.1 Bacillota bacterium
GATGAGTAATGAGCCGAGGGCCATCCGTACGGGTTTAGCCGCCTGGCCGCGATTACTAGAGAAGTGTGCTGCGTAGCGATCTTCAATAATATCCCAGGGAATAATTTTAGATAATTTTACCCAGCGATTGTTGGCATTAAGTTTGCCTCCGAATGGAAGTATAAATTCTTCAAGATATATTTCTTTTTCCACTTTCCGGAACATATTTGACCTCCAAGTGCAAGGTCTTTGCAGCATTTGCCGCATTTTCCATGCACTTTAATTCGACAAATATGCTCCGAAATCCTTGAGGCTACTGAACTTTTTTTTCATTCAGCACCCTATTTACCGCCAATCAGACCTGCTACGAGGCTCTGGCCAACACCGAATAAGAGATCAAACAGCAGCTCTTGAACTCCCCGGTCATTCACTGTGACGAGACCGGTTCCCGGGTAGAGGGGAAGACACACTGGCTGCACTCGGTTAGCACGCCGGCTCTAACCTATTACAGCATCCATCAAAAGCTCCTCCGACGCCATGGATGAGATGGGGATCTTACATTTCTACAACGGAATTGCTAAACACGACTTTGGTCGGCATATTTTAAGTATACGAGGAGACCGTTTTATGGAAAATATCAAGAAAACCAAAATGTTTATAATAGCTACATATTTAATACATTTAATTTTTTATGTTGGTATGTCCTACATTACATTAATAAATATGTCCAATTGGAACATCGTTTTTCAAAAATTAAAAATAAGTTCTAATATAGGTCAATACAATCATTTATACATAAGTATTTATTATTTAATTTTATCAACTTATTTTATGTTTAGAGCTTTAGATTTTTCTATTCATAAACTAATTAAGATTTTAATTTATACAATATCCTTTGCTTTCGCATTTATTGCTCTATATAAGTATTACTCTATTACAGAGTTCATAAATATATTATTAATTGCAAATGGATTAATAATAAGCCTCAATTATATATGCCAATTAATAGTTAAACCAAAAAAATAAAATAACAATGGCAGCGGTAAGCTTGCCAAAAGTATGTAAAAGCAAACCTTTAAGGGATCGAACCTTGGAGTCTCGGATCAATCATGGTGTTTTAGAAGTAAAAATTTCAGGACACACTATGTGATAAACTATTAATATCCATTTAGGATTCTTCTTTGATTTTAGAATTGACCACTAAAACCTAATCTATTTATTAAAAGGTTTCTTTTTTCTATCGCTAAAGCTTTTCATAAATCACTAGCTCAGCTAATGTTTTTTTACATACAAGAAAAGGCTAAGTTTTTTATAAACTTTAGCCTTTTCTATAATCTTGAAACATATTACGGAGAAAATTTCATGTTTACTATTCAGGTAAAACACCTGCTAAATATAGCGATCTAGCCTAATACATGTCAGAATATATCGTGTCGCCAAGTAAAGATTTTGAATTATGAAATTTCCTCAACGAATACCTGTTTTAATTTAGATTTAAACTATTTGATAAGATTCCGTGCTGTAATAAGTATAAGATTGTCCACTCGAGCTAGACCACTCATAAAATTTAGTAGTAACTTTCAACGAGTCTCCCTCTTTCATTCTTTTAAGGGTGCTCTCTAAATCATTATCATCTAAAGCTTTTTCAACAACATCAATCACTAAGTTAAGAGCTAATTCTACTCCTAAACCTGTTGCGATTATTCTAGCCAACGGAGGACAAAGCGAAGTTGCTACTACAGTTACACCTAATCCTAAAATAGCCCCTACTATGTTATTGAAGTGCGTTTCATTTTGATCATTTACATATTGAGTAAGAGCTATTCCTGAAAATGTTTCAGTAGATTGTCCTAGAAGTATTTCTGGCATAAAAATTCTCTCCTTTTTATTTGTTTTTTATTTTTCACATAATCCTTAATACTTGATTTTGGTAAATCAAACTATCCTTCAAACTATTTAATTCTATCAATTCATTGATTGTCATGTTAAATGATTTGGCTATAGACCATAGGGTATCTTCTATTTTAACAGTATAGTTATCAAAGTTACGATCGCTTATCTAATACCTTTTTTAAAACGTAGTTAAAGGAAAGTTCTGTCCAAGACAGGGAGTAAAACTTAATTCCCTATGGCCTTTTATGTGCTTATACTGTATTTGTTGCATAGGTACTGGCATAATTGTACAAGAGCTTCATATTGATTTTTTGTTACTTTTTCTACTTCAAAGTTCCCTTGTAGGCATCCCTAGAGAAATGATATTAGCCTTTACAATGAGCTCCTATGGTGTTTTTAGGCCTACCCCTGTAGATTTGTCCATCCTTTTTAATAAGAAAATGATAACCAAATCCACTCCATCCATTCTGTTTATGCCACCTATGTATATCATCTACAGTAGCACTACTATGTGCAGCATGTTGAACGACAATCATAGAAGGCTTATTAATTTTTTTGAGATCATTTGCAAATGTTAAGCTTCTATAATATCTATCCTGACCACATTTCTAGCTGCACCCTTTACTTCATAAGCAAGAGACATTATACTAAGTAACAACAACTCCATACCTTCGGGTAAGGGTGGTTGTTCGTTCGTCCTGGAAAAGTCTCTACTTGGCGGTGGGCTCGTCCAGGACAAAATGATGCAATTTGTTCAACGCGCGATTTTTTATGCGATGGACTACCGGTTGTGACACTCCCAGTTCCCTAGCCGTCTCCCGTTCAGTAAATCCATCCAGGATCGTTGCTTTAACCACCATTTGCTCTAGCGGCGTTAACAACGAGAGGGCTTCCTGGATAAAAACCGCGTCCTCCGCGCTAATGGGAACATCTTCGGCAGCGAAAATGGTATCAATCAAACTTAATTCATAGGAATCAGTGTTCTGATCCACCGGACCGTTTAGGATTAAAAGCTCGCGCTCATCCAACTG
This sequence comes from Bacillota bacterium, assembly GCA_023395515.1. GTDB lineage: Bacteria > Bacillota > Syntrophomonadia > Syntrophomonadales > Syntrophomonadaceae > JAAYRQ01. The sequence goes on from JAEWZB010000122.1 coordinate 2,904, forward strand.
CCGGTACTTTTTCACCAGCCTGATCGCTTCGCGACGTAGGCCGGTTAAGAACCAAGCAATCGCCCGGGCTTCCTTAGGATCAAAGACATAAATCCGAGAACCAGACGGTAGGAAAAAATCGTCAAGCATAGTGCATCTTCCCACCCCCTTTCTGGAAATTGAAATTACCCCCTTACTATATAAAGAGAAAAAAGGGGGCTTTTTTGATACCCCCTTTTCCTAAAAAATTTCTTTTTCTAGATTTGCTTTTTATCCCTTTCTAAAATCAAGCCGGATATTTATGAAAGACAATCCCATCACTACCACAAGACAACGGGTAAAAAAATGCTTCAAAAAGCCGACGAAGTCAACAACCATAACAGTCGCGGCTTCGCGCCAGCCAAAGAGGTTTACTTATTGAAGACGTGATTAGTTTTGAATATGTAAACGGTTTATTCTAACAATAAGTACAAGGATTTAACACGTCAAAAGTAGAATAAATTGAAAGAAAATAAAGAATGAAGCATATGGAGGGATTAGTAATTGTCTTTAAGTCGAAAAAATACATGTTTATGTTTAATTGCACTGGGGCTGTTTTTAACCCTGACCGGCTGCAGTTCACCCAAGGCCGCCCCCGAAATTGCCCTCGTCAAGGTGGGGATGATGCCCATTACGGATAATTCACCGTTCTGGGTTGCCGAACAGCAGGGTTATTTTAAAGATGAAGGCATCCAGGTGGAACTGGTGCCTTTCCCCAGCGCCATTGAAAGAGACAGCGCTTTCGCAGCCGGGCAAATAGACGCCGGCATCGGAGATCTGCTGGCAGTGGCAGCCATGAATAATTCCGGCACCGCAGTGAAAGCAGTTTCAGTCGGACAGGGCGCGGCACCGGGGGAAAACAGGTTTGCCATTCTCTCCGCACCAGATTCCGGCATTACCAAACCCGAACAGCTGGCCAACGTGCCTATAGCTCTTTCTCTTAATACTATCAATGAATATATAACGGACAACCTGCTTACCGCCGAAGGCCTGAAACAGGATGAGATTAAAACAACCAACATGGTCAAGCTGCCCATCAGGTTTGAG
>JAEWZB010000123.1 GCA_023395515.1 Bacillota bacterium
GATCAGTGCGAAGTTCGCTTTCGGGAATCTTTTCAAAAAGACTTCTGTCCCCAAAAACATAATGTTCTAGCCGAGGTAACGCAAAAGCCAAATTAGTTATAGCCTCGCTCAATTTATCTAACATCTTAAAACCCCTTTCCTTATAACCTTTACTTACTGCCTTTTCCAAGTATCGCCGGTATTTTTCTCATCTTGCCGGAAACTCTGTGAACTACTTCCAAGCCGTCTTGGTGGTTTTTAATTACCAGCCAATTTTTTGGATTAAGACCTAGAGATTCAAGCCTAATTTTCTGCGCCCTTGTGGGCCGTTTTCCATTTCTCAATCGTTCAACTCCTCTCCGTAAAATTAGGGAATAATTTCCTCACCTCCGTCAAAACTATGCTATAATTGGAAACGATATATAAATCTATCATCTTAATTATACCACGATTGAGAACTTTGTAAACAATAAAGTTCTCAATTATAGGAATAAAATAACTTTACCGTTGGTATTACATAATAGGGGAGGGTGAGATTATATACCATGAGTGAGAACTTCAGAGATGTCAAAACACGGATTACGCAAAAGATGGACGAGTTTAATTTAAAGCAGGTTGACATTTGTAAGGCTACTGGTCTCTCAAAAAATACAGTAAGTAATTATGTTAGTGGCAACCGGATTCCCGATGCACTAGCGACTTATAAATTATCTAAATTATTTCAAGTATCAATGGAATGGCTTTTGACAGGGGAGGAACCAGTTCAAAGAGAGCAACCGCCGCAAGATTGGTTATTAGTAGGGGAGGAACCAGTTATATACCAATCTCAAAAACCAAGGCCGCTAACAGAGCAGGAGCAGAATACCATTTGGATGTACCAACAACTGGATTCAGAAAAAAAAGCAGTCATAAATACCACTGTTGAAGCATTTTATAATAGCATGTTTAAAAAGGGAACGTCATCCAACTCACCGAGTGGAGGAAGCGGGGAAGAAGCCGCAGGAATTGAAACCGCTTAATTTTTTATGCTTATTTGATAGATTATTCTATCTTTGTTTTGCGTAATTGCTTTTTCTGTTTTTAGGGCGTTGCTATATCTTTCAAACACCCGATTTTACTTCAATTATGCATATTTTTTTACATTTACATCTTTGCAGTATTGATTTTCCAAAAAGTCAGCCGCGTTTTTTAAATTTCGCACGCTGCTTGAACGTTTGCCTTAGATTCTTAAAACAATTGTAAATGCTGAATCTTACTATATTTTTAACGAGAGCGTTTTTAAATTTGCACGCCGCGCACGCTTAGAAACGCTCTCGTTCGCACGTCCAGACCATTTTATTATCGCCGACCGATTGTTATAATAAAAAAGAGCAAAAAGAAAAGCACCTTATTCCCCTATATTACAAGGTTTCCAGTGCTTTTAACCGCTCTTTTTTTCATTTTTCCTTGATGATGAGGCCGTTCTCAATTTTTCTGTCAACCGTTTCCTTATCTATCCCACGATAACCCTATATAAATCAATGTTTCCCAAGGTTTCCCGGTTATTCTTTTCCTATCCCTCATTTGTCAATAATTCTGTTAATCCACACCAATAGCTGCGTTGTTAACGAAATCCCGTTCAATCGACGTACCTATGTACGCCTCAGTCACGGTCTTTCCTTAACGCCTTGCTCTTGCAACATTAATAGTGAGTGATAACGAACATCAGTAGTACCTTAGGTGGACTTTTTTGCTCGCTCCGAAAAATAGCATTTTTTAATAGCCTAAACGAATTGGTTTAGTTATGATGATGAGGCTTTTTTTGGAAAACGTGTTCCAGTTTATCAATAATTTGCGGGGCTACATCTACAATTCTTTCGGCTAATTGGTTACCGGAAACCGATATTAAACGTACATCATTCATACGTACAACTAAAAACCCTACCGGTTTTACCGAAACACCGGCCCCACTTCCTCCTGCAAAAGGCATTTCTTTATTATTACTATTACCCATTACTTCATATTCACCGCCACCGGCTGCAAATCCACATCCTACTTGGGATACGGGTATAATAACGGTGCCATCATTAGTTTCCACTGCATCACCAACTACAGTGTTAACATCCACCATTTCTTTAATACTAGCCATAGCAGTTTTCATTAAACCTTCAATGGGATGGTTTGATTGCTGTTGCTTTTCTGATTCCATAATAATACCCCCTAGCTTTCGATAATAGTACCGAGATACTTATAGGAATAATATGTACGATTCGAATTCTTAATATGCAACTAAACTGGCTGCTTAGTATCCGATTCGAAAAATCAGGATTAATGTTAATCCTAAAATCCCTAAGTTTAGCCTTTTTACTCAAAAACGACATACACATTCCCTTAAATGCCCATAAACTACCAGAATAAAAGCCGGTTTGATCAGCTTCACCTAAACCAATAGTACTTATCCAAGTTAGTTCCTCAACTTTTAAGCGCCTAAAATAATAATAAAAAGTATTAATATTATCCTGAGTGTATTTTAGCTTATACAAGAAATGCCTATACCAGCTATCTTCCTCTTTTTCATCATCGGAAGATTTTCTAAAATAAGACTCTAACAGATTTAAGATAAAATCTAAATCCACCAAATATTGCTGACTTACTTTTTTAAATAAGAATATATAAACAAAATCTATCCTTAGTTTGGTATGGATAGATGTTACCTTAATTTCAAGTTGGATCTTAGTATGACTCATTAAAATAATGACTAAAATTAATATTAAAGCAGTAAATATATAAAGCCAAATCATATTGCCCTCCTGCTACTTTTTACATATTATTTCCAATAGCAATATGATTATGCAAAAACAGGGCTAATTCATAGCCCCGCCCATTTATTTATATGCCTGTCCCCTAGGTAAAATAGCTAAAATTTCAATACCAGTTTCAATATCCCTAAATATAACACGCCAATTTCCAATTCTTAATCTAAACTGCTTATCTCGTCCTTTAAGTTTTTTTATATCTCCTTGAGGCGGTATATTTCCTAATTTTAAAATACCACTCTTAATTCTAATTTGTATGGACTTATCTAAATCTAAAAATTGTTTTTTAGCAATAGGTGAAAAAGTAACCTTTTTCATATTCCCGCTTCTTTCCAGACATCTTCGGCATTAACCCCTAGCCCACTTTCTAGTTCACGAATAGAATTATTTATAATCACTATTTCTTCAAGAGTTAATTCCTCTTGATCAAGCAATTCTATTTGCTCTTTCACAGCTAAAGATTCTATAACATATAAAGCTATATCTAATTTTTCCGATGATAAGCTTTTTAAAAGGTTTACTGCCTTTTCTAACGCCGACATAATAATCACCTCATTTAAAAAATAGCTATTATATTACTTTTATAATAGGCCATTTCTAAATAATATTCTATCAATATTCCGTATCCAAGCGTAATTGAAATATAATTTACCTCTTTACCTTACATTCCATGTCTTACGTCTTGCGTTTCTCGTTCTCAATCACCTGTTCTATGGCGGTTATCACTTCATACATCTTATCATCTATGGCAAAATTAGCCCGCCCTTCCCGGAAGGTAGGACAATGAAGATTATAATCTACTATTTTTTGATGTATTTTCTCTAACTTAAGCCGGGCTTCATAGAAAAAACTTGCTTTTTTCTTTTCAAAGCGCTTTATGCTCAAATTAGTATGTTTTTCCCGCATAAATAAATAAGTATACCTTTTAAACTGTTCTACTTCTTTATTGAATTTATCCCCATCAGCATCAATTTCTTTGCCTAACTCAATCCAAAAAGGAGCAAAATCATTATTTTTCAGGATTTTGAAGGTCATTCTAAGTTCGGGAGGTTCAAAAGGATTTTCCTGCAGGTCTAAAGGTCTCCCCTGTCCTTCCAGGTTATCAAAATCGCCCCGCCTAAGCGCTTTTTGAATTTGTTCTTCCACCAAATCCTGGGTGCTGCTCATATATTTAGCTAACTTACGGGCTTGCCCGGCTTTAATCATAACTTCTTCTTCAATTGACTTCTCTGCCATGGGTAATCACCTCTAAATCAGGTAGATCATCTAGACTTGATAATCCAAATAATCTTAAAAACTCTATAGTAGTCTTATAAGACATAGGCTTTCCTATTACCGGTTTATAACCGGCTTCTTCAATTAATCCTTTTTCTAATAAATTAGTTATAATTCTATCCGACTTAACACCGCGAATAGCTTCGACTTCAACTCGGGTTACCGGTTGTTTATAAGCAATTATGGCCAAAGTTTCCATAGCCGCCGGCGATAAACGGCGTGGCACAGTTTTATTCATCCGGCTTAAAATATCGGAGTAAACTGGCGAGGTACACATCATATAACTATGGTCTACTGCTACTATTTGTATTCCTCTTTGGGCTTCATTATACTCGGCAATAAGCTCCCTGATTATTTCATATAATTCTAAAAGCGGTACTCCTAAGATTTCCACTAATTCATCAGCAGGCACCAGTTCAGAACGGACAAATAAAATGGCCTCTATAGCTCCCTTAATTTCGTTTCTCATCATCATTTCATTCACCTGCTGGATTAATGATTATCTGATCATTAACGCTTTTTTGCACTGCCATAACTTTCTGCAGCCGGATAAGCTCCAGTAAAGCTAAAAAATAGGCTAAAGCTTCTCTTTTACTATTAAGACCTTTAAATAAATCTTGAAAAACTAACCCCTTAGGGTTATTATATAACTGCTCTAATAAGTCCTGCATTTTATCTGCTACACTTATATCGGTAGCCGGTATTTCCAAACTATAGTTTTGCACCGCTATTTTGGTAAGCACTTCTTTATAAGCATTTACTAATGATCTGACCTCTGCCACCAGAACTTCATTTACTTCCGTTTCATAGTCCATACTCCTAAAAAACACTTTATGGTCTTCCTGCATAACCCCGGCTAAATAATTAGCTACTTCTTTGAACTTTTTATATTCCAACAGCCTTTGCACTAATTCATCCCGGGGATCTATTTCATATTCCTCGCCCTTTTCCTCCAGATCGTGCTTAGGCAATAACATTTTAGATTTTAAGCTTAACAGATAGGAGGCTAAAATCAGGAAATCTCCTAATTGTTCTAAATCAATATCACCGGACCCATTTATATAATCAATGTATTGGTCAGTAATATCCGCAATAGGGATATCGTAGATGTCAACTTCATTTTTTTCTATTAGATATAACAGCAGATCCAGAGGGCCATGAAAAGCCTCTAAATCAACCATATAACTCATAAATGTCCTCCTTTAAAAAACCAGCATATACAGCAAGCTATATAAAAGATTTACAATCGGAAACAGTATGGTACCTACTGCTCCGGTAAAAATCAGCAGCAGTAATAAAAGCGGGCCATACCGTTCCAAGGAATAAATAAGTTGGGCACCTGAATCCGGCAGTAAACCGGCTAAAATTTTAGACCCATCTAAAGGAGGTACTGGTATTAAGTTGAAAGCAGCTAAAATCAGGTTAATTTGTACTAACGGCTGCAATAATCTAATCGCCATTACCACATTAGCATCATGCTGATAGGGGCTAAGACCTTTTAAAATAATCATTCCGATTAGAGCCAAAAATATATTCATCACCGGGCCCGCCAATGAAACTAGCATCATGCCCTTTTTAACCCCGGTATTCTTGAAATTATAGGGATTTACCTGAACTGGTTTAGCCCAACCGAATCGGAAAATCAATAACATTAAAAAGCCCATCCAATCAATGTGAGGAAGGGGGTTAAGGGTAAGACGCCCTTGATAATAAGGGGTACTATCTCCTAACCTGTCTGCTACTAAAGCATGAGCATATTCATGAAAGGTTAAAGCTATTAAAATGGCGGGCAGCCATATAAACATATCAACAATCGATGGCATAATTATCCTCCTTTAGCCAAGTTTTAACTAAATTTATCTCCTCTTCTTTGCTTATTATCTCTCCATCTAATTTAAGCTGATAAAGCTTATCTAAGAATTCCCGATAAATAGGGCCTGGTTTAATCCCTAAGGTTTTTAAATCATCTCCAGATATTTTTACCCGGGTTTTTTCTTTACTGTCTAAATATTTAACTATATTTTCCCAAGCCTTTTCCGCCCTTATGCCTAGCATAAGATATACCAAAGCCTCGGTAGACCAGTTATAAAGAATCTTGTCTATCTCACTGGCCTTAAGATCTAAATTATTCTCGAAAAATTTTACTAATTCCGGAGCCTTAATAGCATCATTAATAGCCAGTTCCGCATTTCTATCAAAATGGTAGCGCTTTATTACTTCGTCTACTTCCTCTTTAGATAAAGGAGATAAGATAACCATTATATAGATTAACCATACTCTAATGTCGGTTTTAAGATACCTTTCTTTAAACCATGCTGCTACTACCGCTACCCGTTTTAACCTAACCGGACTAATCTCTTCTAATTTTACTTCAGGTAAAATGTATTGCCAAACTCCTATTTCTACCATTCGGCGCAGAGCCGGAGTTGGATCTTGCTCATTTAATATAATAATGAGCTCCTGCAAAATGCGCTTATAGGATAATTGCCCCAATAACCTGCGGGCAATGGCATCTTTAGCAAAACGCAGGGTATCTGGTTCGATGGTAAATCCATATCTGGTTTCAAACCTAATGGCCCGCATGATGCGGGTAGGGTCTTCCACAAAGGAAAAATTGTATAATATTCTTATCAAGCCATTTTGAATATCCTTTTGACCGCCAAAATGGTCGAGTAAATCACCATAACGGTCAGGATTAAGACAAATAGCCAAAGTATTTATAGTAAAATCCCGGCGGTATAAATCTTCCCTAATAGACGACTTTTCCACCGTGGGCAAAGCCGCCGGGAACTCATAATATTCAGTCCTGGCGGTAGCTACATCTACTTTAAAGCCATCCGGCAATACTACCATAGCCGTACGAAAGCGGTCATGAATACGGGCCTTACCCGCAAATCTTTCCGCCAGGCGGCGGGCTACTTCCTCCCCATCACCTTCTACTACAAAATCTATATCAAAATTATCTACATTAAGAATCAAATCCCGTACAAAACCACCGACACAATAGATGGAATGTCCCATCTCGTCCGCAATTTCCCCGGCCGCCTGTAAAACAGCTCTAATATTAGAAGGCAGCCTTTTATTCATCAGGCTTAAGAAATTATTAGTATCAATAGCATCAGAAGAATATAGTATTTCATGGTCTTCAGGATAATCATCACCATGGAAAGTTCTTAAAATATCGGTTCTGGATACTATGCCAATTAACCTGCCCTCTTCCAAAACTGGCAATCTGCCTATATCCAGCTCTACCATCAAGGATTGAATTTGCGCTACCGGAGTAGTAGGTAAAACATATTGCACATCACTAGTCATAAAACCTTTTATCGGTGCGTGTCCTAAGTTATGTATTTTAGCTTTATCTACATCCCGCCGGGAAATAACTCCGATCATTTTATCCCCGTCCACTACCGGCATTCCAGTATGCCCATATCTAAGCATTATACGTCCTGCTTCTTCCATACTTACTGACATAGGAATACTTTTTACCGGAGATGACATAATATCACTAGCGGTAAGACCGGAGTTAATATTGTCTTCCATGTTATTGAGGATAGTCTCGGCCACTTCTTCTAGGGAGCGGTTTTTCACCACTGCCGAAGCAGCTTTATCATGTCCCCGTCCGCCAAATTCCTTTAAGACTTCATTTATTTTTATGGCATGACTGCGGCTGCGGCCTACTATATTTACTTTGCCTTCCATAAGGCTGACTACAAAAACCGCATCACTATTTTCCACTTCAAACAACCTATGGGTTACCACATCCAGACCTGGTATAAATTCCTCACTATCAGAATGTGATATAACAATGTCCAAGTTTTTTATACTATGATGTCTGGCGTTATTTAATAAAACCTGCAAAAGCTGCCTTTGTTCAGCGGAAAAAGGTCTTTCCATAAAATCAGACACTACACTTAAGTTAGCCCCTTTTTCTAATAAATAAGCTACCACTCTCGCATCACGCCCGGTGGTAGAAGGAAATTGCAGGCTACCGGTATCTTCATATATGCCTAAAGCTAAAATAGTAGCATCAAAAGCCGAAATGTCCAGATTCGCTTCTATCAGCTTTTCTACTAAAATAGTAGTCGCTGCACCTAACATGTGAATTTCCCGGATACTGCCTGATACATCATCAGCCGAAGGAGGGTGATGATCATACACATGCCGGTCAATATCAGGGTTTAGGGCTAAGTCTTTTAACTTACCTAAACGGTTAGCTGAAGCAGTATCAACTATTATCATTTTCTTTACCTGGTTTAGGTTTATATCCTTGGGGGATTTTACTAACAGTAAATCTTTATAAAGGGCCATGAATTTCTTAACATTTTTTGATACGGTTCCTGAAAATACCTTAACTGCCCCCGGATAAAGCTTATTCGCCGCTACCATAGAAGCTAAGCCATCAAAATCTAAAGCATTATGTGAGGTTATAATATCCATTATTTCTCCCCGATTATTCTTAATTATAAAGTAAAACTTGATTCAGGTGGAGTTTTGACTCCATTTGAATCTTAGTTGCACGGATCCAGGGACTTAGCTGCCCTTGGGCACCCGCCGCTTATAGAGGCGGGGGTCTTAGGGCAGATTAGTCATCGGATAAAGATTATAGTGCATTATATCACACCTAATAAGCATATGGTACTAAGTGGTTAAAAGCTATTATTTTTACTTTTAATTATGGCAAAACTATTAGTTGAATGTATAAATATTTCGTCGCCAGCCTTCGCATAGGGATACACCAACTGCTTAGCTCAATAAGAAAGGGGTACACTCCTATTCACGTCCATGTTCAGAGTCGCTCTCACCCCGTCCATGGGGTTCGCCCCCTTTCTTATTTCGCCTTCACAGGGTGTATCCTCCATGCTACGGCAAACGGCTCCTACATACTTATACATTCAACATGATAAATTATTTTCGCCCATAATTAATTTGTTTTCTTTTTCACTAACTACTATAATTGTTCTTGACAAACATATTTTGGGGGTTATGTTATGTATGAAAGAATCGAAAAATATATTGTAAATCCAGTTCCTAACCGAGGCTATGAAGTGCGAGGGCAATGGAAAGATGATGTCCACGATCTTAAGACCCATATCTTATTTGACTATCAAACTTATAAAATAATCGATGCTAAGGTGGAAGCATCGGGAATACCCTTTGAAATTTGCCAACAGGGCATTAAAAGCTTGGAAACATTAATTGGGGTCCAAGTAGGCCCGGGTTTTAACCGGCTAGTTAAAGAACAAGTAATGGGCCAAAATGGATGTGTTCATGTGGGAGAATTAGTCTTAGGTTCCGTAAAAGCCGCCGTACAAGCAGCTTCCCGGCAAATACCCGACTGGATGGATGAAAAAGATTATACTACTAAGTGGGCCGGCTGGGAATCCCTATACAAAAACCAATGTGTATATTTCGCCCAACCCGAGGGAGAAATGCTTAAACCTGATGAGATACATGATAAGCTAGGTAAGTAATTTTAAATATAAAAAGGAACGTTGCGGCGTTCCTTTTTATATTTAAGTATTAAAAACTTATTTCCTAAGTCTTTCCGGTATAACATCATTCCTAAGAATATCCTCATAAGTTTCCCGCTTAACTATCAGGTCAGACTTACCTTCATGGACTAAAACCATAGCCGGTTTAGGTAATCGGTTATAGTTGCTGGACATGGAATAGTTATAAGCTCCGGTAGCGAAAACTGCTAAAATATCCCCTGGTTCCACTATCGGCAACAAAGCATTCCATATTAACATATCCCCTGATTCACAACATTTGCCAGCAATAGAGACTGTTTCGGCATTTTCCCCATCAGCCTTATTGGCAATTATGGCGGTATATTCCGCTTCATACAGTGCAGGACGGGGATTGTCAGCCATGCCGCCATCCACTGCTACATATTTACGAATCCCTTTAACCTCTTTGCTCGACCCTATAGTGTATAAGGTTATACCGGCCGGACCGGAAATAGCCCGCCCCGGTTCTATAATTACCTTAGGTTGTTTAAGGGCATATTCCAAGCTTTTTTCCTTTACCGTATTCATAACGGTTTGTGCCCATTGGACGGGGGGAGCAGGCTGGTCACCCGGTACATAGTAAATACCAAATCCTCCGCCCACGTCTATTTCGCTGCATTCATAGCCGGCTTTAGCTTTAATTTCACCGATTAAATCCATCATAAGTACGGTGGCATGTCTAAAGGAGTCCATTTCAAATATTTGTGAGCCTATATGGCAATGAACACCGGTTAAGTTTAAGTTAGGATACTTTATAGCTGCCAGGGCGCCTTCCAGAGCTTGCCCATCAGGCAGGGTAAAACCGAATTTAGAATCAATCTGGCCGGTTTGAATATATTCATGGGTATGGGCTTCAACCCCCGGGGCTATTCTTAATAAAATATCTTGTACCTTGCCCAATTCGGCACAAATTCCGTTTAAGACCTCTAGTTCATAAAAATTATCCACTATGAAACGGCCTACTCCACAATCTAAGGCTAAACGTATTTCCTCTAAGCTCTTATTATTACCGTGAAAATATATGCGTTCCGGCGGGAAATTAGCCTGTAAGGCCGTATATAATTCTCCCCCGGAAACTACATCTAAGCTTAAGCCTTCTTCATCTATGATGCGGAGTATGCTAAGATTACTAAGTGACTTACTGGCATAAGTTACTTCACAATTATCCCATTTAGCAAAAGCCTCCTGAAAACTACGGCAACTTTCCCGTAAACCTTTTTCATCAATAACCCATAAAGGAGTTCCATATTCCTTTACTAACTCAATAGTGTCTATACCCCCAACTTCTAAATGGCCCTTATTATCTATTTTCAGAGTTCCAGTCAGATACAAAATCTTCACTCTCCTACACATCTTTACCCGTAAATCGTGGTATATTGTAACATTCCACAATAGCTAGGTCAATAATTCTGCCCTATAAATACAAGTATACATATAGGCAAAAACAAGTTTCCTCTCCAGTATCAATTGCCTATAATGAGGATTAATATTCATATTAATTGCCATTTAGAATACAATATCCCATAATTAAAAAGCATACATTAATCTTCTTTTTTTATAGCTGGCTTAAAGCCAGTTTTTTTTTTAATAATCTATTGCCAAATTGACAGAATTTTTGCATAATTATAATAACCCTTCACTCTCCTTTATCTTTATAAATAATATATAGTAAAAATCCGGACTCTAGCAAAAGTCCGGATTTGCCCTGTGTTTGTCTTGGTTACTAGTCTTGAGTAGTAGCAGCTTCAGATGTACCGCCTTCTGGTACTTTTTCCAACTTGGTTACCTTTTTTTGCAGTTTTTGGTTTTGTTCGGTCAATTCTTTTATGCGGCGCGCCATCTTAAACTGCCGGAAAGTATCAGTCAGAAAAGTTATCAATGCTCCGATACAAGCAGAAATAATCACTACCACAGCCAGTGATATCTCCGGGGAGGTCCACTTTAAAAAATGTACGGTTACTAGATTAGTATTCTGAAAAACAAAAACCGCAATTGATAAAAGGAAAAATAAGGCCCCTATTAAATAAGCTTGCATCTATTATCCTCCACCCACCTTAATAATCTGTACTTAAATTGTATACCTAGTTAATCTGTTTTCCAATACATTACTAAACTTATTCAGGGGAATTAGCCCGTGGTTCCACATGTATCAATACATGGGAATAAGGGATTTCCGTATTTATCCGGGCTTCAATCTTATCACATAAATCATGAGCTTCCTGGATACTTTTTTCCGGACTAATTACTAAATGTAAATCTATGTGAGACTCACGGCCTGCCTTTCTGGTTCTCAGATCATGATATTCGAAATAGTAGTTGCTTTGTTCCTCCAGAATTTCTTCAATACGCTTAATGCTTTCAAAATCCAAGGCCGTATCTACTAGCGGCATAAAGGCTTTTTTGGTAAGATCATAGGCGGCTTTAATAATAAGTAAAGCCACGATAATTGCCGCAATAGGATCTATAATGTTCCATCCCGTAAAATGAATTAGAACTAATCCTATAAAAACCCCTAAAGAAGTATATACATCCGTCCTTAAGTGCATACCGTCCGCTTCCAAAGCAATAGAGTCGTGTTCCCGCCCTACCTTTAAAAGGTGTGACGAAACTAACCAGTTAATAAGAGCCGAAGCGCCCATAACCGCTATACCCCAACCTAATCCTTCTACATGAGCCCCGGTAGTAATCTTTTTAAAGGCTTCATTTAATATCATGGCCGCAGCTATAAAAATCAGTAAAGCTTCAATAGTACCTGATACATTTTCAATCTTACCATGTCCGTAAGGGTGCTCCTTATCGGGCGGCACGGCTGATTTCTTCACCGCGAAAAGTGCAATAAAGGAAGCTAACAAATCATTAGCCGAATGTATCCCTTCGGAAATAACACTGATGGAACCAATACTAATCCCAATAACAAACTTAGATAACATAAGCACACTGTTACTTAATACTGAAAGCCATGCCGCTTTAGTTCTGATGTCCATTTTGTGACCCCCCAGATTAGCCAATCTATTTTTTCTTATACTATTAACATTAAAATTATTACACTTTCTTGATAGTATAAAAAAAGGGACTTCATTTTATGAAGTCCCACGGAATTCCGCTGCTCAAGTGAGCCCAGCAAATATGCCTGACTGACTAATTATTTACGCTGTATTATATCATTTCTATTACCACAAAGCAAATTACGATGCTCGGCTTTTAATTTCATACCAGATGGGGCTGGCAATGAAAATAGATGAATAGGCTCCACTAACAAATCCGATCAACATCGCCATAATAAAAATCTTGATAGTGGTTCCGCCAAATAATAGCAAGGCAATAAGCACAAAGGTGGAAGTTAAAACGGTGTTAATGGTACGGTTAAGAGTTTGCATTATACTCTTGTTTAATAAAGTTTCCCGGTCCTCTTTTAGTTTTAGGCGCATATTCTCCCGTACCCGGTCAAATATGATTATAGTATCATTAATGGAATAACCTACAACCGTTAATATAGCCGCTATAAACGAACTGCCAATCTCCCATTGGAATATGGAAAACAGCCCTATTACTATTAATACATTGTGAATAATAGGAATAATCGCGGCTACTCCAAATGACCATTCAAACCTGAAGGTTATATAAACCAGCATTAACAGGGTAGCAATAAATAATGCTAATAACGCACTTCTAGTTAGCTCATTACCAATAGCAGCCCCTACACTTTCGGCACTTAAGAATTCCACCTGCCCAAATTTATCCTTCAGGGCACTTTGTAATTCATTACTTTGTTCCTGATTTAATTCAATGGTTCTAATATAAAACTCAGCACCGCTTTTTTGCACTTCGGCATTACTTAGATTAAATTCCTTTAAAGCCGCTCTTACATCAGCAGCTTGCACAGATTCTTCGATTCTTACATTAAGTATAGAACCACCTTTAAAATCTATACCTAAGTTAAGTCCTTGTACAAATAAGGAGATTAAACCCGGGATTATTACCAGTAGGGATATTATATAAAACCATTTTCTCTTTTGTATGATTTGCATTATTTTACCCTCCTTAAACCCCGTATAGTTTCTGGTTTTTAGTTATATTAGCAAATAGAACCAGAAGGTAACGGGTAAATGTTAACGCAACAAATAAACTTGCTATTATGCCAATGGAAAGGGTAACTGCAAATCCTTTTACCGGCCCGGTTCCAAAATACATTAGAACTAAAGCCGTAATCAGGGTGGTAATATTAGCATCAAAAATAGCCCAGAATGCTCTATTAAAGCCTGCTTCTATGGCCGCATGCAGGGTCTTGCCATACCTTAATTCCTCTTTAATTCTTTCATAAATGATTATGTTAGCATCGACCCCCATACCTATGGATAAGGCGAGCCCGGCTATGCCCGGCAAGGTCAAAACAGCTCCTAAAAACCACATAACCGCTAAGACTATAAGTGAATATAGAATTAAGGACAAAGTAGCTACTAATCCCGGTAAACGATAATAGCCCAGCATAAATACCAGGATAGCAATAATGCCTATAATTCCTGCTTTTACACTTTTCTCTAAAGAATCGGCTCCTAGAGAAGGTCCCACTGATCTTTTTTCCATAACCTGCAAGGTAACCGGCAAAGCCCCGGATCTTAACAGTACTGCTAAGTCTTGAGCTTCCTTAGCCGTGAAGTTTCCGGTTATTACCGCACTTCCTGTAGTTATGGGCTCATTTACATTAGGTGCACTGATAACTTCATTATCAATCACTATGGCAATCGGTTTATGAACATTATCAGTAGTAGCTTTAGCAAAAAGCTTAGTTCCTTCACTGTCAAATTCAATAGTTACCTCTGCGGTACTGCCATTTTGAGTCATACGGGCTTGGGCATCTTTCAGGTTTTTCCCGGTTAATAAAACATTACCTTCCTGATCCCAAAACTCTAATTGGGCAGTATTTTTAAGTATATCTACGGCAGCCTCTGGGTCTTCTTCCCCGGCAATCTCGATAACTACCCTCTTATCACCTTGAGGGTATAGAGTAGTCTCTTTTACTCCCAGACTATCAACACGATTGCGTAGTATTCCTACGGCTTTTTGAATGGTGTCCTCGGTTATTTTTTCACCTTCAACTTCTTGAGCCTCCAATACAACCCTAAGTCCGCCTCTTAAGTCAAGTCCCAGATTAATATTGTTTAACAGGGGCTGATAAACGAAGTAGACCAGTAGGCTAAGGGCTACTACAATAATAGCCGTAACCATTATACTGGTATTCTTTTGCACCTTTTTTGTCCTCCTTCCAACATCTCTGATTGGTTAACTAATACTCAGTGGGGGTTAAGAAAACCACACCGAGTAAAGTTTCACTTATAAAAGCTTGGCCCCGTTGATTATTAGTTCAAATTCACAACCTAAAAAATTAGCTGCTCTACGACACATAATCATACGACTTAAGAATATTTCAAAATATTCCATGACCGGACAGATTTTTATATTAATCGCCAATTCCATTGTAATTACTTTTTTATTTTCGTCAATGGAAAGTACTGAGTGTTCTACCGCATAATTAACTCTGTCATGTATATCAAAAGTGGCTACATCAGTATTTCTTACTCTATTTCTATGCACATGAGATTTATCCGCTAATATAAGGGCGGCTGCCACCTCATTAACCGGATGTCCGTAACCTTCATCATGATTGCCTATAGCTGCAGCAATAATAGCCACTTCGGAAGGCTCCATTCCCATTCTGCTTAATATCTCTACCGCCATTAAAGCTCCACTTTGACTATGCCCGGAGCGGCTTATCACATTACCAATATCATGTATATAGCCTGCAATACTGGCTAATTCTGCACAACGCTTATCATAGCCCATTCTAGTCAATATTTCTTTAGACAAATTGGATACTAAAGAAACATGGATAGGGCCATGATCAGTAAATCCCATTTCTCCTAAATGTTCATTACCTTTTTCTATAAAAGTTTTAACTAAAGGATTAGCTTTAACATCTTTAAGCGTAAGCATTAATCTTCATCTACCTTGTAAGCAACAGCTTTAGATAAAATTTCTATTTCCGTATTTTCTGCTATGCGAAGAATAACGGCGTCTTCTTTTACTCTTACTATTTCTCCTTTAATACCGCCGATAGTTACTATTTTTTCTCCTTTTTTAAGGGTCTCTACCATATCGGCATGTTTCTTTTCCTGAGTTTTTCTCGGCCTGATTATAAATAACCAGAAAATTAAAATGAATACCCCAAAATAGATTATTACGGTTAACCAACTGTTTTGATCCATTCTTTTAAATCACTCCTTATTTTTTCAAAACTTAATTATAATTCGCTAAGAATTAGCTAAATCCTTGTTAAAATTTATAGTTACTATAGAAACTATCATAAAAGCTTTTAAACTCACCATTCTTAATGGCGTTTCTTATATTTTCCATTAGTTTAGCTAAAAAGTAAATATTATGATAGCTTAAAAGCGTAGCGGCCAGCATTTCTTCGGCTTTAATCAGATGTCTTATATAAGCACGGGTATAATTTTTACATACATAACACCCGCACTCCTTATCAATAGGGCTAAAATCCTCAGCATAAGCTGCATTACGAACTGTTATTTTACCATGTTTCGTATAAGCAGTTCCATGGCGGGCCAACCGGGTAGGAAGCACACAATCAAACATGTCTACTCCCCGTTTAACTCCCTCCACTAAATCCTCCGGGGCTCCAACTCCCATCAGATACCGGGGTTTTTCCTGGGGCAGAAGCTGATGGGTTATATCCAGGATTCTATACATATCTTCTTTCGGTTCTCCTACACTTAAACCACCTATAGCATAACCCGGAAAATCTAATTCTACTAATTCCTGAGCACTTTTAATCCGTAAATCTTCATAAATATTGCCTTGTACTATACCAAATAAAGCTTGGTCTTCCCTATGATGAGCGGCTTGACATCTCTTAGCCCAGGCGGTAGTGCGTTCCGCGGCTATTTTAGCTTCTTCATAAGTAGAGGGGACCGCCGTACATTCATCAAAACACATAGCTATATCAGCCCCAAGTTTTTGCTCTATTTCCATAACTTTTTCCGGAGTTAAAAAATGTTTGGACCCATCAATATGAGAATTAAAGTATACCCCCTCATCAGTTATTTTTCTTAATTTACTTAAACTAAATACCTGAAAACCTCCACTATCTGTAAGTATACTCCTATTCCAGTTCATAAAACTATGTAGTCCGCCGGCTTGGGCAACTAAATTTTCCCCCGGTCTCAGGTAGAGGTGATAGGTATTAGATAATAAAATCTCAATGCCTATTTCCTTTAACTGCTCGGGGGTAAGCGACTTAACCGTAGCTTGAGTACCAACCGGCATAAAAACCGGGGTAGGAATTACGGAATGCCAAGTTTTTAATTCCCCTAATCTCGCATAAGAACCTGCATCTTTTAACAAAACCTTAAATTCTAACATGATATCCTCCGCCACTATTTAATCAGCATGGCATCACCATAACTGAAAAACCGATATTCCTCTTTAACTGCATGGTGATAAGCCTGCATAGTAAAATCCCTTCCCGCTAAAGCTGACACCAGCATTAACAAAGAAGAAGCCGGTAAATGAAAATTAGTAATTAACTTATCAATAGCTTTAAATTCATAGCCCGGATAAATAAATATATCGGTTTCACCAGTACCGGGGCTAAATTTTTGCTGTTTAGAATATATAGTCTCCAGAGTTCTTACCACCGTAGTTCCTACCGCCACTATACTTTTGCCCTCTTCTCGGGTGGCATTAAGTAAATCAGCAGTCTTTTTAGACATTTGATAACTTTCGGTATGCATTTTATGCTGACGAATATCTGGACTGCTAACCGGCCTGAAAGTACCCAGACCCACATGTAAAACTACCGTAGCTAAATTAACCCCTTTTGCAGTAATCCTATCTAGTAATGCTTGGGTAAAATGCAGCCCCGCCGTAGGAGCAGCAGCCGAACCGGCCTCTTTAGCAAATACAGTCTGATAAGAAGTTTTATCATTTTCATCCGCCGGCCGGTTAATGTAAGGGGGTAAAGGCATCTGTCCCACCTTATTAATAAACTCATTTTCATCGGGGCAATTTTCCAACTTGATTAAACGTCCCCCGGCCATTTCTAATTCAGCCGTTATTTCCAAATAAGTATCACTGTCTAAAAATCTTACAATAGCACCTTTCTTTAATCTTTTGGCCGGTCTTACAATCGCTTCCCAATAATCCTGCTCCTTTTTTAAAAGCAACACCTCTACCTGGCCTCCCGTATCTTTGAAGCCATAAAGCCTAGCAGGTATAACCTTAGTTTCATTAATAACCAGAGTATCACCTTTTTGCAAATAGTCACATATGTCGGTAAAATAGCGGTCACTTAATTCACCATTCTTTTTATCTAATACTAATAACCGGGAGGCATCCCGCGGGGTAGCAGGATAACGGGCAATTAATCCTTCCGGCAGTTCAAACCAATAATTAGATAAACTATAAATATCTACTTTATCCTTTAGCATTAATTATCTCCTAAAAATAAAATTAACTAATAAGGTTAAGATCAAGCTTATTAACAGAAATGAAGTAAGGGGAAAGAAAAAAGTAAAATTTTCTTTCTTAATATAAATATCCCCCGGGAGCTTAAAACCACTTAATCCCACCTTGGACATAAGTAAAAAAATTAGACCTATCCCTAAAATCAAAAGGCCTATGCCTATTAATGCTTTAGCCATTCCTTCCAGGCCATTCAAAAAACCACTCCCCTTAAATTCAGGTTTTAGGGAAAATCTCTTTTACTAATTCTTTAGGCGCATAGCGTTCCATTTCACTATATAAACACCCGCAATATTGCTGGCGATAAAGGTTTAATTCCTTAGACATGGCTACCGTATCCTTGAACCCTTCCCGAAAATCTTTATATAAAAAAGGCACTCCATACTTTAAGCCTACCATTTCCCCTACCTCTTTAATCCAGCTATGTTTTTGATATTTACTGACTAGTAAAGAAGTAGTAAAGTAATCAAATTTGCCTTTCTTAGCAATATGGGCCGCTTGCTCCAGCCTTATTTGATAGCAAAACCTGCATCTTTGATGTTCACGATAAGCAATAATTTGAAAATACTCTATAGGATTATATTTTTCCTCAAATATTACCTTTAATTCAGTAATTTGGGCAAATTGTTCCAAAGCTGCTTTTCTTTTCATGTATTCAGTAAAGGGATGAATATTAGGATTATAAAAATACCCGATAACATTAAAACCTGCTTCCCGCAAGCTTTTTACCGGATAAGTAGCACAAGGCCCGCAACATATATGCAGTAATACTTTTTCCATGCTTCTCACCTTTGACTTCCTACAAAACCTTGCTCATCATGTTGGATGTATAAACATGCCGGAGCCGTTTGACGTAGTATGGAGGATACACCCTGCGCAGGCTCAAGAAAAAAGGGGGCGAGCCTCACGGATGAGGTGAGAGAGGCACTGAACAGGACGTGATTTTGCCTCTGTACCCCTTTTTTCTTGAGACAAGCAGTTGGTGTTTCCCCATACGGAGTCTGGCGACGGAATGTTTATACATCCAACTAACGAGAATATAACTGTTTGCAGTGAAATCACCCTTCAATTGTCTCTTTATTCCTTGGTAAACAAATTTAATTCCGGAGCAGTTATACTATAACCCATATGCTTAACAGCAAGCTCAGTAGCAATTCTACCTCTTGGTGTTTTTTGAATCAAGCCCAGTTTTAATAAATATGGTTCATAAACGTCCGTGACAGTATCAGTTTCTTCCGAAACCGCCGCCGCTAAAGTCTCCAGCCCTACCGGCCCCCCCTTGAACTTACTGATAATAGCATCAAGTATCATTCTATCCACCATATCTAAGCCATATTCATCTATTTCCAAGCTGTTTAAAGCTAATTTAGCCAGGCTGATATCTATTATTCCACTACCTTTTACTACTGCAAAATCTCTAACCCTTTTTAGGAGCCGATTAGCAATCCTAGGGGTACCCCGGGAGCGCCGGGCTATTTCTTCTGATCCATCTGGGGTTATTTCTATATTTAATATTTGAGCCGACCTTATAATTATGGCCGCTAAATCCTGGTGAGTATAAAAGTCTAATCGGCACATGATACCAAACCTGTCCCGCAAAGGCGAAGTTAATAAACCGGGTCTGGTCGTAGCCCCTATTAAAGTAAAAGGGGGTAAATCTATCCGCAAAGTCCGGGCTGCCGGTCCTTTGCCTATTACTATATCAATAGCAAAATCCTCCATAGCCGGATATAGTACTTCTTCCACTACCCGGTTAAGCCGGTGGATTTCATCTATAAATAATACTTCACCCGGTTCCAGATTAGTGATAATGGCGGCTAAGTCACCGGGCCTTTCTATGGCCGGTCCCGAAGTTTTCCGGATAGGATGACCAGTCTCATTAGCAATAATTGTGGCTAAGGTAGTTTTGCCCAGTCCCGGAGGGCCGCTTAAAAGCACATGATCTAATGCTTCCCGGCGCTCCTTAGCCGCAGAAATAAATATGCTAATATTTTCCTTAACCTTATCTTGTCCAATATAATCTTTTAATACTAAAGGTCTTATAGATTGATCGGCAAAATCTTCTTCCATAATACTATTGGGTGATACTAATCTTTCTTCCTGCAAAACATAAACCTCCAACCTTTAACCTTTTTTCACATTAATCTTTAATTAATCATGTTGAATGTATAAACATGGAGAAGCCGTTGACGCAGTATGGTGGACACACCCTGCGAAGGCTCAAGAAAAAAGGGGGCGAACCTCACGGATGAGGTGAGAGAGGCACTGAACAGGACGTGATTTTGCCTCTGTACCCCTTTTTTCTTGAGACAAGCAGTTGGTGTTTCCCCATACGGAGTCTGGCGACGG
>JAEWZB010000015.1 GCA_023395515.1 Bacillota bacterium
GAATTGCGTTTAGCCAATTCACGTATTGGTTGTTCCAGGTCATCTGTAATAGAGATTTCTTTTTTCAATACCGCTATTTCTCTGTCCTTGATAATAAGGTCTTCTATTTTATCGAATTCGCTTTGAATTGCATCCTCAATTTGCCGCAACCTGGGTTCAATTTTCCTTTCGATTCGATCCAGTTGCTTGCGTTCTTCTTCTACTTGCCGTTTTTGCTCCCTAAGAATTTCAAGCATCTTTTTATCATCACGGTTTTCAAAAAACTCACGGATTTTAGGCAGAGGCATATTCAAAGACCGAAGATAATGAATTGTATTGAGACACTCAAATTGACGCGTGGAATAATAACGGTAACCGTTTTCTTCATTAACAAGTTCAGGCTTTAACAGAGATATCTTATCGTAATGCCGCAGAAGGCGAACATCTATATTAAAAAGTTTAGAAATTTCTCCTATGGAAAATAATTCATTCATAATAGCCTCCAGGTTTTATACTTATCTGCACGTTATTTAGTCTGCACTTCAAATCCCTGTTTTATTGCAGATTGCAGAACACGCAACACAGCATTTTCTTTGAACAGTATAATAGAGAATAGGGTATCACACTAACTGATACCCTTTATTCCTGAATATGAAATGTTATATAGAGCAACCTTATTTTGATATGCTTTGGTTACAGCCGTCATGTATAATTGCGTCTGACCTATAATTCAACCTTTCTTTTATGCCCATATCAAAGCCAATTGTTGAACTAATAGCATTATGGGGACATTCATAAGTACAGGTGCTGCACCAAATGCACTCGGTTGAGAGTATTCTTTGCTTATGGTTTTTATATTCTAAAAGCTTGACATCCATGGGACATACCTTTTCACACTTACCGCAATCAATGCATTTATCAGGATCAATCTTTATTTTCAGCACGGAAAATCTAGAGGTAACTTTTTGCAAAACCGGAATAGGGCATATATATTTACAAAAGGCCCGGTTATCTTGCAATCTATAGGCTAGAATTATTCCTAGACTATAAAATAAGATATTCCCGCCCATAAGCCAATAAAGCTCCCGGGTTGATTGAGGTTCCACCGGGTCTTTAAGAATAAACCAGATAACCAGGACCAAGCTTAAGGAAAGAAAGAAGTATATGTATCTGACTATTCCCAGATATTTTATGCGATTCTTTGGGTATCTTTTATAAGGAAGTACATCAAGAATCATAGCCGTCCAGCATGCATAGCTGCACCATGCCCGTCCGAAAATAATCGGCCCGGCAATTTTAGCGATTAAATAATGCATAGTCGCTGCGGCAAACACTCCTGACAGCAGCAACATGAAAAAACCTTCAATCTGCATATTTTCCCGGTTAAAAAAGCCTAGAAAAAACAGCATATAGCAACCGACTAATATCTGAGAGATTCTCCTGCCCCAGGACTTATGCTTTTTGGGCAAAGCCTGAATCAAGAAAATACCGATTGCAATTGAGGTTCCTATATATCCAAAGTTAAATAAATAGAAAATTGCTCCCGAGGTTATAGAAAATATAATACCTAGTCCCAAGAATATTCCCCAAAATACCAGGGGCAAAATAATATTTTTAAATGAAAGGTCCCATTTGTTACTATCCATCTACATATGCTCCAAAATGCTTACGTGATTTTATAATAATGTAACGGTTAAAACAACAATAGTATATTAGCTCTGCTCCAACACGAAGCTTAATATTTAACTATAGTTTTAAATATCTGCTGACGACATAGAGTTGGCTATTTTCACGAGGTCGGCCTTCTTCAACTGAGGGCCTGACAAGGCTATATAGGAGCCAGCCTCCTCCCACCACAAAATCGGGCCTCCAAACTGCGGCTGATTGTCGTTCAGTTCTCCCTGTGTTCATTATACCGCAACAAAAATTAGGGTGTCAGCACCCAAAATCACTCCAGAATTTAGCTGCCAGCACCCTATATTCTAACCTTTTAAAATTACCTCAGTCGTTATGCGGCAAGTTATTGAATACTTTTAATAAATAGAATTTTATTTCTTCTCTTTAAATTTAATTTCTACATCTGAAAACATAGTTTAAAACTCCTATGAAAATTCATTATCACTATTTAATACTTTGCAGTCCTGATTTTATAGCTAACCGTCTAAGAAATGGATTATACATAGCTGGGGATTTTAGATTTTTAATGAGCAGATTTAGCCTTATATCCTTCATCTTCTGATTATATCTATCTAAAAATCCCTCTATTCCATCTTCAAGACTCTGGGCTAAGTATAAAGAACTTTTTAGCGCGTAGCTGATTCCTTCCGCAGAGCTAGGACTGATCGCTCCTGCTGATTCACCCACCAAGGCTATTCTATCCCGGCCCACCCAGAGCTGTGATACCTTCCTAGGCCTATAAATATATGCCCCTTCTGTTTTTACTTTGTTATCAAAAATAAAACCTAGCTGAGTTAGCTTGGTTTTTAATAAATTATACTTATCCCACGGATTCTCTCTAGGTCTAAGGGCTGCCCCTACTAATAAATAATTGTCCTTTGGTATAATCCAAGAGTAGAAATCACTTATTTCTTCATCAAAAATTGCAGTGAAATAGGGCATATAATCTGTACTTTCAAACCATTCCTGAATGGAGATGTACTTTTCAGGAAGATCAGGCTCCTTACCAATAGCCTTCCTTATCCTGGAAGAAGCTCCATCAGCACCTACAATAACTCTTGCCTTAGCAGATATTTCTTGTCCATTATAAATATATCTTATTTCATATCCACCTGGTATTTCAGCAAAGTTTTTGAAAAATGATTTAAACTTTTTCTCAACTCCAGTTGGAAGCATAGAAACTAGCCATCTATCGAATTTATTTCTATCCATATTAAAATAGAATCTCTGGTACAGACTTTCCAGATTATTAGTTAGATCAATGACTCTTACTGCAAAAAGCTGCGGATCAACTAGAATATCTTTAGGTATACCTAAACCCAACTTGGCAATCATTTTCTGAGCATCAGGGGCTAGTAGTCCTCCGCAGCATTTATGAGCAAGGTTTTGGGGATTCTCGTTTTCCAGGTCCCGTTTGTCTATTAATAACACTTTGTATTTGTCACCAATTAATCGTGCCAGGGTAGACCCGGCAGGACCTGCCCCTACTATTACAACATCATACATAAATATAACCTCACAAAATAATTATATGGGCAATATAGGTATTGAAACCAAAAAAGTTATAATTCCAGTTCCCCAAGATGCAAAACCCCAAATTTTAAATCCTTCTCTTAAATTCTTTTATCATCTTTATTCTTTAGTTATAATTTCACTTCTATATTCCAGGATATCACCATGTTTCATAAAAGCACCTCACTAATTTAGTGTTAAGATGACTTTAACATGTAATTTATTGTTTTACAATAAATTATTATCTAATTGGGTTATTTTATTATTGTATTAGAACATGAAAGCCTCGACGGAAATTTACTTGCTAAACAAAAATAGGGTGCTGTCCCTTTAAAATTAAGTGACAACACCCTCTAATTTTTTATTTAACCTGACTTCAATTGGACCTTATTGCTTTATCGCCGCCTGGGCTGCCGCTATCATAATAGACCTATCAAAGTTTTTCATATTATGGAACACTTTATGCAAATCATAAATTTTATTGTTACTCCATCCAGCTTTACAAATGCAAGTGTTTTTAATAAATAGAACTAAATATCTCATTTGAAATTTAGTTCTATGTTCGTTTTTATACTAAATTACAACAATTTAGTTGCCTTTATTGAAGCAGACATAATATATTCACCCACTCTTAAATTATGTTCCCATTTTTTAGCATATTCGTTAGGTACTTCTTTAGTTTCAATATTGATATTACTAAATCCAGCTCTCTCTAAATATATTTTTAGTTCTTCAACCGAAGAGGCGCCAGCAACTCAACCACAATAAAGTTTTTCATCTTGCTTCATTTCTTCTGTCAGGTCTTTAATTAGGACTACATCAGAAATAGCAACTCTACCACCTTTTAGCAATACCCTGTATGCCTCATTATATACCCTTTGTTTTTTAGGGGATAAGTTTATTACACAATTTGAGATAATTACATCTGCTGTGTTATCAGCTACTGGCAGATTTTCAATTTCACCTAATCTGAAATCTACATTCGTATATTTATGTTTCTTTGATAAAATCCTTGATTTACTCACCATTTCAGGAGTCATATCTACTCCAATTACATATCCCTCAGGACCTACCTTTTTTGATGCCAAGAAACAATCAAATCCTCCTCCGCTCCCAAGGTCAATTACTGTTTCACCTTCTTTTATCTCTGCAATCAGTTGAGGATTTCCACAACCTAACCCCATGTTAGCGCCTTCTGGTACATTTAACATTTCTGCATCCGAATACCCAATTTCTTTTGATACTTTTTGGGTAGAATCTTTTATTTGAATACCACCGCTACAGCACCCTCCGCCGTTTGCCTTGCCGTCAGCTATTTTACCATAACTTTTACGAACAATATTTCTAATATCAGTTTTATTTATATCACCCATCGATACCACTCCTTAAATTATTTAACAAAGAACTGAGTCGAGTTCCACTTTCCAAGCTCCTTAATCTTCTTTTCAATTTCTGTGGTAATAACCTCAAATTCTTATCACTCTTACCAATTGGGCCCCTGGGCCCCTGGGCCCCCGAGCCCCTAATCCCATTAGTATCTTGAATTATTAAGTAATTAAAAAGATCATCTTCTAACATTTTTCAGAGCATTCAAAGCATTTATTTGGGTTTTCTAGGTTTATAGCAATATCATTTAAAAATTCATTTAGTATTTCCAGGCTATCCTTATTAATAGTATATTTCATCCAAATTCCATCACGCCTACTATGCACAAGGCCACTTTCACTTAAAATTTTCATGTGGTATGAAAGAGTCGGCTGTGTAATGTTAAATTCATCTAAAATATTACAAGCACAAAGCTCACCCTGAGAAAGCATATGAAATATCTTAACCCTTGTTTCATCTGAGAGAGCTTTCATAAACAAAGCATAATCCCTATATTTATTTTCCACCTTAGCACCTTCTTTCGCAAAACAATCATATAGATGACTATCTATGTTATTATATCCCTACATATAGATAGATGTCAATGTATAACCTGGCAACCTAATTACTGGCACTACTCATCAATGTAAACTCAAAGGTTTTTCATCCACCCTCTTTAAACTTTTCATAACCTTACGATAGTTTAGGCAGCAAGTAAAAAGGGTATTGTCCTCTAAAATCATTTGAGGACAATACCCTTTCTTCACCTAAGACTTTATCATATAAAGTTTTCCTGCTTCGATCACCGTTTTTCACATTATGGAACTTTTTAAACCCTTTTATTAACAATAGAATTTAATCTCATTTACCTTAAAGTGATTCTTCTACTCCTCGCATATCATAAAATATTGGTTCAAAATTTTCATTTGACCAGAAAAATACTAAATAAGAACCAATGCGAAACAGACTAGGCAATTTTTATCCCTCCGCTGGCAGCATATTTATATAACAAATGCGCATTACAATGCAAAAATTTTCCCAGCTTGTCAATTTCCTTATCAGTAAACCCTTCACGTTTGATCCATGTATAAGTTGGTAAAATACATCTTGCCACATCAAAGCCGTCTTCGGTTGGACGCTCAAAATGAACCTCTACACATTGCATTCCATTTTCCTCAATAAGATGGGAATGGGTAATTTCTGTTGCTTACATTTCTCTGATAAAATTCAGCTAATTCATCATCTGCAGGCAATAGAAAATTGTCCTCCATTAACTCACCTCCTCATATATAACACGATTTATTTATTCAAAAAGTCTCAAAGTTTTATAAAGATTTTTTAAAAAACATAGCCTCAATAAAAAAGAGGAAGTGCCAGCAACGATTTGGTTGGAATGGCACATCCTATATAATTAATATTATTTGTTCAGGTAATTACTTACTTTTTATCGCCGCCTGGGTAGATGCATAATACGCAGGAGACCACAGGTCTCCCTTACAACATCACTATATCAATATGCAGGAGCGTACTTTGGTCGCCCGTTTCCGCGCATTACTTTAGTTTATGCGGTCCGCCGTCTGGCTTATGCTAAGGCAGATCTGAAAAAGCGGTTTTTTCAATTCTCCAGACTCCATCGACATACCTGTAGGTGTTATGCAGATAGGTCAAGTGATGTGGCAGAGTTGCAGCAATTACCTCGGTAGTAACCAACTCTGGCAGCACTTCTCCCGGCACGCTTTGCAGGTTCATTCCGATAAAGAAATTCTGGCAAAATTCATTTCCGTACAGCTTATAACCCTGTATATCCCAGTCTGAAAGTGGTACCATCGTAACGGCACCGTTGACTGTAATCTGTGCTGTTTGCTTGTTTTCATCCACATTTATGGTGAAAGGCGTGCCCTTAGTAATGTTGGAAAGATCAATCTGGATAAATGTTCCATCCTTAAAGCTATATAGCTCATAGCCGCATCCGCCGAAGGGCATGCTCCTATAATCGCTTACCAGCAGAAAATCTATGCTGCCCTCCCCAATGATATGACCAATTGCAAGGATGGAAGCACCAAAACCCTTATCATTCCCTGGGAATATTTCTACCGCAGCCCCTGCCCCGTCTTTTTTCACGACCAGTTCCCACTTACTATTATCAATATTGGCCATGATTTGTACCGTTTCAATTTGGCCATCTTCGTCAAAATTGCTGTATTTGGACTCCATTAATGAAGCATCACCTTCAATAATCCCATAGCCGCTGGATTGTAATAATTCGCTTATAAACCATCCTTCCCGGCCGTTATCATGAAGCTTCTCCACTACCATTTTTTCGGTTGCCATGGCATAGGTCTGACCGGAGGCGATTTCCGGAAAAGTGAGCGTATACTCGACTTTACTATCGCTGAGTTCATTCCGGCTTTCTATAATAGTTATCATGCGGGTGGCGACATTCCATTTTACTGAAGAGGCCCCCAGTAAATCGGCAGACCACCGTAATGGTACCATGACCTGGCCTTCGATCACACTCATATAAGAGGGAATATCCACTACTATGGAGCCGTTTAATTGCACCTGCAACGGAGGAGCAGCACCGTCAACTGGGGCCACGCTAGCAAAACCGCTGGGGCTTACAGCCAAGAATATAAATACTAATACCAGACCGGACATTAAATATCTTTTCATTGTTTTGAACCTTCCTTAGACCAATCTTATTTTTTCGCATTATGGAACACTTTTTGTTTCAAATCGTACTTTAATCACAAACCGTCTCCATTGCACCTGCTGGATTTAATCTTTCATATAATTTTTTATATAGTTTTCAAACATTTCATCTGAGGTAGATATAACTGTACCATCCTTAAAACCCATAGCAAATTCATCCATCTCATTGTTGATAAGCATCTCATGGCATATTTCTAATGAAGGGAATAAAGCATTTTGAAAATAAAGGATGCGTTGTACATCTGAGTCTTCATAGTCCTTATACCATTCTATATTTGCTTTCATGCCTTCACGACCAGTTATTTCGTAACTTTCAATAATAAACTGTCCTTCATAATACTGTTTATCACTAAACAGATAATTGCTTCTTACGCCATTGATAAATACTGAAGTTTCTTCAACTGCCGCTCCGTTCACATATTTTTCTGCAGTTATGGTCTGATTTATATTAGTCGCAAACGGCATTTTTGATACAATCCACACAATGATAAGAATAATTACTAAAATTATTATGGTAGTCTTAATACTTTTTTTCATCTATTCTACTCCCAGCAAAAATCTTGGCTGCATATTTTTCTATTAATATGCAGTAATTAAAAACACAAGTTATTCAAGATTATTTATAACTCTCCACCCTTTTCTTTCGCAATCTCTTTTTCCAACCTCATATGCTTTCGCACTAATCCGACACACACCAGAGCATACACTAAACCTCCCATAAGAAGAAGAACTGAAAGCCACAATTGAGAAGGTAAAAGCTTAACCGTTGCCAATGATAGAAGAATTAGGATGACATGCCCCCATGGAGCAATCACAGCCCAAGGGCCAAAAAGTTTCCTATAAATCCTCTTAATACTCGCCGCTCTTCGCTCATCCTCTTCAAATCCTTCTTTAGTAAACGACGCCCAAAACCCCTTGATAATGAGGTAGCCCATAAATATCATAAAAATAACCGCATCCACTTCTCCTGCCATCACATCTTCAAACTTCCATATAATAATGTAAATGGCCGCAATAATCGTAACGATTAATGTTTTCCAACTATACACCTTCATAACAGACACTCCATTTTATTTTGACTAAATTAAACCTATGTAAAGAGGTAATCACCTATAATAGTAATAACCCTTGCTCACCATTATCCTACTAATCATAACATACGGTCCATGCTGTAAAGAATAAAAACAGGGTATTGCCAATTAATTGACAATACCCTGTTTTTATATTTATTTAAGATTTTATTTCGTATTAACCTTTATTCTTAACCGCCGCCTGGGCTGCTGCCAGCCGGGCAATCGGAATACGGTAAGGAGAGCAGCTTACATAGCCTAAGCCTATCTTATGGCAAAATTCAATGGAACTAGGTTCTCCGCCATGTTCTCCGCATATACCTAATAAAATATCCGGTTTAGTGGAACGGGCTTTTTGGGCGGCAATCTTCATTAGACTTCCTACCCCTACCTGATCCAGAACCGCAAAGGGATTATCTTTAAGAATTTTTTTATCTAAGTAAACGGGAATGAATTTGCCTTCCGCATCATCACGGCTAAAACCTAATGTAGTCTGAGTTAAATCATTAGTACCAAAGGAGAAAAATTCAGCTTCTTTAGCAATTTCGTCGGCCATCATACAGGCTCTGGGCAGTTCAATCATAGTACCTATAGCGTAATCTAATTCCAAATTAGTTTCCTTTTTAATTTGTTCATATACATCTTCTATCTCCAGTTTTAGCAGAGATAGTTCACTTAAATCCATAACTAAGGGAATTTCAATTTCTACAAATGTGGCAATATTTTCTTTTTGGAGTAAAACCATAGCTTCAAATATAGCCCGGGCTTGCATCCGGTATATTTCGGGATAAGTTATACCTAAACGGCAGCCTCTATGTCCCAGCATGGGATTCTTCTCGGCTAATTTATGCATTTTCGCCAACAGTTCTTCTTTTTCCAGAATTAACTTTTGATTAGCATTACTATTTCTGAGTTGCTCTACTTCCAGAACTAAAGCAGTATGTTCGGGCAAAAATTCATGTAAAGGCGGGTCTAATAATCTGATGGTTACCGGGAAAGGAGCCATAGCCTTTAAGATTCCGTAGAAATCATCCCTTTGCACCGGCAGCAGTTTAGCCAGAGCTATTTCCCGTTCTTCTATAGTTTCGGCTAATATCATTTCCTGCACAATAGGTAACCTGTCTAAGGCCATAAACATATGTTCAGTACGGCACAGTCCAATGCCTTCGGCGCCAAATTCACGAGCCTTTAGAGCATCATGGGGACTATCGGCATTAGCTCTTACTGCTAAGGCCTTAGTTTCATTAGCCCATTTTAGTAAGGTTTCAAAGTCATCAGATAAGGTCGGTTCTATCATAGGTACTTCACCTATCATTACATTACCGGTAGCCCCATCGATGGTTATAATGTCCCCTTCTTTAACTACTATGCCATTAACCGCAAATTCTTTATTAGCCATATTGATCTTAATTGATTCACAACCGCAAACACAAGGTTTACCCATACCTCTGGCCACCACTGCCGCATGAGAAGTCATACCTCCGCGGGAAGTCAATACTCCTTGAGCATGGATTATACCATGAATATCATCGGGGGTTGTTTCGTTACGGACTAAAACTACTTCTTCCCCTAGTTCTCCTAGTTTTTCAGCCTGGTCCGCGTCAAAAAGAACCTTGCCACAAGCAGCACCAGGTGAAGCCGGCAAGCCTTTAGCAATTGCTTCCAGCTTTACACTAGTATCAATTTGCCGATGGAGCAACTGGTCAATCTGTTCCGGATCTACCCTTAACAGGGCTTCTTCCTTACTTATGATGCCTTCATTAAACATATCTACGGCGATTTTTACGGCTGCTTTAGTCGTGCGCTTACCGTTTCGGGTTTGCAGCATATATAGCCGGCTTTTTTCTACGGTAAACTCAATATCTTGCATATCACGATAATGATTTTCCAACTTGGTGCAAGTATCTATAAACTGTTCATAAACCGCGGGAAGTTCTGCCTTCAACTTAGATATAGGCATGGGAGTTCTAATTCCGGCTACTACATCCTCACCTTGGGCATTAACTAAAAACTCTCCATATAATTCTTTATCTCCGGTGGAGGGGTTACGGGTAAAGGCTACCCCAGTTCCGCAATCTTGCCCCATGTTACCGAAAGCCATAGACTGAATATTAACCGCCGTGCCTAATTTATCGTCTATCTTGTTTAACTTCCTATAAACAATAGCTCTTTGATTATTCCAGGAACTAAATACGGCTTGAATGGCCATAGTTAATTGTTCTTTAACATCTTGGGGGAAAGCAAATTGTTTTTCATGAGTAACAATTACTTTGTATTCTTCAATAATAGATTTTAGCTCTTCCGCCGGTATTTCATAATCAAAAATCAAACTAAGCTTTCTTTTATGTTTTTCTACTACTTCATCAAATAAAGAATGGTCTATGTCTAAAACTACATTACTAAACATTTGAATAAATCTTCTATAGCAGTCATAGGCGAACCTGGTATCACCGGTTAAATCAGCCAACCCTTTAACTGATTCATCATTAAGGCCCAGATTAAGGATAGTATCCATCATCCCCGGCATTGACACTGCGGCCCCGGACCGAACTGATACTAAGAGGGGGTTGTTTTTGTCACCAAATACTTTATCGGTTTTTCCTTCCAATATGGTTAAAGCAGCAAATACCTGTTCTAACATATCATTAGGAAAATTATTTTCTGATTCCAAAAAGGCGTTACAAGCTTCGGTAGTAATAGTAAAACCCGGAGGCACAGGAAGTCCAATACGGCTCATCTCGGCCAGATTCGCTCCCTTTCCTCCTAATAGCAAGCGCATATCAGAATGGCCTTCTTCAAAGGAATAGACATATTTACTAGACATTGCTTAACCTCCTATAGTATATTTCCAAAACTCTACTAGCTGTCTCCTCTACAGCTTTGTTAGTCACATCTATTACCGGGCATCCCAGCCTCTTCATAATCTCCTGGGCAAATTCCAGTTCTTCTAAAATTCTATGCTCATTAGCATAATTGGCTTGCCCTTTTAAACCTAAAGTTTTTAAACGTTCAGTTCTTATATGGTATAGTAAATCAGGTTTTAAGGTAAGACCAATAACTTTGCCCTTTTCGGCTTTAAAAAGCTCCTCGGGAGGATTCACTTCCGGAACTAGTGGCACATTAGCTACCTTAATTCTCTTATGGGCTAAATACATAGATAAGGGAGTTTTAGAAGTTCTGGATACTCCCACTAAAACTATATCCGCCATATTTATGCCCCGCGGGTCTTTACCATCATCATATCTTACCGCAAATTCTACCGCTTCCACCCGGCGATAGTACATTTCATCTAACTTTCTAAGTAACCCCGGCTCTTTTTTAGGTTCGATCTGGCTAACTGATTTTAGGGCATCAATCAGAGGACCTAAAACATCAATACATACCACCCCAGCTTCCGCAGCTTTAAGTTTAAGATGCTCAGCCAGTTCATCTACTACTAAAGTATAGGCAATTATAAATTCACTTGCCGCAGCCTGATGTACAACTTCTTCCAAGGTATCCAAATCCGCAATATTAGGTACACGGCGAATTTCCATAGTACCTGAATTAAATTGGCTGGCAGCAGCCCTTACTACCATTTCAGCAGTCTCACCAATAGAATCAGATACAATGTAAATACCGGGTAAATGATTAGTCATAGCTAAACCCCCTCGTTTTTCGTACAAGCCAAATCTAAGAAGAGCCGCGCTAAAGTAGTTTTAGTGATTTTCCCCACCACTTCCAGCTTTTCTTCCCCATCTTCAGCAATGAAACATTTTACTACCGGTAAACTGTCTACTTCATGTTCCACTACTTTTCTCACTGCATCAACTACCATTTCATCCATGGTAGTAGTTATAATATTGGGCATCCTGGTCATTATGACACTAACCGGAACTTTATGAATATCGGCATTCCCTAAAGTTGTCTTGAGAAAATCCTTTCTGGAAACTATACCGGTTAGGTAGTTATCTTCACTAACTACAAATATACTACCCGTATCTTCCAAAAATAAAGTAACAATAGCATCATAAATACTGCAAGTTTCCTTTACTACGACTGGTAACGACTGAATATCCTTGACCCGGTATTGGTTTAAGATTTTTTTTATCTTATTTTCTACCCCATCAGAACGATAAGTATAACCAACCCGAGGTTTGGCTTCCAGGAAACCGGACATAGTCAAAACGGCTAAGTCAGGCCGCAAGGTAGCCCTGGTTACTTGCAAATATTCAGCAATATTTTCGCCAGTTATGGGACCATGGTTTTTTACAATATCTAGGATCTTTCCCTGTCTATCTGTTAACTCAATCATTTTTCACCACCCAATTATGCTATACTTTTTGGGTTAATAATCACTCAATTATATATACTATATCATTTAAAAAAATCCTGTTAGTTGAAAAATTTTCAGCTAACAATTTTATTAAAGTCAGCAAACTGCATACATAACCTCGCGATAGCCTTAAGTAAGCCTAATCGGGCAGTTTTCAATTTTTCATCATCCACCATAACCATTACCGCGGAAAAAAATTCATCTATATTAGGTCTTAGTTGAGCAATGGTTTCCAAGCCTTCTTTATAAGCACCGGCTGCCAATAAACTCATGACTTTATCTTTTTCACTATTAAAGGCTTTATATAGTAAAATTTCACTGGGGTCTACCAAAGAGCCGGCTTCAAAATCAATTTCTTCCCATTTTTTAGATAAGTTATTGGCCCGGTTAAATACCACCATAAAATCAGGGAAAATAGCCGCGTTTTTGAATTCTTGCAAGAACTTGATTTTTTTAACTATTTCATTAATATTATTATTTGGTACAGCTAGAACTGCATCTATAACATCATAAGTCATACCATCTTCTAACATTAATCCCCTAAGCCTTTGCAATATAAAATCATATACTTCACTCACCGTATTTTCTCTATCATTACTTAAGTTTACCGAAGTCAGAGTTTGATATGCCTGACTTAAAATATCCGGCAAATCTAGTTGCAGTTGATTTTCTAACAAAATATTTACTAATCCTATGGCTTGCCTTCTCAGAGCATAGGGGTCTTGAGAGCCGGTGGGCTTTATGCCTATAGCAAAACAACCCACAATATTATCAATCTTTTCAGCTATACTTAATACCAGACCAGTATTAGTCTGGGGAAGGATATCCCCGGCAAACCTGGGTAAATAATGCTCAAATATGGCCTCGGCTACTTCCTGATCTTGGCCATTTTTAATTGCGTAATATCTGCCCATTATCCCTTGCAATTCGGGGAATTCATATACCATATTACTTACTAAATCAGCCTTGCACAGCCTGGCTGCTGAACTAAGCTGTTCAGCCGTACTTAATCCATAAAGCCGGCCTATATATAAGGCTGAGTTTTCCAGGCGTTTTACTTTGTCGGCTATGCTGCCTAATTTCTCGTGGAATAGTACATTTTCCAATTTATCTGCCATTGCTGCTAAGGAAGTCTTAGTATCTTCCTTCCAAAAGAAAAGGGCATCCTCTAATCTAGCTTTTAAAACCCTTTCATTACCGGCTTTAACTACCTCGATACTGAAGTCAGTTCCATTTCTTATCCCTATAAACCCATTCAATAATTCTCCTTGAGGATTAAAAACCGGGAAATATCTCTGATGCTCGATCATACTAGTAGTTAAAACTTCTACCGGAACCTCTAAATATGAAGGAGAAAACTCCCCATAAAAAGCAGTAGGATATTCTACTAAATAAGTAACTTCTTCCAGTAAATCATGGTTTTCCATAGGAATGCCGCCCACTTTGGCTGCCACCTCTACAACTTGTTCCCAGATTAATTCTTTGCGCTTATGCTGGTCAAGAATTACATAATTTTCTTTTAAGATGGCAAAGTAGGAACTAACATCTTTAACTTCTAATAACCCGGTGGATAAAAATCTATGTCCATAAGTATGATTAGAGCTATGAATATTTTCTACTGCAAAGTTAAGCGGCTCTTGGTCATATAGAGCCAGAATCCATCTGATCGGCCGGGCAAACCGCAAGTGATAATGGCCCCAACGCATAGATTTAGGAAAAGCAATATGGTTAATCAACTTACTCAGGAGCTCGGGCAAAACCTTAATAGTCATATCTCCTTTTTCGGTTTTTACCGCAAATAAGTATTCTATCCCGGCTACCTCACGGATTTCCAAATCACTGACCTCTACCCCTTGTGCCTTAGCAAAACCTAAAGTAGCTTTACTAGGCTGACCTTGTTCATCAAAGGCGATAGCCTTTTTAGGACCCCGGTTTTCTATAATAGCATCCTCTTGTTTTTCTGCTACATCTTTAATATATACTACCAACCTTCTAGGGGTGGCATAAACTTCTATGTTACTGGAAATGATCCGGGCATCCTTCAGCATGGAACCGGCACTATTTTTAAGTTCACTAATTACTCCCGCCATATAACCGGAAGGTAATTCTTCCACTCCAATTTCTAATAGTAAATCTTTAGCCATTTAAAGGTTCCTCCTCACCAGCTAATAATTCCTGCCTTAAGGCTTCATCCTTTAATAAAGGATAATTAAGCCTTTTACGCTGCTCCAAATATTCATAGGCTACCATTCGGGCCAGATTCCGGACCCGGCCAATATAACCGGTTCGTTCGGTGACACTAATAGCCCCCCGGGCATCTAACAGGTTAAATAAATGGGAACATTTCAATACATAATCATAAGCCGGAAGAACTAATTGCTTTTTGGCTACTTGTATAGCTTCCTGTTCACAAAGGTTAAACATGGTAGTCAGAGTATTAATATCAGCTACTTCAAAATTATAAGTAGAATAATCTACTTCACCTTGATGATGTACATCAGCATAACTGATTCCATCCACCCATTCTATATCATAAACACTTTCCTTGTTTTGAATATACATAGCTATGCGTTCTAAACCATAAGTAATCTCGGCGCTTACCGGGTAACAGTCAAAGCCTCCACATTGCTGGAAATAGGTAAATTGAGTAATCTCCATTCCATCCAGCCATACTTCCCAGCCTAGACCCCAAGCTCCTAAGGTTGGTGATTCCCAATTATCTTCTACAAATCTGATATCATGTTGCTCAGGATCAATACCTAAAGCTTTTAAGCTGTCTAAATATAAATCAATAACATTATCCGGGGAAGGCTTTAAAATAACCTGATATTGATAATAATGCTGCAAACGATTGGGGTTATCTCCATACCGACCGTCAGTCGGCCTTCTGGAAGGCTCTACATAGGCTACATTCCAAGGCTCGGGTCCTAAAGTCCGCAAAGCCGTAGCCGGATTCATAGTCCCGGCACCTTTTTCCACATCATAAGGCTGCTGGATTATACACCCTTGCTTAGCCCAGTAATTTTGCAAATTCAAAATTATGTCCTGAAAATTCACTATAACAAGCCCCCTTAAAAATATCTTATCCACCTGCGGGCGATCCAAGGCCGCCCCATAAAAACAAAAAAACCCGCCTCTGTACAAAGACAGGGACGAGTCTACCCGCGGTTCCACCCTGATTGGCTTTAAAGTTTTAAAGCCCACCTTAAAAAATTCAGGTTTTACTAGCCTTACCCAAGGTGTTCCTCCTGATAACTCCGAAGTGCCTTCCAAAGGGTTTCCTGCCGGGTTCCAGCTCATCCGGCTCTCTGTTAAGAAAATACCTTTTTACTATTCTTCTTCATCGCTTTTCCATATTTAGTTACAATAGCATCCTTAGTTTACACAAGAGGGAATATCCTTGTCAATTAGGAACGGATAATCTCTTTTTCAACCTTTTTATAGTATCCTTAACTTTAAATTTTCGTTCCAGATGGTATTCCAGATATCTTTCCAAAATCAATTCAATTTGTTTTAAAGTATTGGCACTAGCTTTAACCCTGGTTAAGGTAGTAATATTAGCCGCAGCTAATAATTTTAATATAGCCAGGCTCTCTTTTGATACAGTTAAATTATGCCCGGATTGCGGGCTGCATACTGTGCAAACCGTGCCACCTTCACTAATACTTAAATAATTAATATCTCCATCAGATTTACCACAAATTACACAACGTTCCACCACCGGCTTGTAACCTAGTTCTTTTAATAAAGCCATTTCATAATATCTGAATATTAAAGGGTTATAAGCAGCATCAGCCTGGTTTAAAGTATCCAGCACTTGCAAGGTAGTTTGATAAAGCCTGGGAAAAGGTACATTTTCCAGTAAAGACTTATCTAATAATTCCATTAAATAGGTAATATTAAGACTTAGGTTAATATCATCTCTTATATAACTGTAAAAGTCTAAAACTTGACCTTGGGTAATTATACCTAGTTCCCGTCCGGAGCTAAAAAATAAAAAAGAATGGGCAAAAGGCTGCACACAAGCTCTTAAGCTGCTGTTAGGTTTTTTTATACCTTTAGCAATTGCCCTTATTTTTCCCTCTTTTTCCGAAAATAATGTGACCAGCTTATCAGCATCCCTAAAGTCCATATTTTTAATGATTATACTTCTGCTTTTCGAGTACACTGAGTAATCCACCCCAAAAACTATTACTTACTTTAACCGGTTCATTTACTTTTTCCACTTTAAGCTTACTTAGCTCACTTAGCTTATTAACATATTCATCAGCATCATCTACACTAATCCACCGGTAATCAAAAGCCAGATAAACCTTATTAACTTCGGCTATGCCCAGTTGCTTAAGGTTCTTAAAAAATAAATTAATATCCTGGCTGTAGGTTTTATCTATGTAAGCTAAGATAGTATTATTATATTTACTCATTTTATTATTGCTCTTCGGGATTAAAGTTTCATCAGACCTGGTGGCCGGACCAGCCTTTTTAAGGGCCTTATCAGTAATGGCAATGAGAGATTTTTCATTTTTCACTAAATACCATCTTGATACTTGGGCTGCAACTATAGGGGCATTAATTTCCTCAATAATATCTACCACTTTTTCCGTTTTAATGCCGTCTAACATATAGCTATGCAAAACGTACCCATTCATAACCGGCATTATGATTAAATCCGGCTCCAAACCTAAGGTAGGCAAATGATGACCGCCATCAAAAATAACTACCCGGTAACCTTGTTCTCTGATTTTATGCAAATAGGGGCGTCCTGATTCAGAAGTATGCCAGCTATCCAGTTCTGAACATTCAATAATTACTTGGGCTTGACTAGCCAGGAAAAGATCTACCGTGGCAGCCCCAGGTTTAGTACCCGGCAAAACTGCTTTAATATTTAAGGAATCATTATCAATACTGATATCCCTTAAACCCGGATTATGCACTAACTTAACCGGGGCTTGGGGTGATATGAGATGAGCGTAAAAATCAATAGCCTGATTAGCTCCTAATTTTTTTATACTGTCGGAGGGATAATAGATCAGCCAATTTACATAAACGGCTATAATAATTACCCCTAATAATAATCTTTTTAATAGCATAAGAAGGACTATCTCCTAGTCCTCCCCTTCACC
Organism: Bacillota bacterium; assembly: GCA_023395515.1. Classification (GTDB taxonomy): domain Bacteria; phylum Bacillota; class Syntrophomonadia; order Syntrophomonadales; family Syntrophomonadaceae; genus JAAYRQ01. The sequence goes on from JAEWZB010000015.1 coordinate 17,754, forward strand.
GATCTCCTCAATTATACTTACCGCACTGCTGGTGCCGATGCGGTCCACTCCTAATTCCAGCAATTGCCGGGCAAAATCCCGGGTTTTTATGCCCCCGCTGGCTTTAATTTTTAGATCTTTCGATTTATGAGCATTTATCACCCTTATATCTTCGATACTAACCCCCCGGGCCGCAAACCCGGTGGAGGTTTTAATAAAGTCACATTTTACATGGCTTAGCAGGGCCGTTAAGTTGATTAATTCCTTATTACTTAAAAGAGCGGTTTCCACAATTACTTTTAAAGTAAAAGCATATTCCTTTTTCAAATCTAGAACTGCTCTTACTTCCTCTGCTACTAAATTATAATTACCATCTTTAACTGCCCCAATATTTATAACTAAGTCTAATTCAGCGGCGCCATCCCTTAAAGCCTGCCGGGCCGCAAAAACTTTAGTAGCTACAACTTCTGCTCCCAGGGGAAAACCAATGACCGTACATACTTTAACTTCACTATCATTAAGCAAACTGTAGGCTAGCTTAACCCGGTGGGGCAAGATACAAACCGCCGCCATTTTATGAAACTTAGCCTCATTACATAATTTAACTATATCCTGGTAAGAACTATCACTTTTTAAATTAGTACTATCTAAGTATGATGCTATCATCTTCTGCTGCCTCTACAGTCTGAAACCAAGCTGCTGCAGGTTCTTTTCACTATCACGCCAGTTTTTCTTAACTTTAACCCATAAGTCTAGATAAACCGAGGATTCCAGCATAATTTCAATATCTTTGCGGGCCTCTTCCCCGATAGCTTTTAGCATTTGCCCTTCTTTACCTATGATAATACCTTTTTGCGAGTCCCTTTCCGTATAAATAACGGCTCGTAAATACACCTTACCTTTAGATTTATTTTTAAATTCTTCAATTTCTACGGCTATAGAATGCGGAACTTCATCTCTGGTCAAGACTAATACCTTTTCCCGGATAAGTTCAGCCACAATAAAAGATACGGGCTGGTCGGTATAATCATCTTCCGGATAATATAAGGGCCCATCCGGTAAATAATTAAAAGTTTTTTCAATTAATAAGGGAATATTAGTTCCCAAAGCCGCCGACATAGGTATAATCTCGGCAAAATTCATGTGACTATTAAAATCGGCAATAAAATCATTAATTACTGCTTCTTTTACCAAATCAATCTTATTAACTAATAAGAATACCGGAACCGGCGACTCCTTAAGCTGGTCTATAATAAACTTTTCCCCGCCGCCAAACGGTCTGGTAACATCAGTCATGTAATAAATCAGATCTACCTCATCCAAGCTGCGAGTCGATACCTTGACCATATATTCCCCTAATAAATGTTTAGGTTTATGGATACCGGGAGTATCAACAAAAATTATTTGTCCTTCAGGATTAGTATATATGCCCTGAATCCGGTTACGGGTAGTTTGGGGTTTATCTGATACTATAGCTACTTTTCTTCCTATTACCATATTCATCAAAGTGGATTTTCCCACATTAGGCCTACCCACTATACTAATAAAACCCGATTTCACTTATATTACCCCTCCTGTTGGTTTAGAAGAAAAATTTGAGGCAGCATTGCTTTTAACCTAAACTCTTCCACATTATCTTGCTCATCTACTACGATTACTTCCATCTCCGGGGAAAATTCGGCTAAAACCTGCAAACAAGCTCCGCATGGATAAGGATACCCTGAGCCTGAGGCAGTTATAACCATAGTATCAAAGTTTTTTTCTCCTGCAGTTACCGCCTTAAAAACGGCAATGCGTTCAGCACAGACCGTTAATCCATAGGAAGAGTTCTCTATATTAGAACCACTATAAATATTACCTGCAGTTGTTAATAGTGCCGCACCAACATTATATTTCGAATAAGGAGCATAAGCATAAGACTGAGCTTCGCGAGCTATAGCTATTAGTTCGGGAATATTTTTCATAATGTCCTCCCCATAATATGTTTGTGAAAATGATTCTTAATTAAATATTTATAATAGAAAATTAATTAAATAAATAAGGTCCGAAAATAATAATCCCCATTATAATTGCGTTAATAGCACTTAATAATACTGCTCCAGCCGCAAGATTTTTAGCATTTTTAGCTAAAGGATGATATTCATCAGTTACCAGATCAATAGTTTTTTCTATGGCGGTATTAATAGTCTCTGCAATAAATACTAAAAATATAGTGAATAACAGTAAAGCCCATTCAATTCTGTTTATCTCGTAGTAATATGCCAGACTTACGGCTAAAAGTCCAGCCAGTAAATGTACTTTTAAATTCCGCTCACTAAAAAAACCATAAAATACTCCCGAAAAGGCATAGAAAAAACTTTCCAGCAAATTACGCGATTTCATAACTTTACCTTTCTAATTTGACTGCCTGCATAATTTTTTCTTCCAAATCCCTCATGGCCTTTTGTTCGTCAGTAGTTTCATGATCATAACCTAACAAGTGTAACATACCATGAGCCACAAGATAACCCAACTCTCTTTCTAAACTATGATTATATTCCTGGCTTTGTTGCAGGGCTTGTTCTAAAGATATAACAATATCACCTAATACATTTATTTCCCCGGTAAACTCAAAATCCGGTTCATCCTCAGCCAATTCATTCATGGCAAAAGAAAGTACATCAGTAGGCTGATTCAAACCGCGATAAATGAAATTTAGCTCCTGAATATAACTATTATCTACAATTAAAATACTAACTTCAGTGTTTTTAGGTAATTTCCCTAATTTCGCCACCGTTTTAGTGACATTAGTAATTACTTGCTGCAAATCCTTAGTATAATTAACTTTATTTTGCTGGTTTATTATCATGGTCTCCATAGCTTTCTCTCCTTTTTTCAAGCTCTTTCACAATAATTTCAGGATATTCTATACGCTTATGATAAATGCCTTCTAATACATTACAAAAAGACTCGGAAATAATATGGAGATCTTTAAAGGTTAAATCACATAATTCTAATTGACCATCATTTAGCTTATCCTTTATTATTTTATCCACCATGTTTTCAATCTTTTCTGCCGTAGGCTCTTTTAATGACCGGACTGCTGCTTCTACCGAATCAGCCAACATAACTAAGGCCACTTCTTTACTCTGGGGTTTAGGTCCCTCATAGCGGAAGCTATCTTCACTAATTTTGCCTTCTTCATCTTCTTCCAAGGCCCGGCTATAGAAATATTTAGCTAAGCTTGTACCATGGTGCTGTTCAATAAAATCAATAATTACTTGGGGCAAATGGGCCTCCCGGGCTAATTCTACTCCTTCTTTAACATGGGAAGTTATAATTAAAGCGCTAAGAGCCGGGGCTATCTTTTCATGAGGATTCTCCAGTCCTCTTTGATTTTCCACAAAATATTCCGGCCGCTTAATTTTGCCTATATCATGATAATAAGAGCCTACCCTTACTAATAAAGGATTAGCCCCGATAGCTTCCGCAGATGCTTCCGCTAGATTACCTACCATTAAACTATGGTGATAAGTGCCTGGTGCTTCTAATAATTCCCGTTTTAATAAATAATGATTCGGATTAGATAATTCCAAAAGTTTTATCATGCTGGTTATGGAAAAGGCCGTTTCTAAATAAGGCAGAGCACCAATCATCAATATCGCCGATAAAATGCCGTTTACGGCGCCAATAAGAGCTCCCACTAATAAAACATGCAAAGAAATTGTACCACCGATAAATGATAAGGTAATTATAGTTGCAATATTAGCTAATGCCACATATAAAGCAGATTTGGCTAAATCTGAAGTCTGATTAACCCGGTAAACTTGGAATATACCTACTGAACCTCCTACAAAGGCGGTAATAGCATAAAACAGTTGGTTCCCATTAGTTAACAAGCCTACATATATGGCCATAATGCTGGTTATAAAAAATGCTAAGCGGCTATCTAATAATATAGCCAAAAGCATAGAACCTGCAGCTACCGGAGCTAAATATCCCATCAAAGCATTAAGTTCCGGCTGATCGCCAATTTTTATAACGGTTAAAAACCGCGATACCAGCATTATAATAATAAAGACTAGTCCAATCAGCAGCATTTGACTGTCATTTTGAAAAATTTCCTTATAATAACGGCGCAAGAACTCTATTATTATCCAAAAAGTAAGTAAGACAAAAATTGCGGCTCCCACCAGGGTTAAGGGGTAACTCTTACTTCTTTGAATACCTAGCTGTTCCAGAATAGAAATCTGCTCCAGGGTAACCCGGTCTCCCTCCCGTACAATAATTTCTCCGGCCTTAACCGTCTTTTGTACGGGTTGAACAGCATCAATCGCCTCTCTAATCGCCTTATCCGTAGCCTCCCTATTAAAAATAAGATTAGGCCTTATAGTGTTAATAGTCATTATTTTAATTACTTCTTTAGCTTCTAAAGTATAAGGAATACTATTAATCTGCTGGTCAGCTTGCTCGTAAACATCCGGTAAAGCCTCTTCAGTAATAGGCTTATTCATTAACCCTTTGGCAATATTGTAAGAAGTTTCTTGCAATAAAAGCATATCTTCCGGTTCAATACCTATTAAATAATCGGCTAATCTGGTCGTAGACAGATTAAGTTCAAACCGGCTCTCCTGATTAGTAGTATTTAGAAAATAAACTAGCTGTTCCTGGGGATTTTCACTATTATTTATAAAGTCATCAATAGCTACAAAGGAGTTTTCAATATCACTGGTAGTATTGGATAATGCATACTTGTCCTCTTGATATACCTTTTGCACCTTACCGGC
>JAEWZB010000032.1 GCA_023395515.1 Bacillota bacterium
TATATTCTGACTAATACTACCGTAACTGAAAAACAAATTGGAGATATAGAAGTAGAAGATGATTTTACTTTTATCGAGGTACCTATGAATAAGGTAGATGAAGTCTATAATGCTTTGGCTTACTTCAAACCAGGATGGCACCAAGTGACTAATGAAGAACATAGGAGACCGCGGGTACCTGTTTCTAAGTAAAAGCGGAGGTAGCGTGAAAGAGCTGTTATCTTTTCAAGATATTTATTATGCATTTAAGGAAAATGGCAGATTTATTAAAGAATCAGGCCATATTTCTCCCGGTTCTATACTAGTTATCCATGGCCCTTCAGGAGCAGGTAAATCTACTTTGCTTAAAATATTGGCCCGGCTCATTAAAGCAGATGGGGGTTCAGTTTTTCTGAATGGAAAGGACTGGAATACTTATCCGGCTAATGAATGGCGGCTTAATGTGCATTACGTTTCTCAACAGCCGGTTATGTTTGAAGGCACTGGGGAAGATAATCTATTATTGCCTTTTAAAATTAAAATGGTAGGGGAAAAGAGAAGCCTGCCCGAACTAAACAAAATTAGCGACTATTTAGATTACTTAGGGCTGGATAAAGAGCTGCTTAACCAACCGGCTAAAACCCTGTCTGGGGGAGAAAAGGCGCGTATAGCTTTACTAAGGGCAGTTTTGATTGAGCCTTTAGTATTATTGTTAGATGAGCCATCTGCCTATTTAGACCAAGATAGCAGAAAAGTGACTATGCAGTTTTTAAACCAATGGTCAATTAATAACCAGGGCGGGATTATAATGGTTTCACATAGTGAAGAAGACCTAAACTACCTGGATAATTACACTATTCTTAATATTGCTTCCCGGAGGCATACGAATGAGTAATAGTGGATATGTGGTAATTTCTAATGGACAATTATTATTAAGTGTAAGCTTAGTCCTAATAACTGGATTAGTGTCAGCACTTTTAAAATTAGGTTTGCTTAAGTCATTACTATGGGGGACAGTGCGGGCGTTTTTACAGCTAACTTTAATAGGTTATGTATTAACTTTTGTTTTCGAGCTTAATAACTTATTAGTAATTTTAATTTTAATTTTGCTGATGTGCGGGGTAGCTAGCCGGGAGTCTGCGAAAAGAATATCTAGAGCTCCTAAAAATACAGAATTTATTGCTTTTATAGCTTTAGCTGCCAGTACTTTTTTAATAGGCAGTATAGTAGTAGTTTTAATCATAGCCCCGGAGCCTTGGTATTCACCTCGGGTAATGATCCCCATTTTTGGTATGATTTTAGGCAGTTCCATGAATGGCATCGCCCTTGCTTTAGATAGGATGTTTAGTGAAGTTTATTCCCAGGCAGATGAAGTTGAGCAATTATTATGCTTAGGTGCCACCCCTTGGGAGGCAGTTCAAGAACAGGTGCGCAATGCTATGAAAGCTGGCATGACGCCTACTTTAAATACCTTAATGGTAGTAGGTTTAGTAAGTTTACCCGGCATGATGACCGGGCAAATTTTAGCCGGAATGGATCCCCAATCTGCAGTTCGCTATCAGTTTGTAGTTTTGATTATGATTTCGGCAGCAGTTGCTATAGGATGCCTGATTATTATTGGACTATCTTATAAAAAAATGTTTACTCCCGATATGGCTTTAGTGGAAAATATGAGAAATAATTAGTAACGATATTAATTCTTAATTATTAATAAAGGCGGGAAAGTTGCATCTTTCCCGCCTTTACGTAATGCCGTTTGATGTTTTTACCTTAAGTCTTATCCTTAACCCCGCACACTTGTGATGGAGGGAAGCCTATTAGTAAGGAGTAAGGGACTAACCACGCCTAACACTTCACGCTTCACACCTTACGGTCTCAGCCTCACTCATATTTTGCGCCTGCTTCTTGAGCTGTTCAGACATTTGTAATAGGTTTTGGATTAAGCTATTCGTTGTTTCCAACATATTTAGCTGTTCACTGGCGATAGCACTTACTTCTTGGGTAGAAGCCGCCAGTTGTTGGGCACCGGTAGAAACATATCCTATGGAATTGCCTATCTCATCTCCCGAAGCAAGTAGTTCTTCAACTGTAGCTGATATTTCCTGTACGGTAGTATCTATTATTCCGGCCTGTTTATCTATCTTATCAAATAATTCATAACTACTTCTTACTGCTTCGGCTTGTGCAGCAAAAGCATGGCTGGTTTGTTCAATTTTAGCAGTAGTATCATGGGTATTAGTTTCGACTAATTTAATAATCTGATTAATATTAGAGGCCGCTTTAGCGGAATCGTCGGCTAATTTCCGTACCTGTTCCGCGACGACTGCAAAACCTTTACCAGCTTCACCGGCCCGGGCTGCTTCGATGGCAGCATTTAAGGCTAACATACCGGTTTGGTCAGCTATATTAGAAATAGTAGCTACAATTTGTCCAATTTGAGTTGATTGTTCATTAAGTTGTTTTATGGCTGAAGTAGTATCCTCATTAGCCTCTAAGGTCGTTTCCAAGGTTTGGGTTTGATTTTTCATGGCAGTACGGCCTTCTTCAACTATGTATATAAAATCAGTTGACATTTGACTCATTTGATTAATGCCACTACCAATACTCCGTAAAGCTTTTAGCATTTCTTCAATAATCCCGGAAGTCTTTTCGGTAAATAGAGCTTGTTCCTGGCTGGTGGTAGCTATTTCATCTATATTGTGATTAATCTGGGCAAATGCTTCATGGGTTTTTTGCGCACCTTTTTGTAAATTATGAGAAGTTATTGATAAATCGGCAGAATTGGTATTAATAATTCCGGCTTCATTTCTTAAGGTGGTACAAAATTCTTGGGCTTTTTCTTCCCGGTCAGAAGCCAGCAGGATTAATTGCTCGGTAGCTTTGGCTCCCATTGCTGAAGCGATGGAAGTAAAAATAAAGCTAGTATAACGGATAGCTAAAGCATTGGAGGAGACTTTTAGAAAAGGAAGGGATTGCCACAAAACTATGTCGCCTAAAATGCATAAGAAACATGTGAATACGGTTAGTTTAATATCAAAATAAAACAAGGAAAAGATTATTACTAAATAGAGCATATTAACCGTTTCAATCGCGGGGGATATAACCCGGCAGGTCATAACAATAGTAAAAGAAACCAAAACCATCAGCCACTTAGTCCAAATAGCGGTAGGATTTTGTCTGATGATAAACCAAGTTGCAATTACCGTAAAAACCCAAAAGGCCACGAACTGTATCATTACCATGGGGGTGATGGTGTCACTTGTCTGTCCGGCCGTATAAGTTCCGATAGTTGCAAGGGTAATAATGACACATACGGCAATTAATACTTTTATAGCCCGATTATGATTCTCGATCATGTTTTGATTCAATAAACTTCGTTCCATAAAAATTCCCTCCCCATTATTAGCCATAAATTTCTTAATTTTAATTATAACACAACATAATTATTACTTTAGTACTAATTTAAACTTGAAAATATTCGATATTGAAATAATAGTTAAATAAAAAAGCTGCCCTAAGGCAGCTCAAGGCAGTTCTTGGTTAAATTAAGAACTTAATTGACTTTTTACTTGTTGAATTTCTTGTGAAGTAGCTGGGCTGGCCGGTTTATAAAAGCCTTTTTGTTCCGCCACTTGGAAAAGCTGGAACTGGAATTGTTCATCAGAATTTCTGATTTGTTGTAAAGTTTGTCTTAGCTGCTGATTAGAAGTTTCGGTTATATAACCGGCATAACAGGTAAGGCTGCTATTGACCATGGACATAATATCATTAACCATTTCTTTATCTTGCATATTCTTCACTTTTTCAACTCCTTTATACTAAAAATGACATTAGTTTTTGTCTAGTTTGAGAAGCGGATTTAGCTGATTGTTGAAACATTTGTTTTACCTGGGGGTCTGTACAAGAATCAGCATAACTATTAAGCTTTTTCTCGGCCACCTCATGGGAACCAATTAAATGTCGTAAATTTTGCAGTTCTATTTGACTAAGACTCAAGTTGTACACTCCTTTCCTTTTTTTAGTTGTTTTACGGTATTAGGTTGTACCATATAGAAAGGAAGTATTCAGTTTGCAATTTAAAAATTAATTTATCACCGGAAGATAAATGAAAAAGGTTGTTCCCTGACCTAGGTTACTTTCCAGCTCGATATATCCACGGTGTTCTTCTATTATACTAAAGCAGATACTTAATCCTAACCCTGTACCGTTTTCCTTAGTAGTATAAAAAGGTTGCCCTAGATGATTTTTGAACTTTTCGTCTATACCATTTCCATTATCAGAAATGGCTATGACCATAAACTTATCCTCTTGAACTAAGTTAGTAGAAATAGTTACTATAGCATCTTTCTTATTATCCAAGGCTTCCACACTATTTTTAACCATATTAAGGATAACTTGCTTTAACTGCTCCTCATCCACATTAACCTTTCTTTCCTGTGGGGTTAATTGGCAAATAAGGGTTACCCCATTAATAAAAAGATGGGACTCAATTAAAGGCAGCATGGATTCAATTATTTGACTAAGTGAATTGGGCCGCAGTTGAATGGAACGTGGCTTGGAAAAAGCTAGAAAATCCATGACTACACGATTGACTTCATTGCTTGATTCCTCAATTAATGATAAGTATTCTTTTAACTCTCCCTGTTCCAGCCGGGCGGAAGAAATTATTTGGATAAAACCCTTTATCGTAGTTAGGGGATTTTTTATTTCATGTACTATACCTGCTGCCATTTGCCCAATAGTAGCTAATTTTTCTTTTTGTAAAAGCTTTTGTTGTTCTTCCTTAAAGGAAGTTATATCTAACGAGCATATCACCTGACCGACTACTTCGTTATCTATATTATGCACAGGTGTGATGTCATATAAGATATGTTTAAGTTTATGGCTTTGATAAGTTCTTATAGTACCTTCAAAAATGGGCAGACAATCTCGGTCATATTTTAGACCGGTATTCTTAAATTGTAATAAGGTAATTAAATTAGTTACAGTCTTGCCCATAATATCAGCCAAATCCAATTCCGTAGTGCGTATAAAAGCTAAATTAGCATTGGTTATAGATTGATTTCCGTCTAAGATTACGACCAGACTATGTACTGAATCTAAAATAGCTTGGGTTTGAAGTTCTAGATTATTTAATTCCTGTTCTTGTTTAGCTTCCCGGAAAATACAAATATAACCGCCTTCATTTATATTGATTATATTAACTGTTATTTTCAATTTATTCCCTGTCCAGTCGTAGATTTCTTTAATCTGATTATTAATCGTTAGGATATGCTCGTTTACCCCATTTATTGAAGGTTTATTATGGGGATTAAAATAAAGACGATTAGCTAAATCATATGAGGTTGAGTTTAAGATAACTTCTTCCGGTGCTTTTAACAACTCTAAAGCCTTAGTATTAGCAAAAGACACCCGAGCTTGTTTGTCCCACATAATTACACATAAAGGCAGATTATTAAGAATAGCTTTAGTTTGCTTAAAAGTATCAGACATTTTTTTATAAGGGTAAGCAACTAAGGCTTCGAAGACCCCTTTGTAAAGGTAATAATAAAAAACCAGCTTAAACAGATGACCTAATAACATAAAAAATGATGATAGATCTATATACATAATTAAACAGATTTCTGCATAGATGGCAAAAGGCAGTCCAAAGAAAATGTAGTAATAGGAGAAGGGGGTTTTGTCATTAGGATATTTATAAATTTTAACCATAATAACTAAGTATATAAAAATAATTATACTTTCCCACATTATTTTAGTTGAAGATACACCTTGGTGGAGGACAAATAATGGAGGCCTGGTATGCGCTAAAAAAGCCACTAATAAAATAATAAAGGCGGTGGAGGAAATTGTAATTAGAAATGATTTAAAACGGCTGGTTTTAAAATTCATTAAATTACAAACAATTAATAAAAGCATCAATGCTTCTACTATCCGCCCTGCTACCCAAAATCTTGTACCCAGGTCAATATATCCATTTAAGGTATATCCCGTGCCAGGAAAAGCCAGGATATGGAGAAAATCTAAGCAAGCTACGGTTAAAAAGAAGAAGCCTAAGAATCTTAGATTGAAGGGTATTCTGGCATAATTACTCCATATTAAAAGAAAGCAGCTTAAAGTGACGACTATACAAATGCTTTCCAGTATAGTGTGGAAAAGAATAATATGGCGAGACCAATAGGGGGCAATAAGGTACGAGGTAAAACCACAAATCACCAGTAGTAAGAAAAATACTCTAATCATATGATAAAGATTTAGTTCTGAGTTAAAGAGAAATTTGGTCAATTTATTTGGTAATAACATCTTCTTACCTCATCAAATATTATATTTTAATTTATACAACTTAGATATATATTGAATAGTATAAGATATATACTATTCTTACTTTGTCGAAATATGTCAATATAGCTTAGGGTGACTAAGCTCCTATTTTGTTTTTAGATTTATGAATTGAAAAGGACTTACGTACCTTTGTTTCTAATGCAGTTATTGTCTGTATTTAGATAATATTTTCGCAATATATCGAATTATAGATAGTATTGTAAAAAAAATTCCGGCTTACGGCCGGGATAAAAATTGTGCAGTTATGATTATCTGCCTCTTCTCCGGGGAGTTTGGCGCTTTCTGGTATGGGCAGGTGCGGAAACATTAACTTGATTAGGCAAGTTTCCTATTATATTTAATTCATTTTGGACAAATCTATGGGCCGCTACCAGGTCAGCATTGGCATCCTTGCCCCAAACTGAAACTAAAGCATTTTCCGCACTGCTAACGCTGATTTGCACTTCATATTGCAAAACATCTATAACCTCAAATACATCAAAATCAGATGATTGGGGAAATACCGTGAAATTACTAGAAGCTATCTCGGTTTTTTGCCCATTTAGCCTATAGACTTTAATGTCAACCATTATTTCCTGATTTTCACTTAAATTGATTACCTTTACCCAAGTGCTGGTAGAAGCATTACCCGCTGCATTTTCAACTGGTCCAGTTGAATAAACTATGCTCACCTAAAAAATCCACCTTTCAGTTTCTTATTTAATTCTATTTATTCTTAATAGAATTAAAGTGTTACTAAAAATGCGCAGCTAAAGACAGGTTACCGGCAGCATATGTAGTGCCCGTAGGGTGTATATAGGGACTTGAAAGCAAGCCAAGTTTTTCTAATTAGTCGGCACAGTATAAAGCAAATATCAATATAATACATCAGAACCAATATATATTAGCTAAAACAGGAGGGGAATTAAGTGAGAAAAGTTCACAGCGGTATAGTGTTGCTAGTCTTATTAATGTTTACAGCCACTTTAATTACGGGCTGTACTCAAGGCCGCAACGAATCGGGGGAACTGACTAAGGTGCGGTTATCGGAAGTAGTACATTCGATCTTTTATGCTCCACAATATGTGGCTATTAATGAAGGGTTTTTTGTTGAAGAAGGTTTAGAAATTGACTTAACTACAGCCCAAGGGGCGGATAAGGTTATGACCGCCTTGCTGTCAGGCTCTGCGGATATAGGTCTAGCTGGGCCGGAAGCTACTATTTATGTTTATAAACAAGGTCAGACCGATTATGTAGTTAATTTTGCCCAATGTACTAAAACAGACGGCTCCTTTTTAGTAGGCAGAAGTCTGGAGCCTGATTTCAAATGGGAAAATCTTAAGGGTAAAACTATTATCGGAGGCCGGCCGGGTGGAGTTCCGCAAATGGTATTAGAATATGTATTGCGTGAGCATGGATTAACCCCCCATGAGGATGTAAATATCATTACTAATCTGCAATTTACGGCTACATCGGGAGCCTTTACCGGGGGCACTGGAGATTATGTGGCTAATTTTGAACCTACGGCCAGTATCTTGGAACAAGAAGGGGTAGGTCATGTGGTAGCTTCATTAGGTGTAGCTAGCGGAGAACTTCCTTATACAGTATTTATGGCGCAAAAAAGTTATATGGAACAAAATCCCGAAATAATCCAAAAAGTTACTAACGCTGTCTACAAGGCTCAGCTATGGATACAAAATCATAGCTCTAGAGATGTGGCCTTGTCAATTCATTCATTTTTCCCCGAAGTGGATATTGAACTATTAACTAAAGTTGTAGAGCGTTATAAAGAACAAGGCAGTTGGGCGACTAACCCGTTAATGGATAATGATTCCTTTAATCGTCTGCAAAAAATAATAATCGACGCGGGAGAACTGGATAAAGCCGTTGACCCTAATGCTTTAATTACTAGCGATTTTGCTTTAAAAGCTATGGAGGATATTGAAAAATAGCTATTAATTACTATTAAGTATAACGGCAGCAGTCTTAAAAGAGACTCCTGCCGTTTGTTTTAGACAGGGGGGAATATTAAGTTGAGTGAGTTAAAGCTTAGGTTAAAAGATATTGCTATGACTTTTCAAACCTTAGAAACGGAAACAGAAGCCATTCATAGCTTCGATTTAGAAGTCTACAAAGGGGAATTTGTAAGTATAGTTGGTCCCAGTGGCTGCGGAAAATCTACGATTTTAAATATAATTGCCGGCTTAGTTAAACCTTCCCATGGTCAGATAAATGTTAAAGGCACTATAGGTTATATGTTTCAACGTGACCATCTGTTTGAATGGAGAACCGTTTTAAAGAATTGCTTGCTAGGGCCGGAAGTTCAAGGCCATGATTTAAAAAATGCTTATACTAATGTAATCAGGCTTTTGGAAACTTATGGGTTAAAGGATTTTATTCATCACTATCCTAATCAGCTATCAGGAGGTATGCGCCAAAGAGTAGCTCTGATTCGAACCTTAGCCGTTAATCCTGATATTCTGCTCTTGGATGAAGCTTTCTCTGCCCTGGATTATCAAACCCGGATCATGGTAGTAGATGAGGTGTGGAATATATTGCGCCAGGAAAAAAAGACGGCAGTTATTGTTACTCACGACATAGCCGAGGCCATCTCCATGTCAGACCGTATAGCCGTAATGTCTAAAAGGCCTAGTATATTAAAGGCGGTGCACAAGATCGAATTATCTCAAGCTGGTCTTTCCCCCTTAAAAAATCGCAGTGATGAAAAGTTTCGCAGTTATTTCGATTTGATATGGGAGGAGTTGGAGCTAAATGAAGCAAAATAATATTTCCCGGGAAAGAAAGCAATATCTTCAAGCCGTAAAAAGACGTAAAACCTTTATCTTAGCTACCCAATTAATCTTATTAGCAGCCATATTCTTGATCTGGGAAATAGCTGCTAATATGAGGCTCATCGACCCTTTTATTACCAGTCAACCTTCACGCATGTTGGCCACTATGCAGATGCTGCACCAAAATGGATCATTATATGTGCATATAGGAACTACGGTTTGGGAAACCGTAATAGGTTTTACTCTAGGTACTATAGGAGGCTTAATAATAGCTATAATACTCTGGTGGTCAGATTTTTTATCTAAGGTACTTGAACCATATTTAGTAATTCTTAATGCCTTGCCTAAAGTAGCTATAGGGCCGATTCTTATTGTCTGGCTGGGCAATGGTCAAGCGGCTATCATTACTATGGCTTTGCTTATTTCTATTATCGTTAGCATCATCACTATGTTACATGGATTTTTATCCGTAGATAAAGAAAAGATTCAGCTTTTAAAATCTTTCGGAGCTAACAAGCTTTGCGTCTTAAAAAAGGTAGTTTTGCCTGCTAGTATGCCTAACAGCATCTCTGCACTTAAAGTGAATGTAGGTCTTTCCTGGGTAGGGGTAATAATGGGAGAGTTTTTAGTATCTAAAGCCGGATTAGGTTACTTAATTGTCTATGGAAGTCAAGTTTTTAAACTAGACTTAGTTATGACTAGTGTTATTCTCTTAATTGTAGCTGCTACGGTTATGTACTTACTAGTAGCCTATCTGGAGAAAAAACTAATCAGGTGGCAGTAAACTAAGTTTAAAAACCCATAATGCAAAAGTTGAGATATAATTGAAAAGAGTAGTTTTCACTGTAAAAATCAAGAGTTACTCTTAAGATGTAGTAGGAGATTTAATTATGTTAGATATTATTGCCGTAATTCTTCCCATTTTTTTAGTAATTATGTTAGGCTTCATTTTAAACAAAGCTAGATGGTTAAATGAGGGCTTTATAACAACCTCAAATCAACTTATTTTCTATGTTTTTTTTCCAGTTTTTCTGTTTCATAATATTGCCAGCTCTAACTTTAAAGAAAACTTTAGTTTAATACCTATAATAGTTTTAATAAGCACAACCCTGGTCGTGTTTTTTCTGGGATTTATAGTAGCTAAGTTATTAAAGCTTAATATTCACCAGACGGGCACTTTTGTGATGGACAGCTTTAGAGGAAATATTGGTTATATAGGCATGGCTGTATGTCTATATGTGTATGGGCAAGAAGGTTTAACTGCGGCAGGAATAGTGATAGCTTTTGCTACTCCTTTAGTCAATATTCTTTCCATAGTTGCTTTAGGAGCTGCCAGTTCTTCATCATTTAAGCTAAGTACCATAACTAAAGACACCCTGTTAAATCCCTTAATTATTGCTTGCTTGGCTGGTATAGCAGTATCCTTAAGTGGTATTGCGCTACCTTTGTTTATCAATGGTACTTTAGCTATTGTTAGTGATATAACTTTACCTTTAGCCTTAATAGCTATTGGTGCTACTATGAATATTAACCAAATCCGAGGTAGCAGGTTAGTCATTGCTAGCAGTACGGCGATAAAGATTATACTTTTACCGGCACTAGCTTATATTACATTCTTACTCCTGGGTGATACTTCGATAACAGCAAAAGCAACCGTTATTTTATTAGCATGCCCTTCAGCTGCGGTTACTTATGTAGTTGCCCAATCCATGGGCGGCGATCCCGACTTAGCTAATGCTACTATTGTTATAAGTACTATAGCCTCAATCTTTACCTTTGTATTATGGTTGCAGGTGTTAGGAGTTTAAAAAGTGAGAAGTGTAACCTTCTCCCTTTTGTACCTTATTCCGCATACATGGCTTTCATAACATCTTGGTATTTTTCATTAATGACTTTTCGTTACGTCAGGTCAGAGAAGGTGCTGGGAGGTACAAGACCTTAGCTGCCCTTGGCACTTCCTATAGAGGTGAGGCTTAGGGGGGAGTTCGGTGCTGAATACCTTATATAATATAAATACTTTCTGCCTTCGCCATAGCTTGTCACTTGAATAATTCAAATTTAAAGGTAACAATATAATAAATAACATAATAAATGAAAAGGAGTTTAACATGCAGGGGATAGGGGATTTTTATTGTTTTCGTCTGGGGGCTATTTCTCGAAGAATAGCCCGCTATTATAATGATTGTTATACGGATCTTGGCATAACCTTTGGGCAGTCATTCGTATTATATTATCTTATTGATCATGATGGCAGTAATGTAAAAGAAATCGCAACTGCTGTCCAACTTGATAGCCCTGGGGTAACGAGTATGACTGACCGGTTGGTTAAACAAGGATTGGTATTACGTCAGGAAGACCCGAATGATCGGCGCAGTACTCAAATCTTTTTAACTTCTGAGGGGCGGCGGATTGCCGAAGAAGCTATAAAAATTGTGCTTAAGCTTGATCCCTACTTGAAAAAACATTTAGCCGAAGGAACAATTACCGGGTTAGAACAAACTATGGCAGAATTGGAGCAGGAGCTTCAGGCCAATAAAGATAGATGTGCAGAAATTGAGTAATAGCAGGAGCTAGCCTAAGCTTAAGTAAAACCACGTAGCGGCATTAATATGGCCTGCCAGCACTACCCATAAAAAGGATAGTGCTGGCAGGCCATGTTTTTTTAATATATTTTTCCTGCCCACTCTTCGCCCTACAAAAGTTGTGAATGAATAAAACGGTTCTTTAATTTCATGCCATTAATTATGGTATTCCCTCTGATAATCTTTCCGTAATCACTTTTCTTCTATATAGAAACCAATCCCGCGTAATAAAGTAACGTATTACTAATTAAAATATTACCTTAATATACGAAGAACAAAAAGAAATAACTAAAAATAAAAAACTGTTTAATCATTGGATAACGCTAATTTTGCTGAAAATAGTGGGTGGGAACAGTAGTAATACTTAAACGTAATATTTACAAACAAATTATTATAATGTTATCATTTAAGCAAGCTATTTATTTTTGCCAGTTACTAGAAGAAATAAACAAGAAATGGAGGGATAAAAGAACCATAGTTATGTAGCCAGGCTTTTATTCAAGTACTAGTGATTACTTAAAACAGGGAGGGTTGTATATGACTGAGTGGAAGAAGACTGCCTGCGGTATGTGTGCCATGGGCTGCGGCTTGGAAATGGAGATTGAGAACAATCGTATCATTAATGTCAGGCCTGATGCTGATAACCCGCATACTAAAGATTATTGCTGCCGAAAGGGCAGAGCGGCAAAATACTTCCAACACCATGAAGACCGTTTAAACTATCCGCTCAAGCGGGTGGGTAACGATTTTGTGCGTATATCATGGGAACAGGCATTGCAAGAGATTGCAGCCAAGCAGAAGGAGATTATTGAGAAGTATGGCCCGCGTGCTACTGCGGTTGTCGGTGAGGCACTGGCCACAACCCATAGTGGAGCCGCCATGGCCACAGCTTTCAGGAGGCTAATAGGCACACAATATTATTATACTCCGGTAGGGGTTGAATTCATGGGCATGCATTGGAGTCATGGCAAAATAACCGGAGGATATTATTGGCTGGAGCCAGACGAAGAACGCACCGAGGTATTAATACTTTGGGGCAGTAATTCTTATGTTTCTCACCAGATGGTGAATGCCCGGGAAACTATCCGGGAATTTTCCGAGGACCCCCACCGGATGGTCATCACAGTTGATCCCCGTTTATCCGAAACGGCCCGTATGTCGGATATGCATGTGGCTCTCAGGCCGGGAGCTGATGCTCTGTTGCTCCGCGCTATGATAGCTCTAATTTTGCGGGAAGGGTGGCAAAATCAGGCCTATATTCATAGATGGGTCAGCGACTTTGAACAGGTAAAACCCTGGTTTGAGAACTTTGATATCGAAGGTGCCTGTGATGTGGCCGGGGTTCCCTATGAGCAGATTCGGGAACTGTGCCGGATACTTACAACACGTAAATGGGGTGTCCACCAGGATTTGGGTATTTTTATGGGACGCCACAATACCTTGTCCTGTTTCTTAATGGCAACCTTAAGTTGCGTATGCGGGATGCTCTTGGTGCCGGGCGGCCAGGTAATTTATCCCTTTTTTCTCAAGTCGGGTAAAGCCAAAGATGAGAATGACCCGAAAATCTGGAAAACCGTTGTAACTGATCGTTTCCCGGTTAATGGTGTCTATCCGGCCGGAGTGCTTCCATTGGAGATTAATAACGACCATCCGGAGCGCTTGCGTTCAGTTTTTTTCTCCATGACTAATCCGGCTCGCTCTTACCCCGATTCTCAAGCTCAGGAAGAAGCCTATTCGAAATTGGATTTGATGGTTGTCTTTGATATATGTATGACTGAAACTGCAAAATACGCGCATTATATCCTGCCTAATAAATCTGCTTATGAAATGTATGATTTCAGCATTTTCCAATACAAATACCATGAAACCTTTGGACAACTAAGACACCCGGTAGTAGAGCCGGAAGGAGAGCGCTGGGAAAGTTCGGAAACCTGGCTGGGCATTATTGAAGCCATGGGGTTTATTCCTCCCATTCCTGATTCACTTTTGGAGGCGGCGCAAAATAAGACTCGTCTGGAATTTGGAGCTGATATGTTTGCCTTTGTTAGTGCTAATCCAGCCTACGCGCCGCTGATTCCAGTTATTACCGCTAAAACTCTGGGCAAGGCTATGGGTTCTGTAAACCAGGCCACACTTTGGCTGCTACTCATGAACGCCCCGAAGAATATCAAAAAAGCTGCCATTCGTGCAGGTTTCAAACCGGGACCGGCTCTGATGGATGAAGTTTTTCAAGCGCTTATTGACCATCCCGAAGGTGTGGTGATTGGATTAACCGATTTAGATGATATAGAAGATAATTTTAAAAATATTCGCCATCCTGATCAAAAGTTTCACTTATACAACGCAGTAATGGATGAATATATTAAAAACGTCATACCGGAAAAGGAAGCGGAGGCACTCAGTCCCACCCCAAGATTCCCACTGATCTTGAGTGCAGGCAGGCATGCTGATGCCGGTCATAACGGTATGATGTGTAATCCGGAAACTTATCAGTTCCGTAATCCGTGTACATTGGCATTAAACCCTGAAGATGCAGAAGAGCTCGGTATAGAAGATGGACAATGGGTCAAGGTCATAACTGAGGCCGGTTCGGTGGAAATCGAAGCTGAATTGACTTATCAAACCCGTAAGGGCTATGTTTTAATTCCCCATCATTTTGGTTTTAATTTCAATGGGGAGACATATGGCATAGGGGTAAATCACCTGACTAGTGCCGAGCATATGGAATCAGTAACTGGTAATCCCCTCTGGCGCTATGTGCCTTGCAGTGTAGAAGCCATTTAGGGTCAGGAGGTGAGGATGGTGAAAGAGAATTATTTAGAAATTATCAAAACGTCTAGACCGGAAAGTTTGCTTGACGTTCTGCATGTTTTGCAGAATGTAGATGGATATGTCACATCGGAAGCTATGGAAGTTCTCGCCGGGGAATTTGGATGTACGCCGGGGAGGATATATGAAAGTGCCAGCTTCTATAGCCTGGTTCGTTTTACTCCCCCTCCGGAAGTGACTATTCAGGTGTGCCGCAGTGCTCCCTGTCATGTGGCGGGAATGGATAAAGTGATTCAAGCGTTGGAAGACACCTTAGGTATCGGTATGGGTGAGACTACTCCCGATAACCGATACAAGCTGGAATATGTCGAGTGTTTAGGTCAATGCCAGGATTCACCGAGTCTTCTGGTCAATAAAATACTATATAAGCAAATGAATGCTGAAAAAGTACGCGACCTAGTGGGGAAAGGGGGACTAAGTAAATGCATCAGGAAATGAGAGTTGCCCTACGTAATGCCGGGAGAATAAATCCTCAATCTATTGAAGATTACTTGGCGGCCGGAGGCTATGAGGCATTAAAAAAAGCAAAAACTATGGAGCCTCTAGGACTTATTACTATGCTGGAGCAGTCGGGTAAATTGCGTGGCCGTGGTGGGGCCGGATTTAATACCGGCTCCAAGTGGAGGTCGGCTTTTCAGGCGGAAGGTCAGCCCAAATACGTTATTTGCAATGCTGATGAAGGTGAACCCGGAACTTATAAAGACCGTTTTATTATGGAGAATGACCCTCATACCGTAATTGAAGGCATACTAATTTGTGCTTATGCGATTGGTGCCCAAGAATGCTATATATATTGCCGCGGGGAGTATCGGGAAATAATTGATTTGCTGAAGCAAGCCATAGGACAGGCTCGGGGTAAGGGATTATGTGATGGGGTGGAAATCCGTGTAGTTTCCGGAGCCGGCTCTTATGTGTGTGGCGAAGAAACTGCCCTTATTGAATCGCTGGAAGGTAAACGTGGTGAACCGCGACTTAAGCCGCCCTATCCTACTGTCAAAGGGTTGCGCGGGAAGCCCACCGTAGTCAATAATGTAGAAACCTTTGCCGCTATTCCTGTTATTGTGGACAAGGGAGGAGAGTGGTTCGGCAGTATCGGAAGTCCTGACTTTCCGGGAACCAAGGTTTTTTCTTTAAGTGGCAATGTGGTTAACCGGGCATGTTTTGAAACCCCTACTGATACGACTTTGCGGAATGTCATATATGGTTGGGGCGGCGGCATACCGAATGGTCATGCCATAAAGGCCATACAAGTTGGAGGCAGTTCCTGTGCCTTTATATCCCCCGATAACTTGGATATACCGGCGGACTTTGAATCAATGAGTCAAGCAGGGGGCGCATTAGGGTCGGGTGCTGTACTCGTAGTGGATGACAGTCACAATATTGTAGATATTCTAGTGAGGATGGCGGAGTTTTTTGCCCACGAATCCTGCGGCAAATGTGCCCCTTGCCGCGAAGGCACCTTGCGGATGGCGGAACTAATTAAGAGGGTTGCCGAGGGTGAAGGAGTTCAAGCCGATTTGCACCAAATCAGAATCTTATCCGAATATATGTGTAAATCTTGCTTCTGCGCTCTGGGTCAATCAGCTACTGTAGCTATCAGTAGTGCCATGAGCTTGTTCCCGGATGATTTTAAGAGCAAGTTGAAAGTAACGGGAGGTGTGTAAGCATGAGCAACGTCAATATTATGATTAATAACCAAGCTGTAGAGGCTACGCCGGGTTGTACCATTCTTGATGCGGCTGCCTCCGCGGGGATAAAAATTCCTACCCTCTGCTTTCTGAAAGAACTGGAGCCCACTGCCAATTGTCGCATGTGTGTGGTGGAGGTGGAGGGAAGCCGTACCTTTCAAACGGCTTGTGCCGCCAAAGTAACTGAAGGAATGGTGATCTACACTGATTCACCGGCTGTACGTCAATCCCGTAAAAATACTTTGGAGCTCCTGCTATCCCGGCACAGTGTGGATTGCCATCACTGCTTACGCATTGGCAGTAGTAAGTGTACTGATTTAGATCCCGCCTTTTGCGAAATGTGCTTCTTCTGTGATTGTGTACGGGATGGCTTTTGTGAACTGCAGGCTTTAGCGCGTGAATATGAGGTAGATGTTCTGCCTTACAGGATAGAGCCGGATCTTTATCCAATTGATACCTCTACCGGATGTGTTGTGCGTAATCCCAATAAATGCATTATGTGCCGGCACTGTGTCGAGGTTTGTAATAAGGTGCAGACAGTTTATGCCTTGAGTATAGTCAACCGTGGCGCAGATATAAAGGTTATGCCGGCTATGGGAAAACCGCTGGCTGAAAGCCCCTGTGTCTTATGCGGACGGTGTGTGGAGGTTTGTCCAACCGGAGCCATTCATATGCTGGAACAAAAAGATGAGCTGCTTTATCATACTCATTCCTACACCACAACCACGATCGCACAAGTCGCGGAAGATGTTCTTGAGGAACTGGCCAAGCTTTCCAATATGAAACGTTGGCAACTGGATATACGCCATGTGGCTGCCGGCCTTAAGAAAATCGGGGTGAATTATGTGGTTACAGACGATGTTGCACTGAGCCGCGGACAGGAGATGGCAGCACAATACCTGGCAGAAAACGCCTCTAAAAGTGAGCGGCCGGTCATCATAACCAGCAGCTATGCAGCCTGCCTCTTTGTGAACCGTTATTTTCCATCTTTGGCAGATAAAATGTTCTATTACGATTCGTCCCAGCAGCAATTTGGAAAGCTGGTCAGTGAAAATTGGCGGGAAGCCCTAGAACCGGAAGCATCAAAGAAAATTGTTGCGATTTCGATTACCTCGAACCATGATAATGAGGGAGAAGCTACGAAAAATGGCAGTGTCGACTATGTGCTCAATGCCAGAGAACTTCATCGCATCTTTTTGAGAACCGGGGTCAATCTCGAAAAGATA
Organism: Bacillota bacterium; assembly: GCA_023395515.1. Taxonomy (GTDB): domain Bacteria; phylum Bacillota; class Syntrophomonadia; order Syntrophomonadales; family Syntrophomonadaceae; genus JAAYRQ01. The sequence goes on from JAEWZB010000032.1 coordinate 17,418, forward strand.
CACCCCATAGATCATAACTATTTGGGTATTATATCTTCGTTGGAACCAGATGTGAAGCGGCTGCTGAACCCTGTTGTTTGGGAAATAGGCAGTAATATAGAAGAACTGGATGTAGAAATTGATGGTATAACGGTGAAGGCAGCAGTGGGAAAGACCTTGGGGCATGCCCGGCAGTTGCTGGAGCAGGTGAAAAAGGAAAGCAGTCCTTATCAAATTATAAAAATTAACGCGTAATATCTTTCCTGTGTAGCTTCGTTAAAAACGGATATGAAGTATAAACATAAAGGAAATGACAAGATGAAGGAGGAATTATAATGGATTTTAAAGATTGTATTGAATTTGCTAACAAAACCCACCTGGCCTGGATCGCTACCTGTGAAGGTGACCAACCTCGAGTGAGACCTATCGGAATGTGGTTTGCCGATGAAAGCGGCTTCTACTTCCAAACCCACGGAGGTAAAGATTTCCATCAACAGTTGCTGAAAAATCCCCAAATTGAAGCGGCATTTTATGAACCTGGTAAAGGGCTGGGTACGATGATGCGTGTAAGTGGCCAAGTAGAATTTTTAGAAGACCTGGAATTAAAACAAAAGGTTATGAAAGACAGAGCCTTTTTGGAGGGGGTTGGTCTCAATGCGGATCATCCGGAATTGATTGTTTTCCGGTTATCGACAGGAAATGCACACTTCTGGAACATGAATGTAGATTTGCAGCCAAAAACGATAATCAGTTTTTAAAGTTTTGTTTTAGAGCAACTCACGAATTCCTTTTATGATTGGAGGGCTAGATTATGGCAGCAGCCTTTTGCTTGGGGGCGGATGCTGTGTTCATGCTACCAAATTTATCAACACCTAAGAATGTTTGTGGTAACATATCTATGAGATCTGATTAAATAACCCACGCGATTTAATCATAGGTTAAAAAATCCAAGGGGGAAAGAAAATGAAGATTCTTTTTGTAAACGGGAGCGGCAGCGATTCCGGAATAAACAGCTATATTCGATCGGCAATAGATTTACTTACAGCAGATGGCCATAGCGCGAAAGAGCTTATACTCCGCGACATGGAATACTCTCCATGCAGGGGATGTTTCAATTGCTGGGTAAAGACACCTGGTCTCTGCGTGTTCAAAGATGATGGTGATACCATCTGCAGAGAGATTATAACATCAGACATTGTGGTACTCTCCTCACCAATAATCATGGGCTATCCATCCGCCCTTACGAAAAACGCACTTGACAGGATTATACCTCTCCTTCACCCGTACCTTGAGGACTTCGGCGGTGAGGTACACCACATGATGAGATATGAAAAATATCCGGCACTATCACTGCTCCTGGAGAAAATGGAAGATACAGATAATGAGGACATCGAGATAATACACGACATATTCAAGAGAGCGGCACTGAATATGCAGAGCTCTTTAAAATTCATGAAATTTACAGATTCATCGGTAGAGGAGGCAGTCAATGCGATTATCAATAATTAATGGATCTCCAAGAGGTAAATCGGGAAACTCAGAGAAACTTCTGGAGCAATTCATAAAGGGATTTCTCGAAACAGATGGGAACAGTGTTGAGA